>NZ_JBJDRH010000004.1:0-397285 GCF_044987465.1 Microbacterium sp. ZW T6_19 | reverse complement strand
AAAAAATCTTTCCAACAACTGGCCATGCGGCCGTTGTTCGTATCCAGTATTAGACGCCGTTTCCAGCGCTTATCCCAGAGTCAGGGGCAGGTTGCTCACGTGTTACTCACCCGTTCGCCACTGATCCCACAGAGCAAGCTCCGTGTTCACCGTTCGACTTGCATGTGTTAAGCACGCCGCCAGCGTTCATCCTGAGCCAGGATCAAACTCTCCGTAAAAAAGAAATGCATACCCCACCGGGAAAACGGTGACGCAGCGAGTTTGAAACTGACCAAAGAGACAAATTCATTGCTGACTTCATCCATTGCCAGTCCCCGGAAGGACTGGTCTTTGATCCAAAGGAATCTCACCCCACCGAAGTGGAGTCGAGGTTATTTGGCATTTGACAAGTGCACGCTGTTGAGTTCTCAAGGATCGGACGCTCCCCCGACCCAACCATCACAGTCAGGCCCGAAGGGCAACTTCTCAATCTTACCCAGCTCCTCAGGCCTGTCAAATCGACATACCGTGAGGCTGAGTTCCAGATCTGCCGCTCGGCGCTTACCGCGCCGGAGCAACTTCACTAGCTTATCCATCCCGTTCCGCTTGTCAAATCAGCTCGCGGCGCAGATCTTTCGATCTCCAACGCAGCGTTTGACAGCCGCAGAGGGTGGATCTCCCATCCTAGACGCAGAGCATCTGTCTCACAAGTGAGTGGATGTGGGAGGTGGTTCTCCGCTTGAGGGGGGCGAGGCTCTCGGCCTCTCCGCTTCCCTGTGGGGCGAACAAGTAATAAGTTACGTGGATCTCGAGGTTCTGGCAAATCAGCACTCTCACCCCGGGCGTGTCGTCTGGGCGCCTGCGCCACATTCCCCCAGTCCAGCCCCCGAAACGCCCGGGCAGCATGCTCGACTACGCTCACACCATGCAGGTTCCTCTGCCTTCACGGCTCTCCACCGGCGCCCTCGCCTGGGCGAGCGTCTCCGCGTTCACACAGGCAGCGGGCATCCGCTCGACGCCCGATCCTGCACGGATCGCCCTCGCCTATCGAAGCGATCGGCTGCTCACGATCGACGGTGCCGCTCCAGACGTGTGGTCGCCCCTCTCCGGCTTCTGGCGCAGCCGCGACGGCTGGGTCCGCACGCACGGCAACTATCCGCATCACGCGCAGCGGCTTCTCAACGGTCTCGGCCTTGCGGACGCCGCCCATCTTGAGCAGGCGTTCGCGGAGCTCACCTCCACCGAGGCCGTGGCCCGTATCACCGGGCGGGGTGGACTCGCCGTCGAGGTCCTTGGCGAGGATCCTGCGCGAGACGCGCTCCTCCGGTCCACTCCCCTCTTCGATGTCGCTCATCACCCCTCCCCCGACGACCGGAGCCCGCGCACTCAGAACGGACTGGAAGGCGCCCGCATCCTCGATCTCACGCGTGTGATCGCGGGCCCGGTCTGCACACGCAGCCTCGCGCTGCTCGGTGCGGACGTGCTCCGCATCGATCCACCTGATCTACCCGAACCCGAATGGCAGCACTTCGACACGGGCCACGGCAAGCGCTCGGCGCTGCTCGATGCGCGCTCGCCTCGCCTGCACGACCTGCTGGATCGTGCGGACGCGGTCGTGCTGGGCTATCGACCAGCCGCTCTCGCCCGGATGGGGCTCTCTCCCGAGCAACTCGTCGAGCGCCATCCGGGTCTCGTGGTCGCGCAGCTCAGCGCGTGGGGCATCGATGCCCCTGAGCGTGCGGGATTCGACAGCCTCGTGCAGGCGGAATCGGGCATCGCGATGATCGAGTCGCCCGACGGTGATCGGCCGGGCGCCCTTCCTGCTCAGGCTCTCGATCACAGCGCGGGGTACCTGCTCGCGGCATCGGTCGTCTCCCTCCTCGAAAGACGTAGGACCGAGGGCGGCAGCTGGATCACTCGGACCTCGCTACGACGCATCGCGGCCGAACTGCTCGGAATGCCGCGTCGCCTGACTCCGGAACCCGAACAGCACATCGATCCGGCCGAGCACACGGCGGTCTTCGAAGTCGGTGGACGGATGCTCACAACCGCGCGCCCCGTGATCCCGGAGCGGGAGTTCCGAGCGCCGCGACCGTGGGGGGCGGATCAGCCGCGCTGGTGACGCGCGCGGAAAACCGGGAGCAGCAGGCAGAGGATGAGGGTGAGCGCGCCCCAGATCGCGCACGCCGGAGGCAGCACGATGTAGGCGAGATGCGGCACCGTGAACTCGGCCGTCAGCGGACCATAGGCGACGAGACCCATGATCCACGAAGTCAGCAGGATGACCGGCAACGAGATCCACCACGAGAGCCTGACCGCGAGAGGCAGCGCTCGCGGAGAATCTTCGCGCGGTGAGGCGCCGCGCAATCGCATCACCGCCCACACCGCGATGATGATCAGCGCGGCGATCGCGGAGCCGTACTGCAGCCACTTGAACCCGGTGATCGGACCCCACGGTTCGTCGAGGATCGGAATGACCGCGACGCCCCACCGCCCTTCGTGTGTGAAGGAGTCCCACAGGATGTGCGACGCCGCTCCGAGGATGAGAGACACCGCCAGAAGCACCGGATACCAGCGGGACTGCCCGATGCCCACGGCCCTGAGGAGTGAGGTGCGGGCCGTGTCCGACCAGTCTTCGGGCAGGCGACGGGCCAACCAGGCGGGCGCCAGTTCCGGCACGGCCGGTCGCAGCACGACTCGCCAGATCAGGAACAGTCCGAACGCGAGCAGCCCCGTCCAGACCAGATTCCCGTACGTGTGCGTGAACCCGTAGTTGATCCCCGCACCTCTGACGAACAGCGGCAGGTCAGGAGCCATCGCACCGATCGCGATCGCCGCAGGAACCAGAGGCGTGCGCACGAACGGCAGCGCGACCAGCGCATGGCTCAGAGTGAACGGCATCCGCTCTGGCGACTCAGTCGATGAAGACGCCGGCGAGGGTCTTCTTCCCTCGGCGGAGCACGGAGACTCCCCCGGGCAGAGACCCCTGCACGGCTGCGGCGTCGTCGTCGACTCGGACTCCGTCGAGTGAAACGCCGCCCTGGGCGATCGCACGACGAGCCTCGCTGAGGCTAGACACGAGTCCCGTGGCCACGAGCGCCTCCACGACGGGACTCCCGCCCGCTACGGTCGCATTCGGCAGTTCCTCGAGCGCGGTCCGCAGCGTCGACGGGTCGAGCGCGGTCAGATCGCCCTGGCCGAACAGCGCTTCGGATGCTGCGATCACCGCCGCGGCGGGCTCGAGACCGTGCACGGTGGCGACGACTTCGAGAGCCAGGCGCTTCTGCGCCGCACGACGGAACGGCTCGGACTCGACGAGGCGCTCGTACTCCTCGATCTCGGCCCGGGTCAAGAACGTGAAGACCTTGAGCCGGTCGATCACGTCGGCATCCGTCGTGCTCAGCCAGAACTGGTACATGCGGTACGGGCTGCACATCTCCGCATCCAGCCAGATGGCGTTGCCCTCGCTCTTGCCGAACTTGGTGCCGTCGCTGTTCGTGATCAGCGGGGTGCCGATCGCGTGCACAGAGACGCCCTCCGCACGGCGGATGAGATCGGTGCCGCTCGTGAGGTTCCCCCACTGGTCGCTGCCGCCGGTCTGCAGCACGCAGTCGTACTGCCGGTACAGCTCGAGGTAGTCGAGACCCTGCAGGATCTGGTAGCTGAACTCGGTGTAGCTGATGCCCTCGTCGGAGTTGAGACGGGCAGCGACCGCATCCTTCTTCAGCATCGTGCCGACGCGGTAGTGCTTGCCGATCTCGCGCAGGAAGTCGATCGCCGACAGAGGCGCCGTCCAGTCGAGGTTGTTCACGATGCGGGCCGCGTTGTCGCCCTCGAAGCTGAGGTAGCGCTCGACCTGCGCGCGCAGGCGCCCGACCCATTCGGCCACGGTCTCTCGCGTGTTGAGCGTGCGCTCCGCCGTGGGGCGGGGGTCGCCGACCAGACCGGTCGATCCGCCGACGAGACCGAGCGGCTTGTGGCCGGCGAGCTGGATACGGCGCAGCGTCAGCAGCTGCACCAGGTTTCCCAGGTGCAGGCTCGGGGCGGTCGGGTCGAAACCGCAATAATACGTGATGGGCTCTCCCGCGAGCAGGGCGCGCAGCGCCTCCTGGTCGGTGGACACATGGACGAGGCCGCGCCAGACGAGTTCGTCCCACACGTTCTCGAACGTGTGGTCGATCGCTGGTGCCGCGGTCGTCAGATCGGGAGTTGACACGCGTTCAAGGCTATCAGCGGGCGGACGCTCCGCTCGCCTCGGCCCGCGACCGGTCAGCTGTGCGCGGCCCACCAGACCAGGAATGCGGCCCCCAGCCCGATCACCCAGCTGACGAGACTCCCGACGAGGAAGTACTCGGCCCGGGCCCCGGTCTCGCCGTCGCGCGAGATCTCGGGGAATCGCACGATTCCCTTGGCCGCCAGCATCGCGGCGAGGATCGGGTAGGCGGCGGCGAGAGTGAGGATCATGACGAGCACGCGCTCGAGCGGGCCGATGAGGCGGCCTCCCTTGAAGCCGCTGCGCGGATCGCGGATCGGCGTGGCATCCTCCTCCGCGCCATCGGCGATCTCGCCCTCCTCGCCCGTTGCGGCGACGGGCGCCACCACCTCGGGCGCCGGATCGGCCGGTCGCCAGGTGTGCTCGCCGTCGAGGGCCGCTCGCACGACGAGGTTCGCCGACTCCAGAAGGAACGCGCCGGCGCCCAGCGCGAGAACTGCCAGGTCGAACGGAACGTCGCCGAACGGTGAGCGGAGCGTCCAGATCTCGCCGATCAGGCCGGCATCCGTCCGGGCGCCCGCCCAGACGACCGCGCCGATGCTCAGAGCACCGAGCAGCACGGCCGGCCAGAACCCGAGGGGCGCCGGACGATCGGACGGCATGCACCACACCCAGAGCGCACCCACGATCAGCGCGGCGATCATGGGGATGAGGGCATCGCTGACGCTGCCGAGAAGCAGCAGGATCACGGCGACCGTGAGATAGCCGATCCAGCGTCTCGGTGCGAACTGGCGCACCAGGTCGGCGGCGCCGACGGCCAGGAGCACGAGCCCCGCGACGATCATTCCCCGCCTCCTCTGAGCGCTGCCACTCCTTCGAGCAGAGCCGCAGCGCCGGCATTGCGCAGGGCCTTCGAGACGCTCGGCTGTGAGATTCCCTCTTGGGTCGCAAGCTCCTGCTGAGAGTGCCCGACGAGGCGACCGTAGGCCAGTCGACGCTCGCGCTCGCTCATGGCCCCGACCAGCTCGTCTCTGACGAGAAGGTAGGCGTTGGATGCCGTGATCGTGCTCTGCATGACCTCATCCTGCCCCGGGGCTCCGACAATCCAGGTGCGCGTGCGCGGCACGGCGCGGCTCTCGCGCGCGTGCACGATGTCGATCGCCTCACGGGCCGCGTACCAGCCGGGTCCGTCGGCGAGCTCGCGGTGCACGGACTCGACCGGTCGCACTTCTCCGATGCCGACGCCGAAGCGGAACGCGATGCCCTCGGGCAGTCGCAGCTGGATCATCAGAAGCGAGACCAGCGCATCTTCGAGTTCGCGGTAGACGCCCTGCTGCTCGTCTCCTACGGTTGGTGTGAGCGGCTGCGCCGCGAGCGGAAGATCCCGCTCGACCCGCGCGATCGTCTCGTCCAGGACCCGCTGCGCGGACTCCCGGTCGCGGAGTTTGCGCGACCCGACGATGTCGGCGAGAACAGCGATGACCATGTGATAACCATATCACGAATAATCCTAGATTTATGCCCGTTTTGGCTATACTCTGGGATCATGCCTGAAACACACATCATTCCCTGGGACGACGCGTCCTGGACCAACGAGCCCCAGTCCTCCCGCACGATCGGCTCGCACCTCGAAGTGGTCGCCGTCGAGGGCAGCGATGCCTGGCGGCGCACGGCGTACGGGTTCGTGCACGACACCGAGCACGCACTGCTCGCTCCCCTCGCCGTGGGAGAGGCCATGGAGGTCTCGTTCAGGGCACCCTGGGACGGCCAGTTCGACCAGGCCGGCGTCTTCGTGCGGATCGATGACGAGCACTGGATCAAGGCAGGCCTCGAGTACGCCGACGGACACCTCGGCCTCGGCGCCGTCGTCACGGACATCCGATCGGACTGGTCGGTCGGCCACGTCGACGACTGGCACGGCGGCGAGATCACTGTGCGGGTGAGCCGATGGCCGGATGCCGTGATCGTTCGCGCCCGTGCCGATCACGGAGAGTGGCGCCTGGTGCGCGTCGCCCCGTTCGATGGAGAGGCCACGGCATCCGCGGGCCCCTTCCTCGCTGCTCCGACCCGCTCCGGCCTCACCGTGCAGTTCACCCGCTGGGAGCGCTCGAGCGCGGACTCCGCACTGCACTGATTCCGGCTGCCGTCCCGAACCGACGGTTCGCGGATGAGGTGACGGTTCACGGATGAATCCTGGCGAGTCCTCCGTGAATCGTCATCCGCTCCGTGAATCGTCACCTCATCACTCTCACTGCACAACTCGCGCAAGACGCCGATCTGTCCACAATCCGTCTTCTCCCCGTCCATGCGGAGCCCGTCCACGGCATCGTCGAGCCATGCTCTCAGCGAAGGACACCATCACCCGGCTCGGCGGAATAGCCCGCGGGCGCACGTTGCAGAAACTCGGATTCACCCGGCAGTCCCTCGCCGCTCACGTGCGGCGAGGAGAAATCGAACGCGTGCGGCACGGCGTCTTCGCCACCGCGCCTCTCGATGCGGATACGAGGGCGGCCATCGAACATGGCGGAGCGCTCACCTGCGCGAGCCTTCTACGACGACACGGCATCTGGGTGCTCCCCGTCGCCGACGGACCGCACGTGTGGCTTGGCGCGAAACAGCATCCCCTCCAGCATCCGCACTGCGTCTGCGTCGCGCATCACTACAGCGGACATCCGCCGCTCGTCTCGACCGACGTCGAGACCGCCCTGCTCCACTTGCGTCGCTGCGCTGGCGAAGAAGCGTTCTTCGCGGCATTCGAATCCGCCTGGCGGCTGCGAAAACTCTCACGTGAGGCACGGTCACGCATCCGAGCAGCGCTCCCGGCCAGCGCGCGATGGCTGGTCGACCTCGCTCGGGCGGATGCCGACAGCGGATTGGAGTCGCTGCTCCGGCTCCGATTGCATCTTCTCGGGCTGACCCTCGAGCGGCAGGTCACGATCGACGGGGTCGGCAGAGTCGACTTCGTCATCGCCGGGCGCCTGATCGTCGAAGCCGACGGGACCGAGAACCACGATTCGCCCGAGCATCGGCATCGAGACCGAAAGCGGGATGCCCAGGCATCCGCGCTCGGCTATGAGACCCTCCGATTCGACTACGCCCAGATCGTCCACGACTGGCCCGTCGTGCAGGCCGCGATCCTCGGGGCGCTCCGCCGGATGCGCAGGATCGGATGACGGATGACGGATGACGGATGAGATGACGATTCACGGAGGGATTCCGTAGAACCCTCCGTGAATCGTCACGACCTCCGTGAATCGTCAGCCGCTGTTACAGCCCGAGCGCATGCACCGCAGCCTGAGCCCGGGCGATGAGCTCTGCGCGCTGCTCGGCGACTCGCTCGGGCGCGGTGCCGCCGGCGCCCGTGCGCGAGGCGACGGATCCTTCGATCGTGAGGACCTCCTTCACCTCGGGCACGAGGTGAGCAGACACCGAAAGCAGCAGCTCGTCGGTGGCGTCCTCCAGCCCGATGCCGTGCTCCTCGCACGCACGCACGAGCGCACCCGAGATCTCGTGCGCGTCACGGAACGGCACCCGGCGCTTGACCAGCCACTCGGCCACGTCGGTCGCGAGCGAGAACCCCTGCGGAGCGAGAGCCGCCATGCGCTGCGTGTCGAACTGCAGCGTCGCGATCATGCCGGCGAATGCGGGCAGTACGACCTCGAGGGTCTGCACAGAGTCGAAGACCGGCTCCTTGTCCTCCTGCAGATCGCGGTTGTACGCGAGCGGGAGGCCCTTGAGCGTCGCCATAAGCCCCGACAGATTGCCGATCAGACGACCCGACTTCCCCCGAGCGAGCTCGGCGATGTCGGGGTTCTTCTTCTGGGGCATGATGCTCGACCCGGTCGAGTAGCTGTCGTGCAGGGTGACGAAGCCGAACTCACGCGTGTTCCAGAGAATGATCTCCTCCGCCAGGCGCGACAGGTCGACGCCGGTCATCGCGGTGATGAAGGCGAACTCGGCGACGACGTCGCGCGCCGACGTGCCGTCGAGCGAATTCTCGGCAGGACGATCCAGCCCGAGCTCGGTCGCCACGAGTGCGGGGTCGAGACCCAGCGTCGAACCGGCCAGTGCTCCCCCGCCGTAAGGCGAGACGCCCGCCCGGCGACGCCAGTCGACGAGGCGCTCGAGCTCGCGCACGAGCGGCCAGCCGTGTGCCAGCAGATGGTGCGCGAGCAGCACGGGCTGCGCGTGCTGCAGATGCGTGCGTCCAGGCAGGATCGCTCCGGGGTGCGCCTCGGCCTGCGCCACGAGCGCGTCGATCACGCGCAGGATGTCGCGGGCGATCACACGAGCATGGTCGATGAGATACATGCGCACGAGCGTGGCGATCTGGTCGTTGCGGCTGCGGCCGGCACGCAGGCGCCCGCCGAGCTCGGGGCCGAGTTCGGCGATCAGCGCCTGTTCGAGAGCGCCGTGCACGTCCTCATCGGATGGCTGGGGCAGCAGAGTGGCGTCGGCGACCTTGCGCGCCACGGCATCCAGCCCCTCGTGCATCCGCACAGCCTCGTCGATCTCGAGGTAGCCGGCGGCTTCGAGTGCGGTCGCATGCGCGTGGGAACCCGCGATGTCGTACGGCGCGAGGATCCAGTCGAAATGCGTCGACCGGCTGAGCTCGACGAGCTCGGGCGAGGGCCCGCTCGCGAACCGGGCTCCCCACAGGGCGCCCTCGTTCGTGCCCTCGTTCTTCTCTGCACTCATCAGGCGGCCGTCCCGTTCTTCTCGAGCAGCCACACCAGGAGGGCCTTCTGGGCGTGCAGCCGGTTCTCGGCCTCGTCCCAGACGACGCTCTGCGGTCCGTCGATGACCTCGGAGTCGACCTCGTAGCCGCGGTCGGCCGGGAGGCAGTGGATGAAGATGGCCTCGGAGTCTGCCAGCTGCATCGTCTCGGGCGTCACCTTGTAGGCGCCCAGATCGCGGATGCGCGCGAGCTTCTCCTCCTCTTTGCCCATCGAGACCCAGGTGTCGGTCACGATCACGTCGGCGCCGGCCGCGGCTTCGACTGGGTCGGTGTAGAGGGTGATCGAACCGCCTGTCTCCGCCGCCCGCCGATCGGCCGCCTCGACGACGTCGGCCCTGGGGGCGTAGTCGACGGGAGACACGATCCGCACGTGCATGCCCGCGGTGACACCGGCGAGTGCATAGGAATGCGCCATGTTGCTCTCGCCGTCGCCGAAGAACGTGAGTGTGAGACCCTGCAGATCGCCCTTGTGCTCGCGGATCGTGAGCAGGTCGGCGAGCAGCTGGCAGGGGTGGAAGTCGTCGGAGAGCGCATTGATCACCGGCACCCTCGTGCCGGCGGCCATCTCCTCGAGACCCGCCTGCGCGTAGGTGCGCCACACGATCGCGGCGACCTGGCGCTCGAGCACGCGCGCGGTGTCGGACGGGGTCTCCTTGCCGCCCAGCTGGCTGCTGGCGGTCGAGATGATGAGCGGCGAGCCTCCGAGATCGGCGATGCCCACGGCGAAAGAGACGCGGGTGCGGGTCGAGGACTTGTCGAAGATCACCGCGACGGTCTGAGGACCCGCGAGGGCCTTGCTGGCCCAGCGGTCCTTCTTCAGCTCCAGCGCGAGGTCGAGGATCTCCGCCTGCTCGGAGGGGGTCAGGTCGTCGTCACGCAGCAGGTGGCGGGTCATGCGGGGGCCTTTCCGGAAGTGGTGAGGGATGCCGACACGTCGGCGAGCGCGGCGGCGAAAAGCTCGCGGAACTCGGCGAGCTCGGCGTCGCCGATCGTGAGGGCCGGTGCGATGCGCACGGTCTCGGGGTTGGCGGCGTTGACGATGAGACCCTGCTCCTGGGCGGCGGCCACGACAGCCCCCGCGACCGGAGCTGCGAGACCGACGCCGATGAGAAGTCCACGGCCTCGGACGCCGTCGATCAGCGGCGAGTCGATGCCTTCGATGATCCCGCGCAGTTCTTCGCCGCGGCGCGCGGCGTTCTCGACGAGTCCTGCGTTCTCGATCTCGGCGAGCACGGCGTCCGCCACGGCCGTCGCCAGCGGGTTGCCGCCGAACGTCGAGCCGTGCGAGCCCGGTGTGAACAGGTCGCTCGCCGCGCCGTACGTGACGAGGGCGCCGATCGGGAAGCCTCCGCCGATGCCCTTGGCGAGGGTGATCGCGTCGGGGGTGATGCCCTCGTGGGAGAAGCCGAACCACGCCCCGGTGCGACCGGCGCCCGTCTGGATCTCGTCGACGATGAGGAGCGCGCCGTGCTTCAGGGTGAGCGACCGCGCCGCGGCGAGGTAGCCCTCTGGAAGCTCGACCACTCCGGCTTCGCCCTGGATCGGCTCGACGATGACGGCGGCGACGCGATCGTCGATCGCGGCCTCGAGCGCCTCGATGGTCGCCGGGATGTGCTCGACTCCTCCGGGCATCGGCTCGAACGGCGCGCGCATCGACGCCTTCGCGGTCATGGCGAGGGAGCCCATGGTGCGGCCGTGGAAGCCGTTCTCGAGTGCGATGATGCGCGGCTTTTCGGCGCCGCCGTGCAGACGGGCGAGCTTGAACGCGGCCTCGTTGGCCTCAGCGCCCGAGTTCGAGAAGAACACCCGCCCGTCGATGCCGGCGCCGGCGAGACGCTTGAGACGAGCGGCGAGCGCGAGCTGCGGCGGCGTGGCGAAGTAGTTCGACACGTGCGCGAGCGTCGCGGCCTGCCGCGAGACGGCCTCGACGAACACCGGGTGCGCGTGTCCGAGCGAGGTCACGGCGATGCCGGCGAGGAAGTCGAGAAGGCGGTTGCCGTCTGCATCCCATACGTACGAACCCTCGCCTCGTGTGAGCATCGCCAGGCGGGGCCCTGCGTTGAGGACCAGATGGCTCGCTGCGTCATCCTGCCAATTGCTCATGCTTTCGTCCCTGCGCTTTCCAAGACCACTTCTGTTCCGATTCCCTTGCTGGTGAAGAGCTCGACGAGCACCGAGTGCGGCACGCGTCCGTCGATGATCGCCGCGGCGTCGACGCCGCCCTCGACAGCGTCGAGGCAGGCTCGCATCTTCGGGATCATGCCGGACTCCAGGCTCGGGAGCATCTCGATGAGGGCCTCCGCCGTGAGGTGCGAGACGAGCGAGTCGCGATTCGGCCAGTCCGCGTAGAGCCCGGGTACGTCCGTCAGGATGACCAGCTTGCGGGCGCCGAGTGCCACCGCGAGGGCCGCAGCCGCGGCATCCGCGTTCACGTTGAGCGACTGGCCGGGGTGGTCGAGATCCGGCGCGATCGAGGAGATCACCGGAACCCTCCCTGCGGCCAGATGATCGAACACGGCGGTGGGGTCGACCTCGACCACATCGCCGACGCGCCCGAGATCGACCTCTTCCCCTTCGATGACGACGCCACGACGGCGGCCGCCGAACAGACCGGCGTCCTCTCCGCTCAGACCGGTCGCGATCGGGCCGTGCGAGTTGATCTTCGACACGAGCTGCGGATTGACCTGCCCCGTGAGCACCATGCGGACGACGCTGATCGCCTCGGTCGTGGTGACGCGGTAACCGCCCTTGAACTCGCTGGGGATGTCGAGGCGTCCCAGCATGTCGGAGATCTGCGGGCCTCCGCCGTGCACGACGACGGGCTGCACTCCCACGTACCGCAGGTAGGCGATGTCCTGGGCGAACGCCTCCTGCAGCTCATCCGAGACCATCGCGTTGCCGCCGTACTTGACGACGACGATCTGATCACGGAACTTCTTGAGCCACGGCAGCGACTCGATGAGCGTCTCGGCCTTGACTGCGGCGATCTCGGCCGGCGTGTCCTGGATGTCGGTCATGATGCGTACGCGCTGTTCTCGTGCACGTAGTCGTGGGTGAGGTCGTTGGTGAGGATGGATGCCGTGGCCTCGCCGACCTTGAGATCGATGACCAGGTGAGTCGCCCGCGGCGTCAGATCGACCTCTTCGCGCGGACGGTCGGGGCCGCCTTCGCTGCAGACACGGACGCCGTTCATCCACACGTCCACGTCGTAGGGATCGAACTGCGCGGCGGTCGTGCCGATCGCCGCGAGGACACGACCCCAGTTCGGGTCGTTGCCGAAGATCGCTGCTTTGAAGAGGTTGTTGCGGGCGACCGAGCGGCCGACCTCGACGGCCTCCTGCTCGGAGGCGGCGTGCTGCACCTCGATCGTGATGTCGTGGCTCGCCCCTTCAGCGTCGCCCTGCAGCTTGACCGCGAGCTCCTGGCACAACCCGGAGAGCGCGGCTGCGAAGTCGTCGAGATCGGGAACGACCCCGGACGCCCCGTTGGCGAGCAGAGTGACCTGATCGTTCGTCGACATGCAGCCGTCCGAGTCGAGGCGGTCGAATGTCTGCCCAGTGGCCGTGCGGAGGGCGGAGTCGGCCTCGAGGGGCTCGAGCACGGCATCCGTCGTGATGACGACGAGCATGGTCGCGAGCCCGGGGGCGAGCATGCCTGCTCCCTTCGCCATGCCGCCGATCGTCCAGCCGTCGCGGCTGACCACCGCGGTCTTCGCGACGGTGTCGGTGGTCATGATCGCCTGTGCTGCGCTCTCGCCTCCGTCGGACGAGAGCTCGGCGATCGCCTGCTCCGTGCCGGTGAGGACCTTGGCCCGGAAGACCTCATCTCCGACGCCGATGAGCCCCGTCGAGCAGACGAGCACGTCGCCGGCGCTGACGCCGAGCAGTTCAGCGGCCTTCTCGGCGGTCTGGTGCGTGGTCTGGAACCCGAAGGCGCCGGTGAAGCAGTTCGCTCCCCCGGAGTTCAGCACGACGGCCTCGACCACACGGTCGGCGACGGCCTGCTGCGACCAGATGATCGGGTTGGCCTTGGCACGGTTGCTCGTGAAGACGGCGGCACCGACCTTGCGCGGGCCCCGGTTCACCACGACCGCGACATCGGGTTTGCCTGTGGTTTTGAGACCGGCGGCGACACCGGCCGCCTCGAATCCTGCAGGGGCGGTGACACTCACGGTGCGACTCCGTTCACGGAGAGCGCGCGGTCTTCGGGTAGGCCGAGCGCGATGTTCATGGATTGGATGGCGGCACCGGCGGTGCCCTTGACGAGGTTGTCGACCGCGGTGACGACCGTGACACGGTTCGCGGCACGATCGATCCCAAGACCGATGAGCGCGGTGTTCGCGCCGAGCACGTCGGCGGTGCGCGGGAACTGGCCCTCGGGGAGCAGCTGCACGAAGGTCTCTCCGGCGTAAGCGCTCTCCCACGCCTCGCGGACCTGCGCATCGGTGACGCCCTCGACGATCGGTGCCGTCGAGGTGGCGAGGATGCCCCGCGACATCGGCACGAGTACCGGGGTGAAGGAGATGCGGATGCTCCGCTCGATCTGGGTCCCTGAGCCTGTCGAAGGGCCTGATGCCGCGGCGAGCGCCTGCCGGATCTCGGGGATGTGGCGGTGCGTGCCGCCCACCGCGTACGGATTCGCCGTGCCGAGGATCTCACTGCCGAGGAGGTTCGTCTTCAGGCTCTTGCCCGCGCCGGAGGGCCCCACCGCGAGAACCGAGACGATGTCACCAGGATCGATCACGCCGGAGGCGACGCCGGGGGCGAGACTGAGGCTCACCGTCGAGGCGTTGCACCCGGGAGCCGCGATGCGCGTCGCTCCCACGAGGTTCTCGCGCTGCTTCGTCCCGTTCACGGGAAGTTCCGGCACTCCGTACGCCCACGGCTCGTGGAATTCCCCGCCGTAGAAGGAGTCCCAGGAGTCCTTCGAGGTGAGCCGGTGGTCGGCGCCCGCGTCGATCACCAGCGGGACCGCGCCGAGGGCATCGGTGTACTGGCCGGATTGCCCGTGCGGCAGCGCGAGGAACACGATGTCATGCCCGGCGAGGACCTCTGGCGTCGTGTCCTGCAGGGTGAGGTGCGCGAGAGAGCGCAGGTGCGGCTGGTGCTGGATCAGCGGCTGGCCGGCGTTCGAGTGCGCCGTGACGGTGCGGATCTCGATGTCGGGATGTGCGGCCAGGAGACGGAGGATCTCGCCACCCGCATAGCCGGATGCGCCGGAAACGGCGACCGTGTACGTCATGCTTCTACCTTAACGCTGGGAGGGTCTGGGGCCGGAGCGGCGACACCGGCACTCGACCGCCGTGCGTACGCAGGCAGGAGCGCGGGGTCGCCTAGAGTCGGCGGCCGCCGCGGCGTCGGCGCACGACGACGACGCTCGGAGCGAGCGTCGAAGAAGCGTGGGCGGCCGAAGGCATGTCGCGACCATAGCGCGGGCGGCGCGGCATCCGCAAATCAGACGCGTAACGTACGTCAACCCTCCCGGCGAGCCTCCAGGAACACGAGGATCGCGCGCACCCTGCGGTTCTCAGCTGCGGGGCTGAGTCCGAGCCCGCTGAAGATGTTGCCCACGTGCTTGCGCACGGCGGCGTCGCTGAGGAAGAGCGTGGAGGCGATGTCGCTGTTCGAAGCGCCGTCGGCCATCAGCGCGAGGACCTCCCGTTCGCGCGCGGTGAGCGCGTCCAGTGGGCCGGCGACCTCTGCCCTCAACAGCTGCCTGGTCACCTCCGGGTCGATGACCGTTCCGCCGTCGCGCACCACGGCGAGCGCCCGATCGAAGTCGCTGATCCGGTTGACTCTCTCCTTCAGCAGATATCCGACGGCCGCCTCCGGCAGGAGGAGCAGTTCGCGCGCATAGCGCTCGGCGACATACTGCGACAGGACGAGCACCGGCTGAGTCGGCGCGTGCTCACGAATCCGCAGCGCCGCTGCGAGACCGTCGTCGGCGCCTCCCGGCGGCATCCGCACATCGGTGATGACGAGATCCGGCCGCTCGGCGAGTGTGAAGTAGCTGCGCTCCAGCTCCGGAGCGTCGGACGCCGTGGCGACGATCACGTGCCCGAGTCTCTCCAGGAGCGCGGACAGTGCTTCGCGCAGCAGAGTCGCGTCATCCGCGAGGAGAATCCTCATCGGCGCCTCCTCTCTTGCCGCCGTGCGTGATCTCTCCTGACCCGATCAGCGGCAGTTCCATCAGGACGACTGTCGGTCCTCCGAGGGGACTGGACACGGTGAGCGCACCGCCCAGCGCCTCCGCGCGACCTGCGAGCCCGCGCAGTCCGGTGCCCTGCTCGGGATCGGCGCCGCCGTGCCCGTCGTCCGTGGCCCGGATGTACGCCCGATCGTTCTGGGAGCCGAGCTCGACGGTCAACCTCGAAGCTGCCGAGTGCTTCGTCGCGTTCGTGAGTGCTTCGGCGACGAGAAAGTAGCCCGCGGCCTCTGCGTCGGGCCGCATTCGAGGAAAGCCGTCGTCGCGAATCCGCAGCACGAGGGTGCTGCGCCCCGCGAGCTCGCGGAGCGCTTCTGTGAGCCCGTGGTCGGCGAGCACGGTCGGGTGGATCCCTCTGACCGTGGATCGGAGCGAGACGAGTGCGCGCTCGGTCTGGTCCTGCGCCGCGATGAGCGCGGCCCGGGACGCATCGGCGTCTCCCGATCGGAGTTCCAGCTCGAGCATCGCGAGGCGCGCGGCGATGCCGACCAGTTCTTGCTGGACCCCGTCGTGCAGGTCTCTCTCGATACGCCGACGCTCATCCTCGTGGGCGGAGACGATCGCGGCACGCGAGCGCGTGAGCTGCGCGACACGGCGATCGATCTCGGCGACGCGCGGGGCGATGAGCCGGCTGATCACACCGCCGTGCAGAGCCATGAACGACGCGTTGACGTACGCCGTGACGACGAGGATGAGCGGTACGCAGAGCAGCGGATGCCACCAATTGTCCACGCCGACCGCGAACGTCACGTCGGAGAACAGATTCACTTCTGCGCCCGGGCGTGTGAGGCCTGTGACCGCCAATGCGAAGGGGAGCCCGACTGCGATGACCTGCGCGAGGAGGAGGGCGAAGGCCAGGAGCCCCATGATGATGCCGATCGAGAGCGCGACGACCTCGCGCCAGGTCGTGGGCTCGGTGAGCCGGATCCAGAGCCAGTTGTGCTTCTCCTCCCTGGGCACGCGGACATGACCGCTGGCGCGCGCCGGATGACCGATCAGGCGCAGCCTCTTTCGTTCGATCATCGCGAAGAGGATCCCCCAGAGCGGAAGGATCACGATCGTCGCGACGACAGGGAGCACCAGCACCACGCCGAGCACGGCGGTGATGACGACGCCCAGCAGTCCGGCCCACGGCCATCGGGAGATCAGGAAACGGCCGGGCGGCAGCATCAGCCCCTGCCAGATCGTCTCGGTGCGCACGGGATCAGCCTATGCACAGGAACTCGTCCGCCAGTGGTCGAGAGCCCGAAGGTAGCGCCAGGTCTACCAGGGATGCCTCTCACGCTCCGATGCGCGTCGTCGTCGTTCGCCGTCTACTGGAGCAATGACTACTCCCACACCTGCGACTGCGGTTCCCCTGCTCAGAGCGAAGGGGATATCGAAAGCCTACGCCGTCGGCCGTGGTCCGGCGGCGAACGTGCTGCGTGACGTCGATGTCCACGTCGCGCGAGGCGAGATGGTGAGCATCGTCGGGCCGAGCGGATCGGGCAAATCGACGTTGATGTACTGCCTGGCGGGACTCGAACGAGCGGATGCCGGCGAGATCGAGTTGGACAGCACACGCATCGAACGGATGTCTCAGCGACGACTCGCCAAAATCCGGCGCGATCGGATCGGATTCGTGTTCCAGAGCTACAACCTGATCCCGTCGCTGTCCGCTGCGGAGAACGTCGCGCTGCCGGCGCGTCTGGCACGTCGCCGATCGCCCGACACCGCGGCAGCGCTGACCGCTGTCGGGCTGTCAGGACACGGGAGCAAGCGCCCCGGCCAGCTTTCGGGCGGGCAACAGCAGCGCGTCGCGATCGCACGAGTACTCGCCGCGCAGCCGGAGATCGTCTTCGCAGACGAGCCCACAGGGGCGCTCGACACGGCCACGGGGGCGCAGGTGCTGGATCTTCTGCGCGCACACGCTTCCGGACGGAACGGCGTGATACTCGTCACCCACGACCTGGAGGCGGCTGCTCGGGCCGACCGTACCGTGGTCCTCAGAGACGGCGCCGCGGTGACGGAGCTTCTGCGTCCTTCCGCCGCGGACATCCTCGGCGCGCTGCAGTCGCCCGTTCGCACCGGAGCGGCCGCGTGATCCCGCTGCTCCGTGCTGAGCTGCGGCACGGCTGGGCCACCTGGAGCGGCCTGGCCGCGGTCGGCGCGGTTGCCGCAGTCTCGTTCTCGGCCGCGATCGCGATGCTCGAGGCCGGCCTCGCGGAGGGTGGGGAGATCCTGGACGCGTCTGTCAGCTTCCTTTCGATCCTGCTGATCCTGAACGTCCCCGCCGGGGCGATCGTGATCGCCGCCGTGTCGCGCCTCGCTGTCGACCTTCACCGTGCGGTGTACGCACGATGGCAGCTCGCGGGAGTCAGCCCCGCACAGACTTCCGCAGTCGTCATCTCGCAGCTCACGGGCGTCGGCCTGCTCGCAGGCTTCGTCGGCTTCGGTGCTGCTGTGCTCATCGTCCCGCCGTTCCTCCACGCCGTCTTCGTCGACGACTCGTCCTGGTGGGCCGAGTCGTCGATTCGGCCGGGGACCCTCACCGGTGTCATCGTGGTGCCGCTCACGACGCTGGTGGTGCTGCTGGGCGGGTTCCGTGGCGCGAGATCGGCGGGCCGTACGCCGGCTCTCAGTGCGTTGCGCGAACCGGAGGCGGAGGCGAAGCGCATGCGATGGTGGCGCTGGATGCTGCTGGTCGCCGTACTGCTCGCAGCAGGGTTCGGCGGTGCCCTCGCACCGTTCCGTGCCGAAGAGCGCAGCACCGCGATCTCGCAGTTCCCGCTGCTCCCCGCGTATCTGACGGCGATCGTCGCGACCGCCGCCCCTGTGCTGTCCCCGCTCGTCCTCAGAGCGTGGACAGCGCTGATCCCTGCACGGGCATCCGCGACCTGGCACCTCGCCCGGCACCAGGCGCGTTACCACCTCGGGAGGAGCACGGCATCCGTCACTCCCCTGTTCGTCGGCACCGCGCTGCTGGGCGGCTTGATGACGATGTCGGCTACCACCAGCACGGCGATGACGTCGGCCGGCTTGCCGGGGAACTTCGATCTGGGCATCATGCAGGTGATGCTCCTCGTGGGCGGGCCCGTGCTGCTCGGTGCGACGGGGGCTGCAGTCGTGCTGTTCATGAGCAACCGCACGCAGGCGTCAGAGCAGGCGCTGCTTCGGGCGAGCGGGGCCAGCCACGGCGTCGTGCTCGGCGCCGCTGTGTGCCAGGCAGCGATTCATGTGATCACGGCGACGCTGCTCGCGTCGATCGTGGTGTTCGGCACCGCTCTCATCAGTGCGGCGGCGCTCGGCCGCTTCGTCCCCGCGGTCCCCGTCATCGACATCGGAGCGGCCGCGCAGCTGGTGGCGCTCGGTCTCGTTCTGACGGTCTCGGCGACGCTCGTTCCGGCCATGGCCCGCATGCGGGAACCACTCGCCCTGCGTCTCGCGGCAGAGTGAGCGGTTCGGCCGTTCAGAGCGGTGCGGCGAAGAACGCGAGCTCGTGCGCGGCGGCGATCTCGAAGGCGCGGTACATGCGACTCCGCTGCGCGGGCGAGGCCGAGACCGCTGCCTCCGCGACGTAGGCGATCGCCTGGACCGTAGCCTGCTCGAATGCCGGGTCGGCGTAGGTTGCGAGCCACGAGGCGTACGGATGCTGCGGATCGCAGGCATACTCGCCGAACTCCCCCTCGTGCAGGCGGCGGCCCAGATCGTCGTACAGCCAGAAGCACGGCAGGATCGCGGCGATCAGCTCGGCGTAGTCGCCGGTGAACGCGGTCGCCCGCAGATGGTCGAGGTACGCCGCGGTCGCCGGTGCGCGCTCGGCCGCGAAGGTCTCGGCGCTGACGCCCGCCTCGGGGGTGAGCCAAGACGCGTGCAGCTCGAGTTCGCCGACGATCGAGCCGTGGGCGGAGTGCGCCCAGAACGCCTGCTCGGCCGAGGTGGGCGCGAGGCGCGACGCCTCGGCGAGCACCCGAGCGTATTCGCGCAGGTACAGGGCATCCTGCTCCAGATAGAAGACGAAGGCCTCGCGTCCGAGCGTGCCGTCGGCGAGAGCCCGGATGAACGGCAGCCCATCGATATCCGAGCGGATGCCGGAGATCCTCTCCCACCAGTCGGTCGCGATGCCCTCGGCGCTCGGTCTGGTCTCGAGTCCGCCCCGCGCCCACAACCCGGCGAAGTGGTTGATCGGCCCGTGACCGCGCCCGACCATGAGCGCCTCGCCCTCTCGCAGCGATTCGCGCAACCAGGCCCGCGATCCCGCGACGGCGTCGTCAGGAGCCTCACCCCTCGCGAGGCGGGTCGCGAGCGCGGATGACAGCGAGCAGCCGGTTCCGTGCGTGTTGCGGGTCTCGATGCGCGCGTCCGTGAACTCGATGGTCGTGCCGGCGCCGATGAGAGCATCCGGTGCCTCCGCACCGTCGAGGTGCCCGCCCTTCACCAGCACCCGCGCTCCGATCGCGGTTGACAGCACCGCGCCCGCAGCGAGCGCGTCGTCCCAGCCGTCGATGTCGCGCCCCACGAGCACGCCGAGTTCGCCGAGGTTCGGGGTGATGACGTCGGCGCGGGCGAGCAGTGCGCCGAGGGCGTGTTCGGCCTCGGCATCCAGCAACCGGTCCCCGCTGGTCGCGACCATCACCGGGTCCACGACGACGATGGGCGGACGGGCCGCGTCGAGCCACTCGACGACAGTTCGGATGACCTCTGCGTTCGCGAGCATCCCGATCTTCACCGCGTCGATCACGATGTCGTCGGAGATCGCGTGGAGCTGCTCCCGGAGGAAGTCGATCGGCGGCACATGCACGGCGCGGACGCCTTGCGTGTTCTGCGCGGTGAGGGCCGTGATCACAGCCATGCCGTATCCCCCGGAGGCTGCGATCGACTTGAGATCGGCCTGCACGCCGGCGCCGCCTGACGGGTCGCTGCCGGCGATGCTCAGCACGCGAGGGACTCCGGCCGCCCGCCACCGCTGCACGAACGCTGCTGCCGTCTCGGCGGGGTCTTCTGCGGCACACAGTGCGGACACGACGGCGAGGCCTGCCGCACCGGCGTCCCGCAACGCCTCGGTGTCGTCGATGCCGACACCTCCGATCGCGACGCAGGGCAGCGGACTCGCGGCGGCGAACGCACGGAAGCCGTCGACGCCGAGAGCCGGAGGATGATCGGGCTTGGTCTTCGTCGGGCGGATGACTCCCACCCCCAGGTAGTCCACGGTTCCGGCGGGGAGGGCGAGTGCAGCGTCGAGATGAGCCCGGCTGTTCGCGGTGAGACCGATCAGCGCATCGGGGCCGAGTTCCGATCGGGCACGGAGCACCGACGCGTCGCCCTGCCCGAGGTGGACGCCGTCGACCCTGGCGCCTGCTTCCCGGGCGGCGATCGCCGCGTCGAGCCGGTCATTGACGAGCAGCAGCGATCGCCCGTCGATCGCCCGCGACAGTTCGATCAGCTGCGCGGTGATCTCGGCATCCGTCGCCTGCTTGTCGCGCAGCTGGACGACGCGCACTCCCCCGTCGACCGCGTGACGGACCGTGTCGACGACGCCGCGCTCTCCGCACAACGCCGGATCGGTGACGAGGTACAGCGACAGGTCGGCGATCACAGCGCAGCCGTCTCGACGCGAGCCGCGGACTCGATGTCGGCGGGTTGCACGGCGGCGAGCGCATCGAGAAGCGCGACGGCGAAGCTGCCGGGCCCCGTGGATGCGCTGGCGGCGCGTTCAGCAGCGACCGTGTAGACGAGGCTCGCCGAGGCCACGGCGAGCAGCGGCGGGGTGGCTCTGGCGCGCGCGGCTCCGAGGAAGGCAGCCATCACTGCGCCGAGGGCGCATCCGCCGCCGGTCACCCTGGTGAGCAGTTCGTGCCCGTTGGCGAGCCGGAGCACGCGCTCGCCGTCCGTGATGAGATCGACCGGTCCGGAGACCGCCACGACGCTGCCGAATCTCGAGGCGAGCGCGCGGGCCGCATCGATCGCGGCGTCTGCGCTGTCCGTCGCATCGACACCGCGCCCTCCTGCGCTGAGTCCGGCGAGTGCGAGGATCTCCGAGGCATTGCCACGGATCGCGGTCGGGCGTTGCTCGGCGAGACGGTGCGCGAGCGCGGTGCGCACCGGCAGCGCACCGATCGCGACCGGATCGAGGACCCAGGGAGTTCCGGATGCCGTGGCTCCCTCGACCGCCTCGAGGCTCGCCTCCCGCTGCTCGGGGGTCGGCGTGCCGAGGTTCACGAGAAGTCCCGAGGCGATGCCCGCGAACATGCCGGACTCGCCGACGATGTCCACCATGGCGGGCGCCGCCCCGATCGCGAGCAGCACGTTCGCCGTGAAGCCCGTGACGACCGAGTTCGTGATGCAGTGCGTCAGCGGCGGGTCGGCACGCAGCACCTCCAGCAGGGAGGCGGCCTCTGTGACGAGGTCGGCGGCGGATGCAGGACGCAGAAGATCGCTCATGCGACATTCCCTTCGCTAGTGCTAACTAGATCAGGTTCGACGGGTCTGTTCTCAGCCGCGGATGCGGCACCCCGTGTCACTGCTGGCAGTCTAGCGAAGCGGCAGTCGGCGCAGTTCGGCGAGGAGCTCCCGCTCCTCGGATCCTGTGAGCCCGGCACGCCGCTCGCGCTCCACGCCGCGCACGCGCTCGTCCTGAACGACCTCTGCCACCGTGTCCTCCAGCCGGCGCAGGAGACCGCCGTTCGTCAGGTAGGCGGCGTTCGACCGCGCCATGAATCCCGTCATCTCGGCGGGCAGCCACAGCGGCAGCGAACGCTCGCCCGCCCAATACTCGACGCCGTGCTCGACGAGCCACTCCTCCTCGGCCGATACTGTGCCGCCGGTGTGTCCGGTCGCTGTGCGGAACAGCGCGAGCACGTCGCCGAGCGGATGCTGCGCACCGACCGCGTTGATCGCACCGGTGGCGGTGGCCGTCGCGATGAACGCCGCGACGTCGTCGACGTCGATCACCTGCGCCGTGCGCCCCTCCGTCGGCGGCAGCAGCACGTCCGCCGATCCCGCTCTCAGCACGGCCGCAGCCCAATAGCCGAAACGATCGCTGGGGTCGCCCGATCCGACGATGAGCCCAGGCCGGACGATCAGTGCACGACCGCCGAGGGTGCGCACCGCGTCTTCGGCGGCGACCTTCTGCGCGCCGTATTCGTACTCGTCTCCCGGCTTCGCCGCAACGTGCAGACGTGCGGATTCGTCGGCGCCCACCGTGACGTCATCGGCGTACGCCGACACCGACGACACGTACGTCCAGCGTGCAGCACGATCGCCGAGCGCGAGCACGGCGGCGATGACGTGATCGGCCCGCGAGGAGATGTCGATCACGTGGTCCCACTCCCGCGCAGACAGCGCCTCGTACACGCGAGGGTCGTCGCGATCTCCGCGCACGAGCTCGGCGCTGCCAGGCGCCGCCCGGCCGCCCCGTGCAAGGCAGGTGACGTCGACGCCATCGTCCTGCAGGCGTTGTGAGATGCGGCCGGAGAGCCAGCCGGTTCCGCCGAGGATCAGAGCGTTCGTCATCCGTCCATGTCACCAGCATCCGCCGCCCGAGGGAAGGTGATCCGCCGAGAGCGGAAGCCGAAGGTCAGGCGCCGCCCAGTTCGTCCAGACCGCGCAGAGCGGGAATCGTCCAGGACGGATCGGGCCGCCAATCGATCCACTCCGCATCGAACGGCCATTCGCCCGAGCGGAACGACTCGATCGCCGCTCCGGCGTGACGTTCGATCTGCGCCGCTTGCTCGCGGGTCAGCCTCCCCTGGCTGATCGCGGCGACGACCTCGTCCTCATCCTTGAGATGGACTGTGCGGTCCGCCGCGATCCAGACGTCGAGGATGTGATCCGAGGAGTACGTGTCACGGTCGGTGCGCAGATGCGCGTTCTCGAGGTTCACGTACCACCCGTCGAAACGCCAGTCGCCGTCGTCTGCAGGCTTCCAGAACAGGCACACGGACCAGGCGGCTCCGACCGGAGCGATGCGCAGACTGCCTCCGCCCCACCACTCCTCGACGATCCTCGTACGACGATCCAGCCACCGCCGTTCGAGCGGAATCGAGCGGACCCGGTCGCCGGTCGCAGAGCCCTGCGCCTCCTGCAGCGTCCCAGGCGCGAGCCAGGCGACGAGACCGCGTTCGTCATCACGAACCACACGCATGGGTGAGATCGTCGACGGGTCGCCGGGCTGCCAGCCCGGCGCGCGGTAGTGCCAGTCGATCTGATCGCCAGGCACGAGGAACGGACCTTCGCCCAGCGGACGGGCGCCCTCCGGGACGGCCGCCGGGGTGCTGTGCGGGAGGATGCTCATCCCGCCACGCTACCCCGGCGCCGTACCCGAATCCTGGTCAGTCGCGCAGCGCGGCGCCGAAACGCTCTGCCGCCACGGCCACACCGGCGAGCTTCGCCTCGGTCGCCTCGGCTGCGGTCAGCGTGCGGTCGTCGGCGCGGAAGCGCAATGCGAAGGTGAGGCTCTTCGAACCCGCCGGCACACCCTCGCCGCGATAGTCGTCGACCAGACGCAGCGATTCCAGAAGCGGACCCGCGCCCTCGACGAGCGCCGCACGCAGCTCGGCTGCGGGCAGGTCGGCCGCTACGGTGAGCGACACGTCCTGCGTCGCGGCTGGGAAGCCCGACAGGGAGGCTGCGACGACCGACTCGCCCGCGAGCGACAGAACGCCGTCGAGGTCGAGCTCGAGGACGGTTGCGCGTCCCGGCAGATCCGCGTCGGCGGCTACGTCGGGGTGCAGTTCTCCCACGTAGCCGACCGTGGTCTCACCGACCCGCAGCACACCCGTGCGTCCCGGGTGGAGAGCCGCGCGCTGGCTCTGCTCGACGTCGATCTCTACGCCTGCGGCAGCGGCGATCACGCCGATGGCGTCGAGCGCTTCGGCCAGGCCGGCCGGCTCGGCCGGGCGTCCCGGCTGGCGCGCGGACACGTTGCCGGTGAGAAGAGCCGCGATGTGGCGGTGCTGCGGCGGGATCGACGCGTTGAGCTCGGCGAGCTTGTCGTCACTCGGCCGCGCGCCGAGCGGCGGCACATCGTCGGTGCCGTAGACCACCCCGGGCTCGGGCAGGAACACGACGCCGGTCTCGAAGATCGCCAGATCCGTGAAGCCGCGCGAGATGTTGCGGTGCGCGATCTGCAGAAGGCCGGGGATCAGCGAACGACGCAGGAACGGCGCCTGGCCGTCGAGCGCGTTGGCGAGACGGATGCTGGGCAGCTTCTCGCCGGAGGCGGATCCGTGCAGGTCGTTCTGGACATCGCTCGTGAACGGGAAGGAAGAGGTCTCGACGAAGCCCGCCGCGGCGAGGGCGTTCGAAACGCGACGACGGCCCTGCTGGTGCGCGGTGAGGCCGCGACCCGACGGCGGGGTGGGCAGGACCGAGGGGATGCGATCGAGCCCGTGGATGCGGGCGACCTCTTCTGCGAGCGTCCATTTGTCGGTGAGGTCGGGACGCCAGGTCGGGGGGATGACGACCCAGTGGTCCTCCCCCGTCGTGACCTCGGCACCGATCGTCTCCAGTGCACCCGTGATCTCGGCATCCGTGTAGTCGACGCCGATGAGCCTTTGCACGAACCCGGCCGGCAGCTCGATCTCGCCGACGAAGACCTCGGAGAACAGCGCGCCGCCCTCGTCGGTGAGCGTGCCGCCCGCGAGCTCGACCATCAGATCGGCGGCACGGCGGGCCGCGACGAACGGGATCAGCGGGTCGACGCCGCGTTCGAAGCGCTTGGACGCCTCGCTGGGCAGCTTGTGGCGACGAGCCGACCGCGCGATCGTGATCGGGTCGAAGGTCGCCGCCTCGATCAGCACGTTGCGGGTCGCATCGTTCATCTCGGTGGTGCCGCCGCCCATGACGCCCGCGATGCCGATCGGACCGGACTCGTCGGTGATCAGCAGATCCTCGACGTGCAGCGCGCGGTCCTGACCGTCGAGAGTCGTGATCTTCTCGCCGGAGGTCGCGCGGCGGACGGTGATGCCCCCGCTCAGCGTGTCGAGGTCGTAGCCGTGCAGCGGCTGTCCGAGCTCGAGCATCACGTAGTTCGTGATGTCGATCAGGATGCCGAGCGATCGCATGCCGGCCAGCGACAGCCGGGCGATCATCCACGGCGGGGTCGGACGCGATGGGTCGACATCGCGAACGACGCGCGTGACGAACTCGGTGGCGCCCGGTCGACCGCGCACCGGAGCCCGGTCGTCGATGATCGCGGTGTGGCCGGTGCCTGGCTGCAGTTCCGCGAAGTCGCGGTCGGCCGGGTCACGGAAGGAAGCGCCGGTGGCGTGCGAGTACTCGCGCGCGACTCCGCGCAGGGAGAACGCGTATCCGCGGTCGGGGGTCACATTGATCTCCACCGCGACGTCGTCGAGACCCAGCAGGGCGATCGCATCGGTGCCGACGGGCGCGTCGATGCCGAGATCGGAGAGGACGAGGATGCCGTTGTGCTCGTCGCCGAGCCCCAGCTCTCGAGCCGAGGCGATCATGCCGTCGGAGACGTGGCCGTAGGTCTTGCGCGCGGCGATCGGGAACGGGCCGGGCAGCACGGCGCCGGGCAGGGTCACGACGACCTTGTCTCCGGCGACGAAGTTGTGCGCGCCGCAGACGATCCCCCGGACGCCGCCGTGTGCTTCGCCGACGTCGACCTGGCACCAGTTGATCGTCTTGCCGTTCGACTGGGCTTCAGCCTCGAGCGAGACGACCTGACCGACGACGACCGGGCCCGAGATCTCGAAGCGGTGGACGTCCTCCTCTTCGAATCCGACCGACACCATCGCCGCGAGGACGTCCTCGGGCGTGGCATCCGCTGCCAGATCGACGTACTCACGCAACCACGAAAGCGGTACGCGCATCACACCACCATCCCGAACTGCTCGCTGAATCGGATATCGCCTTCTGCCATGTCGCGCATGTCCTGCACGTCGCTGCGGAACATGAGTCCGCGCTCGACGCCCATGCCGAACGCGAAGCCGCTGTACACGTCGGGATCGATGCCCGCGGCACGCAGCACGTTCGGGTTGACCATGCCGCAGCCACCCCACTCGATCCAGCGCGCGCCGCCCTTGAAGGTCGGGTGCCACAGGTCGAGCTCGGCGGAGGGCTCGGTGAAGGGGAAGAAGTTCGTGCGGAACCGCGTCTTCGCCTCGGGGCCGAAGAGCTGGCGGGCCACATGGTCGAGCGTGCCCTTGAGGTGCGCCATCGAGATGCCCTTGTCGATCACGAGGCCCTCGAACTGGGTGAACACCGGCAGGTGCGTGGCGTCGAACTCGTCGGTGCGGTACACGCGGCCGGGGCACAGCACGTAGATGGGCAGCTCACGGTCGAGCATCGAACGCACCTGCACCGGGCTGGTGTGGGTCCGCATCACCAGGTGACGCGAGGTCGGGTCGACGTAGAAGGTGTCCTGCTCCTGGCGGGCGGGGTGGTCGACATCGAAGTTCAGAGCGTCGAAGTTGAACCACTCGTGCTCGAGCTCGGGGCCTTCGGCGATCTCCCACCCCATGCCGACGAAGATGTCAGAGATCTGCTCGCTGAGCAGGGTGAGCGGATGCCGAGCCCCCACACGCGTGCGGGACGGGACCGCGGTGATGTCGACGCGCTCGGCCTCGAGGCGTGCGGCGACCTCGGCGGCGGCCAGCTCCGCCTCCTTCGCGGCGAGCGCCTGCGTGACCTGCCCTCGGCCCTGGCCGACGAGCTTGCCGAACGCGGCCTTGTTCTCGGGCGCGACCTGTCGCATCGAGGCGTTCAGGATCGCGAGCGGCGATCCCTCTGCGACGTGGGCGGCGCGAGCCGCCTTGAGCTCGGTCGTGTCGGCTGCCGCACCGATGGCCTCGAGGGCTGCGGCGACGGCGGCTTCGACCGCTTCTGGGGTGATCTCTGGTGACTCAGACACGAGAGTCGAGTCTACCGGGGACTTGCCCCGCGCTCAGATTCCAGTACCGCTGCTGTCGTACTTCCCAGCACGGCTCTGCAGCGCGATCGCCTCGGTGAGCGTCGCCTCGTCGTCGGCCGCGACGTTCGCCACCGGGGCCTGCGTCTTCGGCGAGCGCTTCACACGACGCTGCATCCGATAGGCGATGTAGGAGAGGACGAGACAGACGGCGACGTACATCGTTCCGCCGATCATGGCCGACTGGATCAGCGGCGACCCGTACGGCGCCTGGTTGCCGATCTGGTTGATGACGTACAGCAGCTCCTGATACGTGATGATGAAGCCGAGCGCCGTGTCCTTCAGAGCCACGACGAGCTGCGCGATGATGACCGGCATCATGGCGCGCACCGCCTGCGGCAGCAGGATCAGCGACATGACGCCGCTCTTGCGCAGACCGATCGCGTAGCCCGCTTCCTTCTGCCCCCGCGGGAGCGATTCGACACCGGCGCGGAGGACCTCGGCGAGGACCGAGCCGTTGTAGACGATCAGGGCGATGACGACGGCGAAGTAGGGAGGCATCTTCACGCCGATGACAGGGAGGCCGTAGTACAGGAGCATCATCAGCACGAGCACCGGAACCGCGCGCAGCACCTCGATGATCCATCTGACCGGCTCTCGCACCCAGGCGTGATCTGAGAGCCGTCCGATGCCGAGCAGGAAGCCGAGGACGAGCGATCCGACGCCGGCGGCGGCGAACGCGCCGAGGGTGCTCAGCAGGCCCTGCCCGAACCTCACCCAGACGGCGGAGAAGCTGAAGATGTTCCATTTCGCGGCGGTGAACTGGCCGGTCGCGTACAGTCGCCAGACGACCCACGCCAGCACCGCGAGAACGACGAGAACGGTGAGGACGCCGATGATCCGGTTCCGGGCGATCGCCTTGGGACCCGGGACGTCGAAGAGTACGGAGCTCATCGTGCGATCCTCCACTTGTTCTCGAGATAGCGCTGCAGCCAGCCGAGCAGCAGCACGAGCGCCACGAAGACGACCATGACCCAGAGCAGCACCACCAGTGCGTTCTCACCGACGTCGCTGAGGGATGCACGGATCGTGCCGAGATTGACGACCGAGAAGCCGGCCGCGACGGTCGTGTTCTTCATGAGGGCGATCAGCACGCTCATCATCGGCGGCACCACGGAACGCGTCGCCTGAGGCAGCACGACGTAGCGCATCACCTGTCCGAAGTTCAGCCCGATCGCCCGCGCCGCCTCTGCCTGTCCGACCGGAACCGTGTTGATCCCGGCACGAAGCGCCTCAGCGACATACGTGGCGGTGTAGATCCCCAACGCCACGACAGCGAGCAGCAGCGAGTTGACTCTCTCGCCGAGGAGGATCGGCAGGCAGAAGGCGAAGAAGAACATCACCAGGGTGAGCGGAGTGTTGCGGATCCAGTTCACGTAGATCCCGCCGACGGCTCGCGCGATCGGCACCGGCGACACGCGCGCGGCGCCGACGATCAGTCCGAGCACGATGGCGATGAGACCGCCGCCGAAGAAGAGCACGAGGGTTCCCCGCAGCGCTTCGCCCCAGAGGTCGAGGTGGTCGGTGATGACTCCCACTGATGCTCCTGTCGATTTCGGATGCTGATGCCGGACGGACGGCGGGCGGCCGGATCTCCGGCCGCCCGCTCAGGGTCAACCGACCGGGTCGACCTTCGGCTGGGTCGCCTTGACGCCGGAGGCGCCCAGGTTGTTGTCGAAGATCTGCTGCCAGATGTCGCCACCGTCGGTCAGCTGCGTGTTGAAGTACTCCACCAGTGCGGTGTCGCCCTTCGCGATGCCGATGCCGTAGCGCTCTTCGCTGAACGGCTCGCCGACGACCTTGATCTGGTCGGGGGCCTGTGCCGCGTAGCCGATGAGGATCGCCTCATCGGTGGTGACGGCATCCACCTGTCCGTTCTTCAGATCCTCGACGCACTTGGAGTACGTGTCGTACTCCTTGGTCGGCACCTCGGGGTAGTTCGTCTTGATGTTCTGGATCGGCGTCGATCCCGTCGCCGAGCAGACCGTGGTCGAGGAGTCGAGGTCGTCGACGCTCTTGATCTTGCTGTCGGACGCGACGAGAAGGCCCTGACCGGTGATGAAGTAGGGACCAGCGAAGGAGATCTGCTCCTTGCGCTTGTCGTTGATCGAGTAGGTGCCGACGTAGTAGTCGATGTCGCCGTTCACGATCGCCTGCTCGCGGTTCGCCGAGGCGATCGCCTGGAACTCGATCTTCTCGGGGTCGACGCCGAGTGATGCGGCCATCCACCGGGCGATGTCCACGTCGAAGCCGGTGCGCTCGTTCGTCACCGGGTCGAGGTAGCCGAGACCGGGCTGGTCTTCCTTGACGCCCACCTTGATGGTGCCGCTCGACGAGATCCGGTCGAACGTGGGGCTCCCGTCGATCTTGACGTCCTTCTCCACCGTCCACGGCGTGCTGTTCGACGAAGGCTCCTCCTCCGTGCCGCCGCCGGTGCCGGTGCTGGTCGGCGTGCCGCTGTTGCAGGCGGTCAGCGCGAGCAGCGCTGCTGCCGCGATCCCGATTCCTGCCAGTGTCCGTGTGCGTCGCATGTGCGTCTCCTTCGTGTGCTGTGTGTGCAGGGCAGAAAAGTTCAGTGGGTGAGCAGCTTCGAGAGGAAGTCCTTGGCGCGATCGCTCTTCGGGTGCGTGAAGAACTCTTCGGGCGTGGCCTCTTCCACGATGCGGCCGTCGGCCATGAAGACGACCCTGTCGGCAGCCTTGCGGGCGAATCCCATCTCGTGCGTGACCACGATCATGGTCATCCCCTCGTGTGCGAGCTCGACCATCACATCGAGGACCTCGTTGATCATCTCGGGGTCGAGAGCGCTGGTGGGCTCGTCGAACAGCATCACCTTGGGGTGCATGGCGAGGGCGCGGGCGATGGCCACGCGCTGCTGCTGGCCGCCGGAGAGTTGAGCCGGGAGCTTCGACGCCTGCTTTGCGACGCCGACGCGTTCCAGGAGCGCCATGGCCTCTTTCTCGGCATCCGCCTTCTTGACGCCGCGGACCTTGATCGGCCCCAGGGTGACGTTCTCGAGGATCGTCAGGTGCGCGAACAGGTTGAACGACTGGAACACCATGCCGACGTCGGCCCGCAGGTGCGCGAGCCCCTTGCCCTCGGCGGGGAGCTCATCTCCGTCGATGCGGATGCTGCCGCTGGTGATCGTCTCGAGCCGGTTGATCGTGCGGCACAGCGTCGACTTGCCAGAGCCCGAGGGGCCGATCACGACGACGACCTCTCCTTCGTTCACGGTGAGGTCGATGTCGGTGAGCGCCTGGAATTCTCCGTAGTGCTTCTGGACGTTCTCGACCACCACGAGGGCCGAACCTGAGGTCATCATCTCTCCAAGCTAGCCACGTCGCTCGCGGGCTTCTAGGCCGCGCCTGCGACATTTACCCGTTCGTAACAGGGCGATCCGTCTACGCTGACATCCCACCGGGTCACCCCACGTCCTGCCCCTAGCAGGCCGTGGGGTCGCCTTGACTGCTGTCCTCAGCCCCCGGACGACGCAGTCAGGCTGGCACCCGATCGGTGTGATCACTGATGCGATCGACCCCAGATTGGCAGAGCAGCGCACACGAGTGAGGCTTTCTTGAGGATTTCTTGAGACTCACCGCCGGCACTCACTCGCGCATCCCGCGATAGAACCCGACCGCCCCGGGATGCAGATCGACAGGGCTCGTGAAGATCGCCTGTCGTCGGTCGAGCAGAGCAGCGGCCGGCACCTGGGTCGCGATCCGCTGACGCGCGTCGAAGAGGGTGGAGAGGACGTCTCGGACGACCGCATCGGGGGTGGATGACGCGGTGATGAGGTAGTTGGGGACCGCCATGGTCGGGGCGCTCTCGGTCAGTCCGTACGTGCCGACGGGGAGGTCCGCGGTGCGATAGGCGTTCGCGTAGCGTTCGTTGACCGCCGTGACCCAGGTCCGCTCTATCGGCAGCAGCCGCACGGGCTGGGTCGCTGCGAGCTCCTCGATGCCCGGCGTCGGCAGTCCGCCCACCCAGAAGAAGCCGTCGATGCTCCCCGAACGCATCGCGCCGATCGAATCGCTCAGACCGAGCTGCGGATCGTCGACAGTAGCGATGTCGACTCCCGCGGCGTCGAGAACCCGCGTCGCGATCACATTCACGCCGGAATCGCGCGCGCCCAGTGACACGGTCGCTCCGGCGAGGTCGGTGATCGAGTCGATGTCGGAGTCTCCCCGCACGACCACGTGCAGGTACTCGTCGTACAGTCGCGCGATCGCGACGATCGGAAGCGCTTCGTCGAACGCTCCGGTCCCCATCTCGGCGTCGGCCGCAGCATCCGCCTGCGCGAATCCGAGCAGCGCCTCCCCCGTGCCGACGCGGCGGAGATTGTCGAGCGACCCGGCGGTCTGCTCCACCTGCATCGTGATGTCCAGCGCTTCCGACATGGTGTCGGCGATCCGCCCGCCGTAGTCGTAGTAGACGCCCGTCGGGCTGCCTCCGGCGATCGTGTAGGTCTGATCCGTCCACTCGCCGGCGCGAGACGCGCAGGCGCTCATGGCCAGCATCGCGATCACCGTCAGCACCCCTGCCGCGACCCTCCGCCCTGTCGCCCTCATTCCGCGCGTCCGTCCCGCAGACGCAGCGCCACCTGCAGACCTCCGCCGTCCGCCGGAGACACCAGAAGGTCTCCCCCGATCGAACGCATGAGGTCCGTCGCGATCGCGAGTCCGAGACCGCTGCCCGGCACGTCGTCGCCGTCCGCACCCCGCCAGAACCGATCGGCGGCCTGGACGGCCTGATCCGGAGTGAGGCCGGGTCCGTGGTCTCTCACGGTGATGCTGCACTCGACGCCGTCCCGTGCTGCGCGGAGATCGACGACGCCCCCGTCGGGTGAGAACTTCACCGCATTGTCGATGAGGGCGTCGAGAGCGCTCTCCACGATCATGCGGTCGGTGACGCTCAGCACGGCGTCGCCGCCGTCGGCGTTCAGCGTGACTCCGCGCTGCGCCGCGACCTCACGCCAGGCACCCGCGCGTCGCGCGGCGAGAGCCGTGAGATCGACGGCGGAGAAGGTCGAATCGCCGCGCCCGCTTCGCGTGAGGGCGAGAAGCGTCTCCAGTATCTCCGTCATCCGCCGCCCCTCCTGCCGAGTCTCCTCGACGTCTCCATCCCACTCGGGCCCCAGGCCGGTCGCGAGGTACTCGACGCGCAGCAGAAGGGCGTTGAGCGGATTGCGCAGTTCATGCGAGGCGTTGGCCGCGAATTCCTGCTGCCGCGCGACCACGCGTTCGATCTCGTCGGCCATGCCGTTGAACACCTGCGTCGCCCGGCGCAGTTCCGGCGGTCCCGTGTCGACATCGACGCGAGCGTCCATCGCGCCGTGCTCGATCGCGACCATCGCTTCATCGAGTCGGCGCACGGGCGACAGCACCCATCGGGCGAGCTGGAACACCAGCCCTATTCCCAGAGCGATCGACACGACGGCGATCACGGCGAAGATCGTGACCTGCCTGGCGATGGCGACGCGAGCCGCTTCGCCGGTCGCCGAGATCATCACCGCGCCGATCACATCGCCGTCATCGAACACGGGCTCGACGAGCGACAGGTCCGCGACGACCCAGGGCTGCGCCGGCGTGGGGACCTCCGCACGGCGTCCGGAGAGAGCCTGAACGACCTGCTCGCCCTGTGTCTCGGACAGCGGACGGGACGACGCGATGTCGCTCGCCGCCCACACTCCTCCCGAGAGATCGAAGACCGCGACCTGCGTGCCGTACACCTCCTGGAAGCGGGCGGCCTCGGCGTCGAACACGGCAGTGCTGCCCGCGAGAAGAGACTGTCGTGCGGTCGTCACGAAGTAGCCGAGGTCGCCGAGCTGCTGCGTGTAGAAGGTCTGCTGGATGCTGCGCGCGGCGCTCCAGCCCGCCGCGCCGCCGAGGGCCAGCAGCACGGCGATCAGCGGAACCAGGAAGACGACGACGAGTCGGGCACGCACAGGTCAGGAGCTCACGAGTCGATAGCCGACGCCGCGCACCGTCTCGATGAAGCGTCTCTCGCCGGCCTTTCGCCTGATCGCGCCGACGTGCACCTCGAGGGAGTGCGTGAAACCCCGCCAGTCGGTGTTCCACACTTCGCGGATCAGACGGTCCTTCGGCACCGCGACTCCCGGATGCCGTGCCAGCACCGCGACGATGTCGAACTCCTTCGGCGTGAGGTCGACGGGCGCGTCGCCGACCAGCAGCCGTCGCGCCACGAGATCGATCCGCACGTCGTCGCCGGACACCACGACGACGCGCTCGGCTTCGGTGTGGACGGGGCGCGAGCGCCGAGTGACGGCCTCGATCCGTGCGAGGAGTTCATGAACGTCGTAGGGCTTGACCACGAAATCGTCCGCACCGGCGCGAAGCCCTTTGATCCGCTCAGTGACCTGACTGCGCGCCGTGACGACGACGATCGGAACGTCGGAGCGCGCGCGGATGCGCCGGCACAGGTCGATGCCGTCGACATCAGGCAGACCCAGATCCAGCAGGACGACCTCGGTGTGCGCGTCGAGGAGCTGCAGGGCGGATGCTCCGTCCGACGCGCGTTCGGTCGCGTAACCCGACCTCGCGAGGAACGCGTCGAGCGCCGCTGCGACGCGCTCGTCGTCTTCGATTATCAGAATCCGCATCGATCCTGCCCCTTTTCAGCCGGCGCCCCCTCGCGCGGCGGACATCACCGCGCGCTACCGGGGATCTACCGTACCAGCCGGGCGAGGGCGCTCATCACCGGTCCATCACGACCCGGACGCGGCACGCTGTGCGAAGGCGCTCTCATACAGGCAGACGCTCGCCGCCGTCGCGAGGTTCAGCGACTCGGCCCGTCCGAAGATCGGCAGTTTCAGTACATGGTCTGCGAGCGCGAGCGCATCGTCTTCCAGGCCCCGCGCCTCGTTGCCGAACAGCCAGGCGGTCGGCTGCGCGAGGACCCCTTCCGCGCGCGCCGCGAGCAGATCGTCGCCCTTCACATCGGCGGCGAGCACGTTCAGTCCCGCAGCGTGCGCGTGTGCGATGACCTCGCCGAGGTCGGCCGCGACGGAGACGGGAAGGTGGAACAGCGACCCCGTCGTGGCGCGCACCACCTTGGGGTTGTAGGGGTCGACCGTGCGCCCCGTGAGCACGACGGCATCGGCGCCCGCCGCATCGGCCGCGCGGATGATGGTGCCGAGGTTGCCGGGGTCGCGGATCTCCTCGCAGATCGCCACGAGACGCGGGGCGGAGGCGAACACCTCGCGGACCGCGGTCGGGGTCTGCCGGACCACTGCGACGAGCCCCTGGGGCGTGACGGTGTCGGCCATCGCTCCCAGCACGTAGTCGGTCACGTGCACGGCGTCGACGCCGGCATCCGCCGCCTTCGCCCGGATGTCGGGGTGCTTCTCCCAGCCATTCGTCGTCGCGAACAGCTCGACGATCGCATCCGGCCGGTACGTCAGCGCCTCGCGGACGGCCTGCGGGCCCTCGAGAAGGTACAGCCCGGTCTCGGCGCGCGCACTGCGCTTGGTCAGTTTGGCGACGGCACGGACTCGGGGGGACCGGGGGTTCTCCAGCACGGTCTCAGTCTAGGGACAGCGAGGAGCTTTCCCTGCCAGCCTCGTCCTCGCCTGCAGAGTAGGGTGCCTCAATGACCTCTCCCCCAACGGTGGTGACTCGTCGCCGGACAGTGCTCGCGGGTCTCGCCGTCCTCGTCGTCGCCACCGGTCTGCTCGTGCATCGGTTCGTCGGCGGGCAGCTCGGCGACATCGCGGGCGACGCCTTGTATGCGGTGCTGATCTATCTGATTGCGGCGTTCGCGCTGCCGCGCTCCCCCGGGATGAGGCCGGCACTGATCGCCCTCGTGTTCTGCACAGGAGTAGAGCTTCTCCAGTTGACCGGCCTTCCGCAGGTCTGGGCCGCGGCTTTCCCGCCCTCCGCCCTGGTGCTCGGATCCGGTTTCGACCCGCGCGACCTCGTCGTCTACGCGCTGGCCGTCATCGTCGCGGCCGCCGCCGACGCGCTGCTCGCCAAGACGTCCCGCTCGACGCCCGTCGGACATGCGACAGGGCGCCCTCCCGAAGGAGAGCGCCCTGTGTGAAGAGGTGCTTACGCAGCCGACTTCGGCGCGTTGACGTCGGAAGGCAGGGCCTTCTTCGCCGTCTCCACCAGCGTGGTGAAGGTGGCGGCGTCGTTGACCGCGAGGTCAGCGAGCATACGACGGTCGACCGTGACACCCGCGAGGCCCAGGCCCTGGATGAAGCGGTTGTAGGTCATGCCGTTCTGGCGGGCAGCGGCGTTGATGCGCTGGATCCAGAGACGGCGGAAGTCGCCCTTGCGCTTGCGACGGTCCCGGTACGAGTAGACCAGGGAGTGGATGACCTGCTCTTTGGCCTTGCGGTAGAGGCGCGAACGCTGACCGCGGTAGCCGGAGGCGCGCTCGAGGATGACCCGACGCTTCTTGTGAGCGTTTACCGCCCGCTTGACTCTTGCCATTTTCCTGTGTTCCTATTCGTGCGTTCGGGCGCTCAGCGACCGAGAAGCTTCTTGGCGACCTTGGTGTCAGCCTTCGACAGCACCTGGTCCTGGTTGAGGCGACGGGTACGACGGCTCGACTTGTGCTCGAGGTTGTGGCGCATTCCGGCCTGCTGCTTCTTCAGCTTGCCGCTGCCGGTGATCTTGAAGCGCTTCTTAGCACCCGAGTGGGTCTTCTGCTTCGGCATCTTCTCTTCCTTCGTATGGCGCCTTTTCAGGCGACGGTGTCAACCCGCGGTGCGGGAGTCTGGGGGCGGGAGTTACTCCGCTGCGGCCGCGGCCGGCTCGTCGGTGTCGCTCTTGGCTTCGCGAGCAGCCTGCTTGTTCGCGGCGCGCTGCGCATCGCGAACGGCGTTCTGCTCCTGCTTGGCCTCGGACTTGCTCTTCAGCGGAGCCACGATCATCACCATGTTGCGACCGTCGATGGTCGGGTTCGACTCGACCGTTCCGAGCTCGGCGACGTCCTCTGCGAACTTGCGGAGAAGGCGGACACCCTGCTCGGGGCGCGACTGCTCGCGTCCGCGGAACAGGATCATCGCCTTCACCTTGTCGCCGGCCTTGAGGAAGCCCTCGGCACGCTTGAGCTTCGTCGTGTAGTCGTGCGCCTCGATCTTCAGGCGGAAGCGGACCTCCTTGAGGATGGTGTTCGCCTGGTTGCGGCGAGCTTCCTTCTCCTTCTGGGCGGCTTCGTACTTGAACTTGCCGTAGTCCATGATCTTGACCACGGGCGGCTTCGAGTTGGGTGCGACCTCGACGAGGTCGAGGTCGGCTTCCTGCGCAAGGCGCAGCGCCGCCTCGATGCGGACGACGCCGATCTGCTCACCCGCGGGGCCGACGAGGCGGACCTCGGGGACGCGGATGCGCTCATTGGTGCGGGGATCGCTGATGCGTGACTCCTTAGACGATGGTTTCGGCCACCAGGATGCTGTCGGCATCCCGGGCGAAATCGGAGTCGTCCCCCACCCACCGGCATTCAGACGCCGGCTCTGCACCCAGACAACCGGGGGCATCTCTCGATGCGATCCGGTGGAGTGCTAGACCCGGTAGCCTTGAACGGCAAGCGCGGGTGGGAAGTGAATCCTCTTTCGTACCGGAGCATGACGCTCCGGAGCCCGACACAGTCTAACAGAAGGCAAGGCGAAGTGACGAACCAGGCATCGGACGAGGCTGCACGCGAGCGCGAAGAGCGCTGGGCGCGGCAGGAGGAGGCGGCTTCCTCCGCCACGCGGGACATCGCGGACGTGCCCGCTGTGGAGGTCATCACCACCGCCGCCGTGCATCTCATGAGCGCAGCCGCGGTCAAGCTCGGGCTCGCGGACGACCCGGATGCCGCAGCGCAGCTCGACCTCGACGAGGCTCGCAAGCTCATCAACGCTCTGGCCGGCCTCATCACCGCCGGCGCGCCGGAGATCAGCGACATGCACGCGAGGTCTCTGCGCGACGGGCTCCGGTCGCTGCAGCTCGCGTTCCGCGAGGCGTCGAGCATCCCCGACCCGATCGGCAAGGGGCCGGGCGAGAAGTGGACCGGGCCGGTCAACTGAGCTGACCGCCTTCGGGCTCCGGTCCTCCAGGCTCCGGGATTCGCTCCTCAGGCAAAGAGCGGGGACCCTCCCGCTTCGCGGGCCCCTCCCGATTTGCCTGAGGAGCGAATCCCTGCGCCTTCCGACCCTGCGCCCTCGCGTCACCGTTGACTTCGGCTGAAGGGCATGGGTGCGAACCGACTAGTCCTGGGCGACCAGCAGCGGGGCTCATCAAGCCGTTGTCTCGCTGTTCGCACACTGCCGGTCGTTGAGCGAGAGAGCGCAGCGAGCGAGACGAAACGCGGTGAGGCGCACGACTCATGCTCCGCGTGGGCACCGCATCGTTCAGGCGGAGCGGCGCAACTTCACGGTCAGGGAGTCGGCGAGCACGGCGATGCGGTCGTCTGCCGCCCAGCGTTGCGCGAGGCGCTGCAGGACCGCATCCAGCACATCTTTTTCAAGGCCGTCGACGAGCTCGAGGATCACCACGAGCTCGGGGCCGCGCAGACGCGCATCGGGGTCTCCCGCGTCGACCGCCACGTCGATCACAGCCAGCTCGTGCGCCACACTGGCCTGGAGAGCCTGGAACACCTCGGGCGACAGGAAGCTCGGCTCCCACGCCTGCCCCTGGGCGACTGCCCAGACGGCAGGACGGCGGAGCACGAACTCGGTCTCAGAGGTCGGATCCAGAACGATCAGGTCGGTGTCCTCCGCCGAGGCCGCTAGAGCCGCACGCACCGCTTCTACCGGAATCGGCCGCGCGGTCGCATCCCACCTCTGCATCGCCTGCACAGAGGAGAAGACAGGCTGAACGCGACGCCCGTCAGGAGCGGCGACGGTCACGATCGACAATTCCTGGGTCTTGTCGACGACAAGCCCGGTGGGCCCGACGCCTTCGTCGCCCTTCTCGGCGACGAGAGGGATGAGGACGCGCGCCGAGCGGAAGGCGTCGACGACCTCGGCCTGCGACCCCTCACCCGACCGGAACCTCAGCAGGGCGTCGAGCAGAGCGGGATCAGCCGATCCGTCATCCCCGGCATGCGGGTTCGACTCGAAGCTGCGCCCCTCCCACGGGACGCCTGCCGAATCGCCGGCTCCGCCTGGAGGCGCCGAATCGCCGGCTTCGCCCTGACCTGCCGGGATGCCGTGGCCGTGCGACTCCGGTCCGCAGGAGTGGGGGTCAGTCTCCTGCGACATCCAGCGCCTCGGCCAGCGTGAACGCGCCGGCGTAGAGAGCCTTGCCGACGATCGCGCCTTCGACGCCGAGGGGCACGAGCTCGCGAAGAGCGACGATGTCATCGAGGTTGGCGATGCCGCCGGAAGCCACGACGGGCTTCGGAGTGCGCGACGTCATCTCGCGCAGAAGCTCGAGGTTCGGGCCGCGCAGCGTTCCGTCCTTCGTGACGTCGGTGACGACGTAGCGGCTGCAGCCGGCATCCTCGAGCCTGGCCAGGACCTCCCAGAGGTCGCCGCCGTCCTTGGTCCAGCCCCGAGCGGCGAGCGTCGTGCCGCGCACGTCGAGGCCGACCGCGATCGCCTCGCCGTAGCGGCCGATCACGTCGGCTGCCCACTCCGGGTTCTCCAACGCGGCCGTGCCGAGGTTGATGCGGGTCGCCCCGCTCTCGAGCGCCGCCTCGAGGGTGGCGTCGTCACGGATGCCGCCGGAGAGTTCGACGTTCACGTTCTTGAACTGCTTGATGACCTTGCGCAGGATCGGCGCGTTGCTGCCGCGTCCGAAGGCCGCGTCGAGGTCGACGAGGTGGATCCACTGCGCACCCTGCGCGACCCACTCCCCCGCGGCGTCCAGCGGGTCGCCATAGCTGGTCTCGCTTCCGGCCTCGCCCTGCGTGAGACGGACGGCCTTGCCGCCGGCGACGTCGACCGCGGGGAGCAGAGTGAGCGAAGGGGACTGTGCGAAGTCGTTCATGACGTCCTTGAGTGGTGAGAAGGCGCCCATGGCGGGCACGAGAAACGAGGGTACCCCTGCGATCGACGCTCACCCAAATGCGTGACGTCGAACACCGGAATCAGAGGCTTCCGACCCAGTTGCGCAGCAGCTGGATGCCGGCGTCCCCCGACTTCTCCGGGTGGAACTGCGTGGCCGACAGCGGTCCGTTCTCGACCGCCGCGAGGAAGGGGTCGCCATACGTCGTCCACGTGAGCACGGGCTGCGGGAACGGCGGGATCACGTCGAGCTCCCACGACTGCGCGGCATAGGAGTGCACGAAGTAGAAGCGCTCGTCTTCGATGCCCCGGAACAGCACGCTGTCATCGCCGGGCTCGACCGTGTTCCAGCCCATGTGCGGGAGGACGGGGGCGTTGAGCTCGGTGACCGCACCCGGCCACTCGCCGAGACCCTCCGTGTCACGACCCCGCTCGACCCCGTGGGCGAAGAGCACCTGCATGCCCACGCAGATGCCGAGCACCGGTCGCCCGCCCGCGAGTCGACGGTCGATGATCTCGTCACCGCCGTGCGCGTACAGGGCGTCGCGGACGGCCTGGAAGGCGCCGACGCCGGGCACGACGAGACCATCGGCCTCGAGCGTGAGCTTCTTGTCTCGCGTGAGCACGGCATCCGCACCGGCGGCGACGAGAGCTTTGACCGCGGAGTGCACGTTGCCGGATTCGTAGTCGAAGACGGCGACTCTCGGTGCAGTGCTCACAGTGCGCCCTTGGTCGACGGGATGCCGTCGACCAGTGGATCGAGCGCCTTCGCCTGGCGGAACGCACGTGCGAACGCCTTGTACTCCGCTTCCGCGATGTGATGCGGGTCACGGCCGCCGAGAACGCGCACGTGCACAGTGAGACCGGCGTTGAAGGTGATGGCTTCGAAAGAGTGACGCACGAGCGCGCCGGTGAAGTGGCCGCCGATGAGGTGGAACTCGAAGCCCGTCGGCTCGCCTTCGTGCACGAGGTAGGGACGCCCCGAGATGTCGACGACAGCCTGAGCGAGAGCCTCGTCGAGAGGCACGAGAGCGTCGCCGTACCGCGAGATGCCCGACTTGTCGCCGAGTGCCTCGCGGATCGCCTGGCCGAGCACGATCGAGACGTCCTCGACCGTGTGGTGCGCGTCGATGTCGGTGTCGCCGGATGCGCGCACGGTGAGGTCGGTGAGCGAGTGCTTCGCGAACGCCGTGAGCATGTGATCGAAGAACGGCACGGAGGTGTCGATGTGACTGACGCCCGTCCCGTCGAGGTTCAACTCGAGTTCGACGGTCGACTCGGACGTGCTGCGGACACGACGAGAGGTGCGAGGCGCGGGGGTGCTCATGAAGCCGATCCTATCGAGGCGAGAGCGTCCAGGAACGCCGTGGTCTCCGCCTCGGTTCCCGCGGTGACGCGGAGGTGCCCGGGGATCCCGACGTCGCGGATGAGCACGCCCTGGTCGTACAGCCCCTGCCAGGTCGCCTTCGGATCGGACACGCCACCGAACAGGACGAAGTTCGACCAGGACTCGTGGGGGGTGTAGCCGAGCGCCTCGAGCGTGGCCGAGATGCGGTCGCGCTGCTCGACGATCTCGTCGACCATCCCCAGCATCACGTCGGCGTTGCGCAGAGCGGCGACGGCAGCGGCCTGCGTGAGCGCACTCAGGTGGTACGGCAGACGCACCAGCCTCAGTGCGTCGATGAACGCGGGGTCGGCGGCGAGATAGCCGACTCGGGCGCCCGCGAAGGCGAAGGCCTTGCTCATGGTCCGCGAGACGGCGAGGCGCGGACGCCCCTCGAGCAGGCTGAGGGCGGATGCCGCATCCCGCGGCGCGAACTCCTGATAAGCCTCGTCCACGATCACGATGCCACGAGCCGCGTCGTACACCGCCTCGACCACGTCGAGCCCAAGCGGCGTGCCGGTCGGATTGTTCGGCGAGCACAACAGGATCACGTCGGGATCCGCGTCGCGCACCTGCGCCGCGGCGTCGTCCGGGGTGATCGTGTAGTCCGGCTCGCGGGTGCCGGCCACCCAGCGGGCACCTGTCCCCTGAGCGATCAGCGGATACATCGAATAGGTGGGCGCGAAACTGAACGCGGTGCGCCCAGGGCCGCCGAAGGCCTGCAGGATGTGCTGCAGCACCTCATTCGATCCGTTGCCCGCCCAGATCTGCTCGGAGGTCAGACCGTGCCCGAGGTACGACGCGAACGCCTCACGCAGCGTCGTGAACTCCCGGTCGGGGTAGCGGTTCACGTCGCGGATCGCGACCGCGATGTCGTCGAGGATGTCGCTGGCGACGGCATCCGGCACCGGATGGGTGTTCTCGTTGACGTTGAGCGCGATCGGGAGGGGAGCCTGAGGTGCACCGTAAGGCGTCAGCCCCCGGAGGTCGTCGCGAAGCGGCAGGTCGTCAAGAGAAGCGGTCACCCTTCCCATGCTAGAACGCACCGGCTATGCAACCGAGCCAGGTGACACACTTCGCCCCTTGGGTTCCTGAGCCTGCCGAAGGACGCTCCCAGAACCGAACGATGGTCAGTTCGCGTACATCGATGGTCAGCTCGTGTACCGAGCAGGGATCGCGAGCTCGTCACCGACCTGCAGGGTCGAACCCTCGAGCATGTTGAGGTCGCTGATCTCGTCCATGACGCCGCGCGGGTCCTCATTCGGAGCGACCTTCGAGGCGATCGACCAGAGCGAGTCACCGGGCACGACCGTGACGGTCTCGAACGTCGCCGTGGAGACCGCGTCGTTCGAGGCCAGAGCGCTGCCGCCGCTGAGGACGCCGAATGCGATACCAGCGGCGAGAGGGATCGACGCGAGGGCCAGGAGCACACGGCGACCACGCGCCGTCACTCGCAGGCGCGTCGCCGGACGTGCCGGAAGAACTGCCGCGGTGCCGAAGGCGATGGTGCTCATGTCGTGCTCCTTCTTGTCGCTTCCCTGCGGGAAGCCCCCTGAGGGGGAAGTTGGCGTAGCGTTCGCATTCAGGACTCGGCCGGGAGCCGTGGATGCGAAGCTACGTTCCGAATCTATATTCGAATTCGAACATCTGTCAAGCGTTCTTCGAAACCTGGTTCGAGAATCTGCCGACACGCTCGAACAGATCTTCCAGATCGGCCCGTTTCTCGGATACGGTTTCGATACGGACACCACATCACGGACCACCGACATTCGAACTGCGGCCCCGGAATCACGCATCTAAGGAGCACGATGAGCGACAACTCCGCACCTGAGCCCGAGGCGCCGCGCACCCGTCGCCGAAAGAGCCTGAGCCCCAAGCAGATGGCGATCCTCGAGGTGATCCAGAACTCGATCAGCCGGCACGGCTATCCGCCGAGCATGCGCGAGATCGGCGACGCCGTCGGCCTCAAGTCGCTGTCGAGCGTCACCCATCAGCTCGGCCAGCTCGAGCTCAGCGGCTACCTGCGCCGCGACCCTGGAAAGACCCGTGCCATGGAGGTGCTGATCGATCTGCCAGGCACGAGCGGCGAGAACCCCGCCGACGTCGCGACCCCGGTGGGCGATGCCGCCCTGGTGCCGCTCGTCGGACGCATCGCAGCCGGAGTCCCGATCACGGCCGATCAGCAGGTCGAGGAGATCTTCCCGCTCCCCCGCCAGCTGGTAGGCAAGGGCGACCTGTTCATGCTCAAGGTGTCAGGCGAGTCCATGATCGACGCGGCGATCTGCGACGGCGACTGGGTCGTCGTCCGCACCCAGCACACGGCCGAGAACGGCGAGATCGTCGCCGCCATGCTCGACGGCGAGGCCACAGTCAAGGTCCTCCGCCGTCGTGACGGTCACACCTGGCTGCTCCCCCGGAACTCCGCTTTCGAACCGATCCTCGGCGACGAATCGACGATCCTCGGCAAGGTCGTGGCGGTGCTCCGCGCCGTCTGAACGGTCTCCGACGCGCAGAAGCCCCCTTCACAGGTGAAGGGGGCTTCTGCTGTTCGCGGGCGGCGCCGGCATCCGTTCTCGGCGGGCTCCCGGCACTGCTGCGGACCGACGATCCTCGATCAGACGGCGACCGAGACGTCCTCCCGGACGCGACGGGTCGCCTCGACGATGTTGCGCAGCGACGCGACCGTCTCGTCGTAGCCGCGGGTCTTCAGACCGCAATCGGGGTTCACCCAGAGCTGACGCAGCGGGATCTCGTCGACGGCCCGGCGCAGGAGCGCCTCGACCTCTTCGACGCTCGGCACCCGCGGCGAGTGGATGTCGTACACGCCGGGCCCGATGCCGTGGTCGAAGCCCGCCTCGGCGACGTCCGCGACGACCTCCATACGGCTGCGTGCCGCCTCGATCGAGGTGACGTCGGCGTCGAGCGCCCGGATCGCGTCGATCACGACCCCGAACTCCGAGTAGCAGAGGTGCGTGTGCACCTGCGTGCCTGAGGCGGCTCCACCCGTGGCGAGACGGAACGAGTCCACCGACCACTGCAGGTACTCGGGCTGGTCCGCCTTCTTGAGCGGGAGCAGCTCGCGCAGCGCGGGCTCGTCGACCTGGATGATCGCGATGCCCGCGGCCTCGAGGTCGGCGATCTCATCGCGCAGCGCGAGCGCGACCTGGTTGGCCGTCTCGGCGAGCGGCTGGTCGTCGCGGACGAACGACCAGGCGAGGATCGTCACGGGGCCCGTGAGCATGCCCTTCATGTGCGCGGTGGTCAGTGACTGCGCGTACGTGGACCAGCCCACCGTGATGGGCGCCGGACGCGAGACGTCGCCCCAGAGGATGGACGGACGCGTCGCGCGGGAACCGTAGGACTGCACCCAGCCGTTCTCGGTGACGTCGAAGCCATCGAGGTTCTCGGCGAAGTACTGCACCATGTCGTTGCGCTCCGGCTCGCCGTGCACGAGGACGTCGAGACCGAGATCCTCCTGCAGTGAGACGACGCTGGCGACTTCACGGCGCAGGAACTCCTCGTAGTCCTCCACGGGGATCTCGCCCTTCGTGAAGCGGGCGCGTGCCTGGCGGATGTCACCGGTCTGCGGGAACGATCCGATCGTGGTGAGCGGCAGGGCGGGCAGGCCGAGCGCCTCCTGGGCCGCTTCGCGCTCCTCGTAGGACGCACGCGAGAAGTCGGCGTCGGTGAGGGCGCGATCGCGCACGGCGCCGTCGCGCACGCCCGGGGCCGACAGTCGGTCGGCCAGGGCGGCGGATGCCGCGTCGAGCTCGGCCGCGATCGCGCTGCGTCCTTCGGCGAGGCCGCGAGCGAGGGTCACGACCTGCGCGACCTTCTGGTCGGCGAACGCGAGCCACGAGACCAGGCGCGCGTCGAGCTTCGTCTCGTCGTCGACGTCATGCGGCACGTGCAGCAGCGAGGTGGAGGTGGATGCCGAGACGGATGCCGCACCGAGTCCGCCCAGCGCCTCGAGCTTGTCGGCCGCCGCAGCGAGATCGCCGCGCCAGATGTTGTGCCCGTCGATCGCTCCCCCGACGAGGGCCTTGCCTTCGAGGCCCGGGGCCTCCGCGGGCACTCCACCGCGGACGAGGTCCACCCCGATCGCCTCGATCGGGGCGGCGGCGAGCACCGGGAACACCTCGCCGAGGTCGGCGTAGGGAGCTGCGACCAGGATCGAGGGACGGTCGGACGAGCCACCGAGCACAGCCAGCGCGCGGGCCGCAGCATCCGCCAGTTGGGCGACGGACGCGGGCAGCGACTCGCTCACGAGCGCCGGTTCGTCGAGCTGCACCCACTCCGCTCCCGCATCCTTCAGGGCCGCGAGGAGTTCGACGTAGACGGGCAGAAGGTCGTCGAGGCGGGAAAGCGGGTCGAAGTCATCGGGCGCGCCGTCCGCCGCCTTCGCCAGCGCGAGGAGCGTGACGGGTCCGACGATCACAGGACGCGTCACGAAGCCGGCGGCGACGCCCTCGGCGACGTCGCGCACGAGACGGTCGTCGGAGAGCGAGAAGCTCGTGTCCGGCCCGATCTCGGGCACCAGGTAGTGATAGTTCGAGTCGAACCACTTCGTCATCTCGAGCGGAGCGCGATCGCCCTCACCGCGCGCGATCGTGAAGTAGGCGGGAAGCCCGATCGTGCCGTCCGCCGCGCGGAGGTCTTCGAAGCGTGCGGGGATCGCACCGACGGCGACTGCGGCGTCGAGCACCTGGTCGTAGAAAGAGAACGACTCGGGGATGGCGGAGTCGGCGCGGCCGAGACCGAGCGAGGCGAGCCGTTCGCGGGTCGCGGCTCGGAGTTCCGCGGCGGTCGCCTCGAGCTGGGCGAGGTCGGAGCGACCGGCCCAGAACGCCTCGACGGCCTTCTTGAGCTCGCGGCGTCGGCCGATGCGGGGGTAGCCGAGGATGGTGCCCTCAGGGAATCCGGACATGGTGGAGCCTTTCGATGGGGGTTCAGCGGGGTCAGCGGATGCGAGCGACCGGCAGGACGCCGGCCTCTTCGAGAACGGTGAGCACGGTGTCGTGCTGGTTGAACGCATACAGGTGGATGCCGGGGGCACCGCCCGCGATCACCTCGCGGGCGAGACGGGCCGCCCACTCGACGCCGATCTCATGGCGCCCCTCCGGCGTCGGCTCGACATCGAGCGCGATGGCGAGTTCGCTCGGCAGGGTCTCGCCCGTCAGCTCCAGCACGCGGGTGAGGCGCACGGGCGACACGATCGGCATGATGCCGGGGAGGATCGGGATGGTGACCCCCTCGGCGCGCGCCTTCTCGACGAAGCTCAGGTAGTCGTCGGAGTGGAAGAACAGCTGTGTGATCGCCGACGTCGCACCCGCCGCCTGCTTCGCGAGCAGGGCGTCGATGTCCTGCCAGCGATGGGTCGACCGCGGATGCCCGTTCGGGAAGGCCGCCACGGCGACGGACGCCTTCCGCCGGGCACCCACCGTCGCTGCTCCCGGGAACCCCGGGACGGGCGACTCCTCGTAGGGTGACCGTTCCGCCTGCACGCGATCGATCAGCTGCACGAGCTGCGCCGCGCTCTCGAGGTCGCCGAGGAACGGTTCGTCGTGGCCGACAGGCGGGTCGCCGCGCAGCGCGAGGAAGCTGAGGATTCCGGCATCCAGGAACTCCCTGATGAGGCCCGCCGCACCCGCATAGGTGTTGCCGACGCAGGTGATGTGCGCGAGCGGCTCGACGTCGGTGTGCTCGCGGATGAATCGCAGAACTTCGAGCGAGCGCCCGCCGGTCGAGCCGCCGGCGCCGTAGGTCACCGAGATGAAGTCCGGCCCTGCGGCGGCGAGCCGTCGCACCGTCTCGTGCAGCGCCGTCTGGCTCGACTCGGAGCGCGGCGGGTACAGCTCGAACGAGAACGGCACTCTGCTGGTCTGATCTGCAGAGGGCTTCGTCGTCTCGGAAGACATCTTCTACTCCAGGGGACAGGGCGGGCACAGGGCCGCGAACGACGCGCTTCTGCGTCTCTTTCGCGGGCGGGTGCCGGGCTCGGCTGTCGCTCCACGCTCAGGGTGAACCGGGCGTTTCCAGAAACCTATGGCAATCCTCCGCGCTCCGCATCAACTGTGACGTCGTGTGTCATCGTCGCAATAGGCTCGAGGTCATGTCGACGCCGTTCGGGTTCTGGCCCTCGCCCTTCACCGCCGCGTCGGTCGCGGCATCCGTCCCTCGCATCGACGGATCGGCCTTCGTCGGCGAGGAGATCTGGTGGGGCGAGTCCGTGCCTGCCGAGGGCGGGCGGATGACCGTGCGGAGCACCTCGGGACGAGAAGTGCTGCCCGCTCCCTGGAGCGCCCGTTCCCGCGTGCACGAGTACGGTGGCGGATCCTGGGCGGCCGACGCCGACGGCACGCTGTTCTTCGTCGACGCCCGCGATCAGCGGGTGCACCGCCTCGAGCCCGGCGTCGAGCCGGTGCCCCTCACGCCCGCGGGTCCCGCGCACGGAGGCCTCCGCCTGCAGCGCGGGCGTCTGTTCGCCGTGCGCGAGGATCTCTCCGTCGATCCCCACCTGCGCGCGATCGTCGAGATCCCGTCCGACGGCTCCGCGGCCGATGATCCCTCGGCGATCCAGGTGATCGTGGAAGGCACAGTCTTCTTCGCGCATCCCGCCCTCTCCCCCGACGGCAGCCGCATGGCCTGGGTCGAGTGGAGCGGCAGCCGGATGCCGTGGCAGGAGGCGCAGCTGGTGACCGTCGATCTCGACGACCAGAGTCTCGCTCCGATACGCACCAGAGCGGCGCTGCAGCCGGAGTGGATCGGCGACGACGAGCTGCTCTTCGCAGACGATCCGGACGGCCGGTGGCAACTGCACCGCCTGCGGCTGGAACGGTCGGCCCCGGTGAGCGAGGCCGTGCCCGTCACCACGACGGATGCCGACACCGGTTACGGACTGTGGGTGCTGGGCAACCGCTGGTACCAGCCGCTGTCCGACGGACGGATCGTCGCGGTGCGCACGAACGGGCGCGACGAGGTCGTCGTGATCTCACCCGAGGGCGCGCCGCGCACTCTGGACGCGCCCTGCGACGGCCACGTGAGCGTCGACGCAGCTGAGGGATCGCGCGTGCTGCTCAGCGGCAACGGTTCGACCGTCTCACCAGGCGTGTGGTGCGCAGACGCGGACACCGGTGTCGTGACCACGATCGCCGGCGGGACGCCGGTCGACGCGGCCTGGATGCCACCCGCGCGCGGGATCGTCGTCGACGGCGAGCATGGTCCCGTGCACGCCTTCGCCTATCCCCCCGCGAATCCCCACGTCGAGCCGCCGTCCGACGAGCTCCCGCCGTACGTCGTCTTCGTGCACGGCGGGCCCACCGCGCACGTCACAGGCGCGGCGTCCACCGCCATCGCCTTCTACACCAGCCGCGGAATCGGGGTGCTCGACGTGAACTACGGCGGCTCCACCGGCTACGGCCGCGCCTATCGCGAGCGGCTGCTCGGCGAGTGGGGCGTCGTCGACGTCGACGACGTGATCGCCGCCGCACGAGGCCTTGCGGACGCCGGGCACGCCGACCCCGCGCGCATCGCCATCCGCGGCAGTTCGGCCGGCGGCTGGACGGTTCTGTCGGCCCTGGTGCGGGGAGGCACGTTCGCCGCGGGGATCAGCAGGTACGGCGTGACCGATCTGCGCGGCCTCGTCGAGCACTCGCACGACTTCGAAGCGCACTACATCGAGGGACTGGTGGGCCCGTTGCCGGCATCCGAATCGCTCTATATCGACCGCTCGCCCCTCACGAACGCCGATCGCATCGACGTGCCGGTGCTGCTTCTGCAGGGCGCCGACGACCGCGTGGTTCCTCCCTCGCAGTCCGAGGCGATCCGCGATGCCCTGGCCGCGCACGGCGTCGCCCACGAGTACGTCGAATACCCGGCGGAGGGACACGGGTTCCGCCGCGCCGAGACCATCGTCGATGCGTTGGATCGCGAGATCGCGTTCCTTCAGAGCGCCCTGAATCCGGGTCCCTGAGTCTGTCTGGGGGCTACTCCCCGGTGCGGTTGCGCATCCGCATGGCGCGCTCGGCCTCACGAGTGTCCTGGCGCTCGCGGAGCGTCTGACGCTTGTCGAACTCGCGCTTGCCCTTCGCGAGGGCGATCTCGACCTTGGCCCGGCCGTCGGAGAAGTACAGCTTGAGCGGGACGAGCGTGTAGCCCCCGGCAGAGACGGCATGCTGCAGCTTCGCGATCTCCTCGCGATGCAGCAGCAGCTTGCGGATGCGCTTGGCGGAGTGATTGGTCCAGTGGCCCTGCGAGTACTCCGGAATGTGCACGGAGTCGAGGAACACCTCGTTGCCCTTGATGAAGGCGTATCCGTCGCTCAGATTGGCGCGCCCTTGGCGCAGCGACTTGACCTCGGTGCCGGTGAGCACCATCCCCGCCTCGTACGACTTCTCGATGTTGTAGTCGTGACGTGCGCGACGATTGGTCGCGACGACCTTCTCCCCGCGTTCCCTGGGCATGATGCTCCTGCTCTCCGTGTCGGTGGCCGGCCATGATCGTCGGCGGCCAGCCGACCAGCCTACCTCAGGTGCGCAGCCATCGGCGGATCGCGAAGCCGGCCGAGAGCGCGGCGAGCACGATCCCGATGCCGATCAGCACCGGCACGACGATCGCCGCGTCCTTCATCCCCACCCATGTCGTGATGAACGCGACGCGGCCGCGGAGGTAGCCGTCGACCCCGAAATGCACCCCGGCGAGCACCGCGGCGCTCGCGAGCACCGAGCCGAGGAAGGCCGCGAACACTCCTTCGAGGACGAACGGCGTCTGGATGAAGCGGTTGGAGGCGCCGACCAGCCGCATGATGCCGATCTCCTTGCGTCTCGCGTACGCCGACAGTCTGATGGTCGTGCCGATCAGCAGGATCGCTGCGATCAGCATCAGCACGGCTATGCCGACCGCGATATAGGTCGCAACCGTGAGCGCTGAGAACAGAGGTTCGAGGTATTGCAACTGATCGGTCACCTGCTCGACGCCGGTCTTCCCGTTGAACGCCTCGACCAGCACCTGCGACTGCGCCGGGTCCTTGAGAGTCACGTAGAAGCTCTCCGACATCTGCTCTGCGCTGAACAGGCTCGCCTTGTCTTCTCCGAGCTGCTCGACGATGTTGGCGTAGGCCTCGTCCTTGGTCTCGAAGCGCACGTCAGAGATCAGCCGGGAGAGCGCGTCGTCCTCGAGCTGAGCCTTGACCGCCGCCGTCTGCTCCTCCGAGGCCGCGCCGTCGACGCACTCGGTCGACTCGGACAGAGTGGAGCACATCGAGACGACGACCTGAGCGCGCTCGGACCAGTAGGCCCGCATCGTGCCGATCTGCGCCTGCATCAGGATGGCCGCGCCCACGAACGTCAGCGACACGAAGGTGACCAGCACGACCGAGATCACCATCGAGATGTTGCGTCGAAGGCCGCCGAGGGCCTCCGCGAGGATCAGACCGATTCTCATGAGGTCGGCCCCACTTCGTCGCTGTCGTCGGAGAGGCCCAGTCGGTCGGCGACGCCGAGCTCGGCGACATCGACCTGCGGAAGCATGATCGGGTGCGTGCGCGGGCCCACGGCTGCAGGCTGCTCGACCTCAGCAGCCGGTTGCGGCTCGGCCGGAGCCGCCTGCGCTTCGGGAGTCTCGGATGCCGTCGGCACCGCGTCGGAGGTGGCAGCCGCGGCCTTGCGCTGCGCGCTGAGCTCCTCGGCGAGTGATGCCCGCACGACAGAGAGGTCGGCGGTCTGGCGCTGAACCTCCTGGACGGCGGTGAGGGCTGCCGCGGCCGCGGCTCCTCGCACCTCTTCCGGCACCAACCGCGGGATGTTCGAGGTGTCGCCGTATCCGCCGTGCACTTCGTCGCGCACCATCTCCCCGTCGCGCAGTTCGATGACGCGGCGCTGCATCGCGTCGACGAACGCCGCCTCGTGCGTAGCCATCAGCACGGTCGTTCCTCCGGCGTTGATACGGGCGAGCAGCTGCATGATGTCGACCGAGGTTCCGGGGTCGAGGTTGCCGGTGGGCTCGTCGGCGAGCAGCACCTGCGGGCGATTGACCAGCGCGCGGGCGATCGCCACGCGCTGCTGCTCACCGCCGGAGAGCTCATGCGGCATCCGCTTCTGCTTTCCGTCGAGACCGACGAGAGCGAGAGCCTCGGGCACCGCCTGCTGGATGAATCCGCGCGACGAGCCAGTGACCTGCAGTGTGAAGGCCACGTTCTGGAACACCGTCTTCGACGGCAGCAGGCGGAAGTCCTGGAAGACCGAGCCGATGTGGCGCCGGAAATAGGGCACCTTGCGATTGGCGAGGGAACGCAGATCTCGACCGAGCACGGCGACGCGTCCGGACGTCGGCACCTCCTCGCGGAGGATCAGTCGCAGACAGGTCGACTTGCCCGACCCCGATGCACCGACGAGGAAGACGAACTCTCCCCGCTGGACTTCGAAGTCGACGCCGGACAGAGCGGGCCTGGTGGTCCCGCGATAGCGTTTCGTGACGTTCTCGAACCGAATCATGGCGGTACGAGCCTAAGCTCCACCTCTCCCCTGCCCGCGAGCGACACCCCGCACACCTGCCTTGCGTCGACGGTCACTGCTATACATGAACTGCTGATCCGCGCGATCGCGCGGGGACCGATTCCGAGGGGGATGCACATCATGACGACACCTGCTGGCTGGTACGACGACGGGTCCGGCCGACAGCGCTGGTGGGACGGCACCCAGTGGACGGAGCATTTCGCACCGGTCGCCGAGCCCGAGGCCCCTGTCGCCGAGACGCCTTCCGTCGAGACCGCCGAGTCGAATCCGTTCGCGCCCGCCGAAGAGCGGGTCATCGAGGCCGCCCCCTCCGTGCCTTCCGAAGACGCCGCTCCGGTTGCAGCCTCCGAGGTCCCCGAAGTCCCTCCGGTGCCCGAGAACCTGTCATACGGTGAGCAGCCGACTACCGACGCGTGGGCGCCCGCTCAGGAGCAGCCGACGATCCCGTTCGACGCCCCCGCCGAGCAGCCCACTCAGCAGTTCGAAGCACCGGGCGCCGGTGAGCAGACTCCGCCGGTAACCGGCGGGCTTCCCCCGTATGCCGCACCGGCACCGGGCTACGCGCCCTCGGCGGGCTACCCCGAGGCCGCTCCGACGTACGCCGGCGTGCCCCAGGCACCCGCGTATCCTGCTGCAGCCCCCGGTTCGCAGGGCGGAGCGCCCGGCTATGCTGCGGCGGGCGCCGCTCCTTATGGCACGGCCCCCAGCGCGCCGGCGTCGATCTCGATCCTGGGTCTGGTCGGCCTCGGTCTGGCCGTCCTCGGCGTCATCCTCTCCTGCATCCCCGTCACGCCCGTGATGGTGATCGGCTGGGTCGTGCTGCTCGCGGGGCTCGTGATCTCCGTGGTCTCGCTGTTCCTGAAGGGCCGCAAGTGGCCGGGAATCACCGGACTCATCGTGGGTGTGATCGGCATCGTCATCGCATTCATCGTCGCGATCGTCTTCTTCGCCGCCATGGCCATCAACAGCGCGATCGACGACCTGCCGTCATCGCCGCCGTCGAGCAGCGCCGAGGACACTCCGAGCGACGAGCCGACCGATGAGCCGACCGATGACGGTTCCGCATCGCTGGGCCGCCCGACCGTCGATGAGCTCAAGGTGGGTCTCGTCGCTGTCATGGAGGAGTCCGGAAGCAGCCCCGAGGACTACACCGACGCGCAGATGACATGCTTCGCACAGGCCTTCTACGACTCCGACCTCGACGACGAGACCCTGCGCAAGATCGCACAAGGCACGGGCGTGTTCGAGGACTACGAGGCCGCCTCGGCATTCCTCGAGGTCTTCACCGACAACCTCGCCACGTGCGCGATGGCTCAGTGACGATGAGCTGAGCCTCCGCTCGGCCGAAGCGAATCAGCCCGGTTGCTGGGTCACCGAGAGGTGTCCTGCAACCGGGCTGATTCCGTTGTCGCCGGCACGCTCAGAGCGTCGCGGCAGCGGTTCGACTCCCCGGGCCGATCAGTCCTCTTCTTTGCGCTTGCGCCAGCGGATGCCGGCCGAGATGAAGCCGTCGAGATCACCGTCGAAGACGGCCATCGGGTTACCGGACTCGTGCCCGGTGCGCAGGTCTTTGACGAGCTGCTGGCCGTAGAGGAAGTACGAGCGCATCTGGTCGCCCCAGCTCGCCGTGATGTTGCCGGCGAGCTCCTTCTTCTTCGCGGCTTCCTGTTCCTTCTGCAGCAGCAGAAGGCGGGTCTGCAGCACGCGCATGGCCGCCGCACGGTTCTGGATCTGCGACTTCTCGTTCTGCATCGACACTACGATGCCGGTCGGAAGGTGCGTGAGGCGCACGGCAGAGTCGGTCGTGTTGACCGACTGGCCACCAGGGCCAGAGGAGCGGAACACGTCGACGCGGATGTCGCTCTCGGGGATGTCGACCTCGGTCGCTTCCTCCATGAGCGGGATGACCTCGACCGCGGCGAACGAGGTCTGACGCTTGTCGGCTGAGCCGAAGGGGCTGATGCGCGCGAGGCGGTGCGTGCCCGCCTCGACCGAGATGGTCCCGAACGCATAAGGGGCGTCGATCTCGAACGTGGCCGACTTGATGCCGGCTCCTTCGGCGTAGGACGTGTCCATGACCTTCACCGGGTACTTGTGGCGCTCAGCCCAGCGCAGGTACATGCGCATGAGCATCTCGGCGAAGTCGGTGGCGTCGTCGCCTCCGGCCCCCGAACGGATCGTGATGATCGCGCTGCGCTCGTCGTATTCGCCGTCGAGCAGCGTCTGCACCTCGAGCTGGCTGATGATGTCGGTGAGAGCGGCGAGCTCGGCACGTGCTTCGGTCGCCGACTCCTCGTCGCCCATCTCGTTGGCGAGTTCGACGAGGACCTCGAGGTCGTCGAGACGGCTTCCGATGGCCGTGACGCGCGCGAGCGCCGACTGCCGGTGGCTCAGCGCGCTGGTCACCTTCTGCGCCCGCTCGGTGTCATCCCAGAGATCTGGGGCACCGGCCTCTTCACTCAGTCGGGCGATATCGGAACGGAGCGTCTCGACATCGATGACCTCGCGGATGTCACCGTAGGTGAGTCGCAGGGCCTGGATGTCGGCGGAGAGATCGAGTTCGAGCATGGCTTCCTTAGCCTACTCTGCCGAGTAGAGTCGCAGTGATGAGCAGTGCATCGGTGGTCCTGAAGAAGTTCGGGCCCATGGTGTACCTGCCGACCATCCTGTTCTCGCTCGGCGAGGGTGCGGTCATCCCCCTGATCCCCGTCGTGGCTTCGCGCATGGGCGCCGACATCGCTCTCGCAGCCCTCATCTCCGCAGCTCTCGTGGTCGGTCAGCTGTGCGGCAACCTGCCTGCGGGGTGGGCTGTCTCGCGGCTCGGGGAGCGCTTCACGATGGTGATCGCCGGCGTGGTGGCGATCGTCGCGGGAGTCGCCATGGTGTTCGCCGCGTCGCCGGGAGTGCTCGCGGCATCCGTCTTCCTCCTGGGATTCTGCGCCGCGGCCTTCGGCCTCGCCCGGCATGCTTTCATGACGACCCGTGTGCCTCTCGATTTCCGCGCCAGAGCGCTGTCTCTGCTCGGCGGGAGCTTCCGCCTCGGTGTCTTCGTCGGTCCGTTCATCGCGGCGGGGCTGCTGCAGCTGTTCGGCTCGGAGGCGGCGGCGTTCTGGTTCTTCCTCGGCTGCCTGGTCGTGATGGTGGCGCTGGTGCTGTTCGGGCCGGATCCGGAGAAGACGATCCCGGTCGCAGCGCCCGCGCTGCAGGCCGAGGACTCGGGCGAAGCGGTCAGCGGATCGATACCGACGATCGAGCGCGCAGGCGTCCTGCGGACCATGTGGCTGCAGCGCTCGGTTCTGGGCCGACTCGGTCTCGCCGCCGCGTCGCTGTCGGCGGTGCGCAGCGCTCGTCAGGTGCTGCTTCCGCTGTGGGGAATCTCTCTCGGTCTGGATGCCTCGACGATCGCGCTCGTGGTCGGCGTCTCCGGCGCGATCGACTTCGCCTTGTTCTATGCGAGCGGCCAGGTGATGGACCGCTTCGGACGGCTCTGGGCAGCCATGCCCGCCATGGTGCTGATGGGCGCGGGGTTCCTCGCACTGTCGTTCACGCACGACCTTGACGACTCGGTGTTGTGGTTCGGGATGTTCGCGGCGGTCCTCGGCGTGGGCAACGGCCTGTCCAGCGGCATCCTGCTCACGCTCGGCGCCGACGTGGCGCCCAAGAGCGAGCCCGCGGCTTTCCTCGGGTCATGGCGGACACTGACGGATGCCGGTGGCGCGATCGCCCCGCTGCTGATCTCGGCCATCGTCGCCGTCGCCTCGCTGCCGGTGGCCGCAGCGACCATGGGCGCGCTCGGTGTGGCAGGAGCCGCGGGGTTCCTGCGCTGGATCCCGATGTTCGTGCCGCGGAACAAGGGCACCGAAACATGACGCTGGCGGCTGACGTCCGGCGACTCGTCAGCGCGTTCGCTCCGCGCTCCCCTCGCGACGACGCCGCGCGAGCAGACTTCGCCACGCATTTTCCCGACGACTTCGGCCCGGTGCGGCGCGATGACGGCCCGAGCCACGCGACCGCGTCGGCGTTCGTCTTCGATCCGACGCTCGCTCGCACGCTGCTCGTCTTCCACCGCAAGGGCCGGTTCTGGGTGCAGCCCGGCGGTCATCTCGAGGACGATGACGCCTCGATAGCGGATGCCGCGCTGCGCGAGCTCCGTGAGGAGACGGGCGTCACGGCATCCGTCTCGAACCCGTTCCTCTACGACCTCGACCACCACGCCCTGTCGTCGGCCTTCGGCCGGTGCGCCTCTCACCTCGACATCGGCGTGGCGGTCATCGTGCCGACCGCAGCCGCACTGACGGTGAGCGAGGAGTCGGAGGACGTGCGGTGGTGGCCGATCGACAGCCTGCCGGCTGATGTGCCGGAAGGGTTCGAGCGGCGGGTGCGCGCGCTGCTCGACGTGCTTCGGGCTCGCGCGACAGGCTGACTCACTGGAGCGCGGTGCGGCTGGTCCCGGTCGACTCCAGGGGACCCCCTCGGGTACGAACGGGCTCAGCAGCGGTGGATGCCACACGCCCGCCACCGTCACACGCGCTGAGACTCCGTCGGGTGTCCCCGCACTGACGAGGACGGCGTCGGTGGGCAGCGCGGCGAGCAGCGCCTCCGCCTGCTCGAGCACGCCGTCGTCGGTGAGCTCTGCATGGGGTCCGGCAGCGTCGATCGAGAACGTGAACCCGTCGGCCCCGGCGAGCGCTGCCGAGTCTGCGAGGGAGTCGAGCCGCTTCTGCGTGATGTACAGATCGGTCGCGCACACGCACACGAAGATCACGGCGATCGCGAGAAGCGCGTAGCCGAGCGCGAGCAGCAGCACGCTGCCCTCGTCATCCGCATCGCGTCTCGACGTCATCCTCCGCATCGTCACCCTCCTCCCCACAGGCGCGAGATCTTCTGCACGGCAGATGCCTCGACGGGGATCGCGGTCGAGCGATCGAGTCCGAAGAGCGAGGGCATCAGGGGAAGCGACACGCGGGTCAGCACCGTGACGGTGACCGTGGCTCCGGCCGTCGGGCACCCCGACGCCGCGGGGACGCACGACAGACTGACGTCGACGGCATCCGCGTCGAGACCGTACTCCTCGACGATGCCCGCGAGCACCTGTTCGCTGCGCGCGACGGCGGCATCCGCGTCAGGCGCCAAGGAGATCACGCGCGCGGTGTGCCGTGCCGCCGCTTCGACGCCGAGGGTCTGCTCCTGGATGACCCCGAGAGCCGCGATCAGGTACACCAGAGGGACGAGCAGGATCAGTCCGACGGTGATGAACTCGAGCGCGGCCGATCCCTCGTCATCCGTCACCCAGCGATTCCATCGGCGCATGCGCTTCCACCTCCAACGCATAGGGAAGTCCGATGAGCCCGATGATCGGGAGGGTGGTCCGCACGCGCATCTCGATGACCTGCTGGCCGCCCGCATCCGCCGTGCTCACCGCGACGTCCTCCGCATACGACGCGCCCACCGCCCTAGCAATGGCCAGCCGCGTCCGCTCCGCCCCCTCTTCGGGAGTCGTGTCTGCGAGAGCTGCGTAATAGGCTCCCTCGACCGCGGCGTCGTGAACCACGTTGCGCACGTAGGTGGCCAGAGCGAGTTGCACCACCGCGAGCGTCAACAGAGTGAGCAGCGTGCCGACGAGCACGAACTCCACCGGGCTGGAGCCCCGCTCGTCCGCGAGTTCTCGACGCAGGCTCATGAGCCTCAGAGCCCGGAGACCCGTTCGATGGCCTGCTGGAACAGAGCGCTGAGCGCCGGCCCGGCGACGGCCCAGATCACCACCACGAACCCGGCCGTCATCAACGTGAATGATTCCTGATCCCACGCGCTGAAACCACCGGGCCTTCGCCGCGCGTCGCTATTCCTTCGGACCGACGATGAGTTCGGCTAGGGCAGTCAGGTGCTCCAGAGAATCCGATCGGAGGCTCGCCTGGCCGTTCGCTTTCACAGCCTCGGCCACAACCATCTTCGCTTGATCCAAGAGATCCGGCTGCGCGGGAATGCCGAGAGTAAGGGCGGCGGCCGCGAAGTTCTGGGACCACTTCCGCGAGCGTCGTGCGAAATGACTCGGGCTAAAAGTCCGCCCGAAGTGTGTTGACAACCCACCGAGATACACGCTCGGCTGAATAAGGTCCTCCAGTTCCGCTTGCGTATTGCGTCCGCCAACGACGAACACGTTGGTCGAAGGGAGTATCGACGCATCGCGTATTCTGCGAGCTTCCTCGCGTCCCTCGGCGTCATCGTCGAGAACAGCGATGATGCGACACACGGTGGCCTTCTCGCGCTGAATCTGCGCTCGCATCTTGCCAGCACCCTTGGACGCCCGGAACACGACTCTGCCGGTGGCGACAGCCGAGCTTACCCGTACATCGATCGCCCCGAGCAGTGCCGGGATGACCGTCTCGTCAGTCAGCCCCTCAACGAGCACTACGATCTCGGCGGAGGCGAGATTGTCGTGGAGCTCTATGCCGAGAGCCTCTCGGATGACACTTACTTTCCGCGCGGGCTGAGCTGCGTTCCCCAGTACGAGGATGTTGGAGCTAACCCGTTCGCGGTTCACAAAAATGGGATTGTGCGTGGCAAGGAGGACTTGCTGGGTCGTCGACAGCTCCTGGAAGAGCTGCTGAAGCTCATGCACCGACGCAGGGTGGAGGTGTGCTTCGGGCTCGTCGACGGCGAGAATCACGCTGTGCCCGTTGGCTTGTTCTTGTGCAAGCTCCTGGATCAGAGCCATTGTGACAAGACTTTTGATACCGTCACCCTTGCTCTCGATCGACGTAACCGCTCCGTCGTTCACGGATAGCTCGTCGACTGAGTCCGTCCGCTCTACATCTGCGGTCTGCAGTTCGATCGATCGAACAGACGGAATGTACCGCTGGACGGACGAGGTCAGGTCGATGCCAATCTTCTCCACTGCCTCCTTGCGCAGCATATTGAGGCGGGAGGTAAGTTCGACATACTCCTCAGAATGCAGGAGGGACCGCATGCGCAGTCGGGACAGCTCATTGACAAGCCCTAGGGCCTGATCGCTCGTACGGATGGCCGGCACTGAAACTAGCGAAACGCGAGCAGAAATGAACTCTGCAATCTCGCGCGCCTTCGCCTTGTGCGTAGCGGCCCCGCGCCCGGGCTTGAGCACACCGAACGAGACCGAGAGCCGCCCGAGGGAGATCTCGATTGGGAGGTCGCCGTTGTTCGCGATGCCAGTCTGGTCCGTGAAGTCGCGAACTTCGTCCGGGTCTAGGCGGAACCTGAGCCGGATCACGGTGGGCTTCGCACCCTTCTGGGCTTGTTTCCCTAGCGGGTAGTCGTCGCCCCAGCGGTACCCATAGAGAAGTTGACCCCGCACCGATCGTCTCGGCCGCAGAATGCTCATCGCGGGCGCTCCGGAGAGCGCCCCGTCTTTGTCGAGGTGCCGCGCCATCAGGGGCCACCGTCGAATCAGCTCCATCCCTACAGCAACTGCGCGCAACAGGTTGGATTTGCCTTCGTTATTTGGGCCAACGAGCGTCGTGAGGTCGTCTACCGCGAACTTGGTTTGGGAAGTGATCGATCGATAGTTCTGGACGGTAACTTCAACCAGTCGCATCTTTGCTCCGATTCTCGTGTTTCCGTCACCCTACCCAAGCTTCAGTCGTGAGGCAGAGAGTGACGTAAACAGGGGGCGCCGCCTTTCATCAACGTCACGAGAACCCAGCCCGGCACGTCGCCCGTGTCGTCCTCGGCGAGGTCCCCCATCCAATCGGCGGTGCGGTTCCACCAGCGTCCGAGTGTCGTCATGCTCGTCCTTTCTTGGTGCGCTCAGCCGATGCCGAGTCGCAGGATGAAGAGCCCTGGCCAGATCGCGAGCAGGACCGAGAGCGGCAGGATGAGGAACACGAGAGGAAGGAGCATGAGGATCTCCTTGCGTCCGGCCTGCTCGATCAGCGTGCGCTTGGCGTCCTCTCGCGCATCTCCCGCCTGGGCGTGCAGCACGCCTGCCAGCGGCGCTCCGTGCTCGAGCGCCGCGATGACCTGGTCGACCGCGCGCGACGGTGCGGGAGATCCTGCGAACCAACCCGATGTGCTTCCCTGATGACGCCCTTCGGGACTCGGGCACTTCGCGCGCTCGGGTCGCGAAGGTCTGGAACATCGTGTATCCGGAGCTCCTGATCCACGGCCACATGCATGCTCCCGGAGGCGGTGAGACCGAGGACGACCTTCGTGTGGCGAGCCTCGGCCAGGACTGGCAAAAGGGCGACCTCGGGTTCCTCGACATGCAAACTCTGCGCATCGAGACGCCATCGCTGCGTCGGATCCGGGAGGCGGCAGGTCGATGATCGAAAAGAACCCGTGGGCCGAAATCATCGGGCCCTGCTACACGCGCGCCTCCCTGGCACGTGCCCTTCGCTGGACCCAGTGTAGAGTCACCGAAGCTGCAGCATCACTTCAAGTGCTTGAGCTGTTGACCGAGGACGACGTCTTGCTCTACCCGGCGTTCCAAGTGCAAGACGGTCGAGTGATTGCGGGGCTGACTGAGGTCATGCAGGTCCTCAGTTCGGGCACTCATTCGAGGTGGACCTTGGCTCAGTGGCTGAACGCGGAGATCGACGATGGCTCATGCGAGGAAGGGCCCAGTACAATCGAACAACTACGCACGGGCCACCTCGACGTCGTGTTTCGCGATGCCCGACATGTGGCGTGGGCGTGGCGGGGTTGAGTAAAAGAAGACAACTCACCGGCGCCTGCTTCTGACCTATGTCCGGTCTACCGCCATGGTTCCGTTCAGGATGGCACTCGAGGCCGGAGCTCGGAGCGCATCCGGCTGCTATTAGCAATAGCTGTGAGGACGAGGTGTTTGTTCGTACGCGTCACCCGAGATCCAAGGTAGGCACTCCGGCAGCAGCGAGCTCTGAGTACAAACCATGCACCTTCCGGAGCCCGATGTCCCGGACGTGAGTGAAGATTAGGCGCTCAGCCGCTCGGGATATCCCGACGAAGAACGTCATCGTGGACTCGCTGGCGTTGCGTGTGTGCGCCCACCATTGGTCGTCATCGAGCCCGAGTAGAAACACCGTGTTGTACTCCAGCCCCTTGCTGCGGTGGATGGTCATTAGCGGCACGGCGTCATCCTCCATGAAGGCATCCGCGACCTCACCCCAAGAGGATGCGCGGGTGAGCGCATCTTCCAGGCGCACCTGTGTCGCGTTCACCTTCCGCCGAATTTCATCCATCGACTCAGGGACGAGACGGCTCTCTGACATCCGTTCCACAGAGATCAGGCGGGTGAGCTCGCCTGTGAGGCGGGCGGCGAGATCCGCCGGATCTGCGACGGCGGGGAACTCGCTCGCATGCTCGGTGAGCCACTCGCGGAGCTCTCCTACGTATGAGGCGAGGGTGTCATCGGCAGCCGAACTGAGTCGGGAGTCGCCCTCGGCAACGGTGAGGTGCTCGACTTCCCGCCGCGCGTAATGCCATGCGGCCGGTTCACCACCCACTGCGCCGGCCAGTCGGACGAGCGAGATCAGCAGGCGTGCGACCTGATCGGCGAGGAGCTCCTGCAGGCGGACCTTCGAGTCACCGACTTCGGCATCGTCGTTTCGGACACGAAGACCGTGTCGTTCGAACGCGTCTCTCAGCTCGCCATGAAAATCGCCTACCTTCTGGCGGACCAGAAGCGCGTAGTCGCTGGGCAGGCGTCCGGAAGCATCGACGTCGGCGGCAATCCATGCAGCGATCTTGTCGGCTTGAACTTCTGTCGTGGAGAACGACCACACTTGTGCGGCGGCATCGCCGGCGTCTGCAAGCACAGCGGAGACTTGTTCGGCGGCGTCTGGGGCAAGTATCTGCGCGAACCGGTGTTGGAGGGAGACGAGCTCAGGCGTAGATCGATGATTCGACTCGAGCTCGAAACCTTCGCCCGCGAAGTCATTCTCAAACTCAGCGAACGCGTCAGGAAGAGCACCCGCCCACCCCATGATGCGTTGCTTACGGTCGCCGACCACGGTGACCTGGGATCTTCCGTCGCCGAACACATCGCGCAGGAACGTGTACTGCGCGAGTGTCGTGTCTTGAAACTCATCGACGAAGACGAATGGGTACGTCGCAGACAGGACCGCGCGCAGTTGACCGCTCGTACGGATGATCAGGTCAGCGAGCCTGTTGATCATCGTGAAATCGAGAACCGGCTGTTCGACACCGATGTACTGGGTACGCCACCATTCGTAAACCGCCCATTCCTCCGCGGTGGTCGGTTCCGGAAGCTCAGCGGCGAGCGGGAAGCTGCTCACAGTGAGTTGGATGAACGTGGCGGGGTCGATATTTCGAAGACCTCGGCGGAAGGGGATGGGTGCGGTGGGCGCGACGTCGTCGAGGAAGCTCGCCACCTCGGCACGGCTTGCGAAATTTATCCGGTACGGACCGCCGAGTGCCCACCCGGCTGGGAGGAGACCGCTGAACCTGTCGACGATGTTTTTTGTGAACGCGTCGAACGTCATCGAGATGAAGCGTGTCGCGTGATCGGGGCTTCGCTCCCACACTCGTTCGTGAAGATTCGCAGCAGCGGAGCGTTTGAACGAGATCGCGAGGATCTGCTGCGGATACCGGCAGATGCCGGTCTCAAGGAGGTAGCTTGCCCGTTGAGCGAGGAATTCCGACTTGCCGGCCCCCGGCCCAGCAGCCACCCATGCGGTGCCCGCTCTTAGGGCAGCCCACGCCGCATCCTCCAACCCCGCGATGCCGCGAGGGATCCACTCATCTGGCGGAATGCTCATGCGTCTCCCACCGCCGTCCCGATCTCTGTGATGAGATTGCCGATCCCGCCATCGACCACGGCAAGCTCGGGCTGTGGGACGTGGGATAACACCATCAGATGACGGCTCGGCTTCGACTTTGTCAGGAAAAGATACCGGTACCAGCGGAGATACGTGGTCAGCTCCTCGTTGTCCCAGTACGGCACCTCTGGTCGGACGCCCGTCTCTCCGAGCACTGCCTCACGTGGGTCTCCCGACGCAGACGGCCCACGCTCGCCGGGCGCAAGGTGCATCGAATAAGACCCGAAGAAGGTCCTGAGCAGGCTCATGTCCAGATCAAGAGGTGACGAGTAGAACACTTTGAACGTCTCGAGGTGTTCGAGCCATGCGCTGATCAGGGAGGGGTCGTCGTCGAGCGCGTCCAGGTCTGCCACCGTTGTTGCTCCGTGGGGGGCATCGGCGAACACGTCGACCCCGACGTCCTGCAGCCGTTGGCAGGCGTAGCGGAGGCGACCTTTGCCGCCCCCCGCGCGTCCCCAATCGAGATCAAGAAGGGTGGCGTGGGGAACGTCCAAGTCTGTGAGCAGCTTCCAGAAGTGATGGGTGTGGCGGCCGCCGAGGGGGACGACGGCGACGAACGACTGGTCGATGTGGATGCCTCGGGCTTCGGCGAGCCTCGGGATGACAACGGATTCGGACTCGCCTTCGCCGAGGACGACGAACCTGGCGAAGTAGAGCTCGGGGTAAGCGCGAACTGCCTGCCGCACATACTTCTCCGCTTCCGGTTCGTCCTCGGGGAGGAGAATCTCTCGGACGCAGGTGGTCTTGTCGTGGTGTCGGAGGCGGAAGTGCCGGATCCGTTCGGGATCGAGGCGGGTGACCACGCTCGAAGAGTGGCTTGATATCAAAGCTTGTGCTCTTCCCGACGCGGCGACGGAATCGAGCTGCTGCACGACGCGAGAGAGGAAGAACGGGGCGAGGTTGTTCTCCGGCTCTTCGAGGATCAGGAGAGTCAGGGCGGGCAATGACGCTGGAGACATGTCAAAGACATCCGCGTGATCTCCTTGGGCGAGCTGGTCCTCGAGGTCCAAGGTGGCTGCGGTGAGCGCGATATGCAGGAGCGAGCGTTGGCCGTCACTGAGTTCCGCAGCGCCCTTTCGTCGCCCACCGGGGGAAGGTTCGAAGAGCATCTCCGCGTTCGTGACGAGCGCATGCAGTTCTCGACTGATGGGCTGAAATTTTGGGTTCGTCTCCGAGGTGAGGTGGTGCAGTTCCTGCCACCGGTCTGTGATGACCTCCGTGACGTGTGTCACGACCCTCTCGTTCTGGAACCGCGTGGCGAGCTCGTCTGCAGCGTCGGCGAGGTGGCTGCCGAACTCCGAAGACCATTGACCTGCACGCCAGATCCGTCCGCGGAGGAACGCCGCGACCTCTTTGGCACCATCGCGGGTGGCGGGTACGTAAACCGCTTGTATGCGCGCGCGGTCCCGCAGTTCTGTGTAAAGGTCCCCGTAGTCCTCATCGAATGTGTAGACGACCAGCATCCGGGAGGTGACCGAGCCGCTCAGCGTGCCGTCGTCAGTCCACTCCGCTTCGAGGACGATCCGCACGCGCAAATAACCGTCGTCGTCCGCGGTCATGTGTCGGAAGAACTCGGGGACGCTTAGTTGCGCGGACGGGTCGCCGGAATCGAGCTCTGGGAACCCGAAGATAGCTTCCAGGCGCAGCTGCCGCGACGACGGCGTCTCGTCCTCGTCGTGGGGCACATGGAAATCTGACACTCGCACGTGGCGTTGATCTGTGACGACGCTGAACATGCGCAGCAGCGCCTGGTTAGCGGATGTCTTCCCGACGCCGTTCGTCCCCACGAAGGCTGTCAGCCTCGGATCGAAGCGGATCTCGGTGCGGACCGGACCGAAGCTCTGGAACCCTTGCAGCGCAAGCCGTTCGAGATACATGGATACTCACCTTCGTGGTAGAACGTCTCGGATCGAGAGTAGTGACATATCCGCGGTTGGCTCGCCAACTGGAATCTGGGCGGCGCCGTCAAACCCCGCGAAACGCGTGCTCAGAGCGGCTGGCGGTGACAATGTTTTGCTTGCCGACCCATTTAGCCCTGTCATAGTTGCCACCCCCATTCGAGCCGAAGGTCCGGGTGACGGAGGCCGCTGTCAACTCTGCGGCATCAAGCACAGCGCTACCTAAACCAAAACCGAGAGAATAGCCGTACGCAATCGGCCGCCTGCCGAATTCCAACCCCGGCTCGAACGGCACCATTTCAGATCGACTGTGCCCACCGAATATGGCTTGAGCGGCGAATCAGATGCCTGGGACGCTCGACTCATGCGGTACTCCAGTAGGTTGATCGAAACGAGAGAGGGTCCGAAAGTGTCGACTCCGCTTCCCGGAAAGATGCCCACCCCAATAAGCGTGGGCATCGCGAAGGCCGCCGTGCGGCTCCTCGGCGGGTCGGACCTCGCCGATGCTGTCGCCGATTTAACGGGCCTCCGGCGAGTACGCATTGAGACGCTCGCCGAACGCGCTGCCGCTGCACTGCAACCCCATGCCGCTGTGGAGTTTCGAGAGGTTTCCGATACCGACCGCCAGTGGGCCGAAGGCGTTGTCCTACGGAGCTATCAGCAGCTTGCACGCGATCCGCGGCAGTCGCTAGTCACCGAGACTGTCGTCGGGGGCGCCGAGGAAGTTTCGCGGTTGGCGCTGAAAAACATGCCTGCAGGTGACGCCAGAGCCGTTGAACAAGCAAACGACGACGTCCGCAGTTACCTCTATCAACTGTCCACGACGGTCGCGTTGTTGGTTCGGAACTGGTACGAGACGGACACAGAATCGAACCGGATCGCGACGACGAGGACACTCGGGGAAGCGGCGAGAGGAGTCCGCGATCTGCCGGCGAAGGTCAGCCAAGAGGTGCAGCAGTACGTAGATGAGGCTCTGCTACCGCAACTCAACGAGATCCTCGAACACCAGCGAACGCTCGCGACGCGGTCCGTATCGCGCGAGCCCGCTCTGCTCAGCGTGGACACCGTACGGGCTCGCCGCAGGGACGCCAATGCGCTCCTCAACGACCTCGGGCAGAACGCTGGGCGCGCAGTTGAAGCAACTGCCATTGAGGCTGCGCTAGCTAGATCCAGTGACTGGCCACTGGTCGTTCTCGTGAGCGGACGTGGCGGAATGGGCAAGAGTCGTCTTCTCGTCGAGATTCTGTCGAGGTACTGCGACGCCAACCCCGGTCACGCCGTGCGGTGGCTCGCACCTGGACGCCCCCTCGACTCTCGAGTTTTGGAGGAACTACCCGGGGGGCCGGCCATCGTTGTGGTGGATGACGCCCACCGTGTTGCAAGACAGCTGCGACCGATGCTCGAGTACGCGAAGCACCAGCCCGAAGTGCAGCTGATACTCGCCACGAGAGGACCAGGCATCACCTCGATCCGGTCCGAGCTCCTAGAAGCAGACTTGACGGAGCATCAAGTCGAAGAGGTGGCTGTAAAGGACCTCAGTTCCGCGGAGGGCCGGGCTCTTGTGGACTCGCTTCTCGATGGCCTCAACCCCTCGACTGAGTTTCGAGTCTTTCTCGCAGACCAGGCGCGCCGCTCACCCTTCCTTGCAGTGCTGACCGTCAGCCTCTTGCGCGCTGGAAAGCTCACCGGACCTTTGGCGCTTGACGCGAGCTTGCGGAAGCAAGTAATGATGCGGTACCGAGATGTGGTTACCGATGGTATCGCGGCCGAGTCACAGCCCGAGGTGCGCAGAATGCTCGCGGTCGTAGCCGCGCTCGGAGTCGTGGATATCACCGACGATGCGTTTCGGTCTCACCTTGAAGAGATCAGCGGAATGTCACGAACGGCGCTTCTCCGCGTCGTTCAACAGTTGCATGACCACGACGTGCTGATGGGTCCCACCAACGCCACCCAGTTCGCCGTCGAGATGCTCGGTGATCAGATACTTGAGGCCGAGGCCGTGATCTCAGGCGTCGATTCCGGCTTCGTTCACTCGCTGTGGGACACGTTCAAGCACTCCCATCGGAACACTGTGCTCGCCGGAATCGGGAGCCTCGCGTGGCGGCTTGGCGAGGTCGGACCGTCGATTGTCAATAACATCTGGGCGGAACTCGAAGTTGAGACCACGCAGATGGATGTCGACGGCCTTCGGACACTCATCGGATCCCTACGGGAAGTGACACACACCCAATCTGCCGAAGTGGTTCGCCTTAGCCAGTCCATCCTCGGGCGCCTCTGGGCGCTTCAATCCGAAGCTCCCAGAGGCAGTGAGGAGGAGCTTGAACGTTCTTTCTATTGGCTGCGGCCAAGCACCCCTGCCGATGTCGAACGAGCACTCGCGCCGGTTCTTGCCGACGCCGCGTCGCACGATGAAAGCACTCTCGAGGACGCGCTCGACCTGTTGTGGACGCTCAGCCAGCGCGATGACCGTCCGCTCCCTCAGACCCCGGATCACCCGACTCGGCTTGTCAAGGATCGCCTCGCGAATATCGGGTCGGTTACTGATCCAAGTTACCCAGAACGAGTTGCTCGGAGAGTGCAGGTCTTCGTTCGAGAAGCAGCTGCCCAAGAACAGCCTTCCTCTCCGCTGGGGATATTGGAGGCGCTCCTAGAGAAGTCCGGGATGACGACGGAGCGCGGGGAGCGAAGAACCGTACAGTTCAAGCCGTTCTTCGTCACACCCGAGTGGGCGCGTCCCGTTCGCGACGTCGCCCGCACAATTCTCCGAGCAACGGCAGCCGACGCCTCTCCATTCGCTGCGGAGTCGCTCAAGTTGCTCGGATCAGCTCTGATGCCCCCCGCCGGACTATTCGGTGCTGTAGCTTCCGAGCAGACCATCCGCGGGTGGGATGACGATGACCTGGCCACCTTGGGCGTACTCGCTGACATCGCGAGCGGAACCGCTCGGTCTTCGATCCGTAGGCTGGTTCGGCAGGAGGCCGAGTGGACTGCTCAGTACTCGACTAGCGCGCGCGTTCGACATGCAGCGCTCATACTCATCACCGACCTCGACAATCGCTCCGAAGACGATCTGACCGAGTTCTTGAGGTACCCGGGAGTTGACGTTGGTCTTCCCACTCGCCGCGGTATAACGCTGCCCACGCTGGACGACATCACCATCGCCACGCAATCTGAAGCAGACGCTGAACGTAGCGACGACTTCGACGAGAGATACGCGGCAGCCGTCGCTGCACAACAAGCCGCTCGGGCGGCAGCAGTCGAGGACCTCTGGCCTGATGACGACAGCGCCGCGGGCATCCACCGGTTGGATGCCGTAGCTCGAGATTTGCAATCGGTCGAGGTGATCGTCGCAGAGCAGATCCACACCCTGTTCTCCGAGGTCGTCTCGATCCGTCCTGAACTCATTCCCACCATCTTCGATACGGTGCGGGTCTTAGGCCCCGGCCCCCTCGACGACGCGCTACCGCAGTTGTCGGAGGGACTGCGAATCGTGGACGAATCTGCATTGCGCGCCGTGATCAACGACTACGAAAGTGCGGACACCCGTATGCGGGAGGCGCTCGGCCGTGCAGCCGCGAGCTACGGCTGGCTCGGACACGGCTCTGCCTATGCTGATCTCATCGAGCGGGGACGCGTTGACGCCGATCTCGCGGTTCGAAATTGGTTTCTCTCCACAGTCCGGCTCGACGAGAACCCTGAAGGTTCGTGCAACACGCTCCTTCAGGGCCAGGCGGACAGCGCAACTATCGAACGCGTCATCTGGTCCACTATGAGACAGGCCGAACCTCAGTGGTCCGCTCGTCTAGACGATGCGGAGGTACAGGCGATACTCACGTTATTGAGTGCGGTGGGCGGCTCGAACGCCGCCACCGCCCTCATAGCAAAGATCGCGACTGACCGGCCCTCAACGATCTTGACGCACTTAGCCGCTCAAGATCCTCTGGAAAGGGGAGCCTCTCGAATCAGGGGCAGTCGAGTGCAACAAGCGCTCGACCAGTCTCCGCTCGAGGTCGCCGACTGGATTCTCCGCACCTCAACCGAACCGGGTCCGCACCGCGTGATCCGACGGCTTCAACCACCACTGCCGCCAGTGCTCACTCCTGAACTCGCGGACGTCCTCGCACGCAAAGCCACAGAGGCAACTGCGGAAACAGCTGTTGGTCTCGCCTTAGCCCTAACGGGGCTCAACGGGTGGGTTCCATTTGCCCCGGCGCTCGCGAGGACCCTGCTGATGCACGAACCGCTCAGCGCGAGTCAGCGCGAACTGGTTCACCTTTCGTTGCGCGCACAACTCACACCTGGTCACTGGTCAGGAAGCGGTGGGCAGTCCGAGCAGTTGAGCTCCGCGGCGCATGCGGCAGGCGCGGCCGCGCAGCTCGAATCGAACGCCCAGCTACGCGAACTGCTCGAGCTAGCGGTGGCGGAGCTCGAAGCGATGGTGACCGACTTCCGGGTCCAGGATGAACAAGACGACTGGTGACCTGTTACTCCATGTCACTGGAATCGGTTGGTCAGTCATGCCGGTTCTCGTCTCGGCCATCTTCGATCCGCGCGCAAAGAAAGTCATCGTTGATCTTGATGACGAGAGAGATCATCAGCTTCAGGGTCGTGACGTAGGCCTCAAAGTGCGCGCTGGGGCCGTCGGCATCTACCTGCGATCCATGGAGGTACTTATTGCGAATTTCGGGGCCGTCGTGGAACTCGGCCTTGTTGAGCTGATAGTTGAAGTAGCTCGACTCTGCGGTTGTAAGCAGGCTTGCGGCCTGGTTTAGCCAACCTCGGTCCAACATCTTGTCGGCCGCCGCGCGGCCTCGAGGTGCTAGGTGGGCATAGTTTGCTGCCTCGTTCATGTGAAGAGATCGCAGGAGCAAGAACTGGGCTGCGTCCCCGATTCGCACGCGCCCCGCATCGTTCCAAAGGATCTCTAGCGCGATGAGCTGGTCCAGCATCGAGGTTTGGTGTTCTTCGAAGCGAGAGTACGGCACGACGTTTCGGAGGAGCAAGGTTGCCAGGTCGTCAGCCTGAAGCTCGTCGTCGATGTAGTTCATTGTGGACTGGTCGGAAAACAGTGCGTGAAGGATGCCCTGGACCTCGGGCGCATCGCTTGAATAGAGGTACTTGTGTTCCAAAAGGCTAGGGATCTCGCGGTAGCGAATGTTGTCTGAGCTCATGGCGAGGAGTTCGCGGTCTATCTCTCCATCCTCGACGTACAAGCTGAACTGACGCGCGACGCTCTCCATCTCGACAAGTAGATGTCGGGTTCTTTCAAGGAAGGAGGAGCCGGTGGCCGATTGGCGAAAGGAGAATCCCCTCGCGTTGAACTCAGCCGGAAGGTAGCTGTGGAAGAACCAGGACACGACGGATTCGAGTTCGATGCCCTGACTCACTAGGAAGCTCAGCATCAGTTGAGTTTGCAACGTCGACGTCATATCTCGAACCCTGTATGCAGCGCCGATGTGATAGTCGGTCTGCCCTGATGTCATCATGAAGCGCTCGAACACACCTAGCTCCGAGTGGTAGGCAGGTAGCGAAAGTAACGCGCTCTCGTCGGTGAACTCGAAGAGGTGCTGGAAGTTGTTCAGGATGCTCGGGTAGTCCGTCGACTCCTCCAACCACTGCCGACTGTACGAGAAGCGAACGACCATTCCCTCGAGATCCGATACAACCGGCTCGTCTTGTTCGTCCGCAATTCGTATCTCGGCTCCTGATTTGATGCCGGGGTTCTCCCTGAAAATCGCCTCCGTCTCAAGATCCCGGCGGCGCTTCGCCTCGAGCTTCAGCCGAGCGTCGACCCCGGTGGTCTTCTCACTGATCGGAGCGGTTTCGATGAGGCGGAGGTAGTTCGAGTTAGCGTCGTCACTTCGAATGTAACGAGCCATCAAGTCTCGAAGGTCCGACGCGGTGAGTGACGAGGGCAGGTAGTGAGACTTTCGCCGATCTTTCGAGAAGAGCTGTCGGATGAGCAGCTCGGCGTTCTTCGACTGCACTAGGAGGAGCACGCGCAGTTGGGCGTCGTACTGCCGCACCAGCTTTTTGTTGGCAAGCATCTCGCCTAAGCGGACCCCTGTTCCGAAGAGCGCTTTCAGCATGGCGTCTGCGTCGCATCGCTCGTAGGCGCGATTGTTCGCGAGCAACGTGAGCAGATCGGAATGATATTCGCGTGGGACGTCGAGGATTCTGTCAAGTACGTTCGACGCGTCAACCTGCGTGAAGTACCGAGCGACGGCGCCTCTCGCTCGCACACTTTTCTCCGCGAGTTCGGTCTGTTCCGACTCCGAGATCGATGCCGGCACGAAGCCCGCCTGGAGGAACAGGTGAGCGTTATGCAGCTCGATTGCTGTTGCCGCGTCGGCCGGCTCGTCACCACGGAAGGCGCTCAGGACCGCCGCGGCATCCTCGACCTGCCAGTAGGTTGCATAGTCGCCGGAACCGTAAAATCGCAATCGTCGTTTTCTCATGCTTCGAACCCGTTCTCCCGACCGACGAGCTAAGGCTATCCGCCGTCACAGACAACAAGCGGTTGCTGATGAGCAAGAAGCGGCGAGACGGGAGTCCGCAGACGTCCCTGCGACAGGACCTCGGGATCGCCGTTCGAGAGATGCGGAGATTGTGGGAATTCCTTATCGAAACTGGCGGAGCCGCGACAGCGTCTCACGGTGGGAAGTGAGCGCCGAGTCAACCGTGTCTCCGTCGACAGCCAAGATATCCGCCCAGGCGTCATCTCCGTGGCGTTCCAGATCCCGGCGGAACAGTGCCTCCGCGCGTGGAATGTCCGCCGCCCACGCCCAAGAACCGACATACTCACCGGAGATCGCTTTGTAACCCCGTGAATACTGCTGGAGAAGTCCGATCCGGTACTCGAACCCGTGGAAGGCGTTGTCAAAATCCGAGTCTTGTGGGATCAGCTCACTGAAGAAGCGGCGGGTGTCTTCCTTGAAGATATGGCTGACAGGGTAGTAGTACTGCGTACCCTCAGTACGCGGCATCATGTGTATCCATGCGTTGTCGGCGATACGTGCGTAATGGAGGAATTGCGCAACGCTCTGCGGCTCGGTATGCCGCTGCGTGTCAACGACTTCCACGCCTGAGATCAGGCGCGGAAGCAAATCTTCGCGGCCACGCTTGGTCGCTGTGATGGCGATCACCTCTACGGCAACGAGTGCGGGGATCCGCCGTGCTCCCAGGTACGCATCGTTGAAGCTCGACTCAAACACGGCTGCGGCGTCTACGAGGCGTTGTACAACGTCGCCCCAAAGTCGGTCGTGCTGCCCCTCTTGGTCATGCCATACACCTTCGATGAGTAGGGGAACTACGCGCTCCATCGACCGGAACCGGTCTTCCCACACGACCTGTAGCTCCTCGCCAGTGGCTTCCCCATCCTTGGGCTGGGCGGCGATGCCGGCAGTCACCTCATCGACGACACCCATAATTAGGTCGTGAACGTCGATTCGACGCACGGGGTCTGGCAAGTACTTCTTCAGCCGTGCAACGGCAAGCGCTGTCGTCAATGGTGCCGCAGACATGCGATCCAATGCGTCTAGGTTCTCGGCGAGCTCGACAAAGAGCTCGTCGGCATCGGCTGCGGGAACAATGACGCCTGCGCGCGCCGACAGCAGCCGCCGCGCGTTCTCCTTGCGGGCGCTTCGCGCGTCCCAGTAGAGCGGGTATCGGTGGCGCGCAGATTCCAGCGCGTGGACAAGCGCGTTATCCCACTCTGCTGACCACCCTGAGATGACCAGGCCGTACTCTTCGAACACCTGGGTGAGCAACTCCGTCCACTCGCTCGGGTACGCCGAAAGCTCCGAGGGTGTGTTACGCGTGCCCAGATCCTTGTAGTCGCCATGCAGCTTAACGACCGTGGCCGGTGCGTGCGCAAGCGGCATCATTCCGTTAACGGCCTCCGGACGTGAAATAACCTGCGGGGAGACTCCTGCGGCCTCCAGCGCTTGCTCAAGTAGTCGGTCGAAGTTCGTCGTTACGATGACCCGGACCGCTCCCCGTTTCACGAGCGCTGCGATTGCGTGATGAGCCCGGCTGGGAGCGATCACCTCCCCGTCAGGCGTGTCCCCCTCAAAGAAGCTCGAAAGCAAACCCTGACGGGCAGCGGGTGTGCTGGCAAGCTGTTCCAGCAGCGCGGAGTAACCGAGGTTTCCAGCTCCGTTCTCGTTCCACCAGCTCTCGGGATCCTTGCGAGCCTGCTCCACCGTTTCCACGCCGCCCTGGAGGGCCGCAATACGGGCAACGAGCTCTGTGACAACCCCCCATCCTGTGGGGATACCGGCGCTAGTAGATATTCCGGACCCGAGCAGCAACGCGTACACGCCCGGCTGCGCGTGCATCGAGGTCGCCAGAGACACGAGCGGAGAGATCGCTCCGGGCATGATTAGTCCTTCACGCGCGCGCAGTTAAGGGTAGCGGGGAGGGCATGAGGGATACCCCCGCGAGCAGAGGCCGTTTTGAACATGTCCCGAGACTATTGCTATCCGTCGCGACAGCTCAATGCTTCTTCCCTGGACCACACGCTGGGCATTCTGACGCTCAATGCGAGGGGCCCCTCGGGGCGGTTATCTGGTGCATCGCCAAGGGAGACTGCATTCCGGGCTCGGGGAAAATGCGCGTCGATCTTGATCGATGCGAGGGTTCCAAGGTGGATGGACACTCAATGCCACCAAGATCGCGCGTGGTGTCGTTACGGATCGCTCACCCCCGTGTCTCCCTCTCCTGCTAGAGGTTCGCTCCCGTCTACAGTTCGATTTTTGAGTGCGGATGACGTTGGCAGCGAAGACATTGCTGAGGCCAGACCTTGCTGTGTCGATCCCACGCTATCCCTGACACAAGTGTGCACACCTGTCAGGGAACGTTACCCACCATCCATCGCTGACTGAGCCTGACCGTGACTCACCCGCCCCGGATAACGTCGGGCAGCGAGGCGTCGACGAACGGCTGGCTGATGTCGACCCGGCGACCGGTCCTCTGCAGCATCCGTTCGACGAGGTCGCGCAGCATCGCGTCCGTCATCCGCAGATCGATGCGCTGGGCTACGCCGCCGCGCGCGATGTGAATCCGATCGGGACCGTTCAGCCACACCTCTTCGATGGTCGGGTCATCGAGCAGCGGCTGCAGCACCCCGAAGCCGCTCACCGCGGCGAGCACATCTCGCACGCAGCCGATCTCGTCGTCGATCGTCGACTCGCCCCGTGAGAGCGCAGCGTCGTTGAATCGGCGCACCTCGGCGAGCGCGACGTGCCGTGCTGCGTCGGCATCCACGGAGGGATCGGTGCCCTCGGCACGCAACCGCAGCCGCACGCGCTCGGCGACCACGATAGACGGATGACTCACCCGAGCATCTTCGCAAGAATCGCGAACCGGCCTCAGAAGTTATCCACAGCCCGGATACCATCGAGGCGATGACCAGCCCGATCCGCATCCACGTCGACCGAGACAGCGTCGCGATGGGCGACGACGTGCAGTCGCACGCCCACGAGATCTTCGTCGTCGAAGGAACCCCGCTGAGCGCCGTGCTCGATCGGGCCGCCCCCGAGATCCGCGCATCCGGATGGTCGTGGGTGGCCGTCGTCAGCGACCAGACCGCCGCCGTGTGGTCGGTCGACCACGGAGTGCGCATGCTCGTCGACGACATCCCTGTGACCACCGAGATCGACGTGTTCTTCCGCTACTTCGTGCAGATCGACCCGGAGTGGCTGTACGCACGACTGCGGGCCGGCGACCCGCCGCACAGATACGACCTCGAACGCGAGTACGCACCCCTCGCCCGAGAGCGGCGCGAGCAGGAGCTGCGGCGGCGGGAACGCGAGAGCGACGAGCGGTACCTGTCTCCCGAGTTCGTGCGGGCCGCGACCGGTCTCGGCGCGGTCGTCGATCTGCACGCCGACACGGTGTGCCGCTTCGAGTTCCGTGACGAGCTCTGGTCAGTGCAGCGTTCCGACACCATGACTCTGGTCTTCCGGGGCGGCGGAGCCCCGGTGGCCTCACTGCGTCCGACGGCTTTCGGCCAGTGCTGGATCATCGCGGCCCTCGCCGCCGAAGTACGAGCATCCCTCGGCCTGCCCCGCTTCCCCGAGTTCGCGGCTCACCCGGCTCCCGAACTCCATGCCATGTCCGGCTCTCGGACGGGCCCCGTCCGCTGGGCGGTCACCGGTCCCCTCACCGCACAGGTGACGGGTGACGACGGTCTCGACTGCTTCCGCATCGCCGTCGGCCGCTCGATCAGGGAGATCATCGATCTCATGCTGCCGACTGCAGGCTGATCCCCAGGAATCCGCGATCCGCCGATCAGTAGACTGAATCCACCGCGCGGGAGTGGTGAAATTGGCAGACACGCAGGATTTAGGTTCCTGTGCCCTAGGGCGTGTGGGTTCAAGTCCCACCTTCCGCACGAGCGATGCGTCTGCATCCCTCTCGCACACCGCCGACCACGTACGACCGACGGGAATCCTCCAGTGCTCGAATCCATGTTGCACGCACCGACCGCCCTCATCCCCTGGCTCGACCCGGAGACGATCATCGCGGGGGCCGGCCCGTGGGCTCTTCTGGTGGTGTGCTTCATCGTCTTCGCCGAGACCGGCCTGCTCATCGGCTTCCTGCTCCCGGGCGACACGCTGCTCGTGATCTCGGGCCTGCTCTCGCATCCGATCGGAAACTCGGAGCACGGCGTCTTCGGCATCAACGTCTGGCTCGTGGCGCTGCTGATCGGACTCTCCGCCTTCGTCGGCGGAGAGGTCGGCTACCTGATCGGCCACAAGGGCGGCCCCGCCGTGTTCGAGCGCAAGGAATCAGGGCTGTTCAGCAGGAAGAACGTCGAACGCACGAACGCGTTCTTCGAGCGCTTCGGCGGCATCACCGTGATCCTCGCGCGCTTCGTGCCGATCGTGCGCACCTTCGCCCCGGTCGCCGCAGGCGTGGGCCACATGCCCTGGCGCAAGTACACGCTGTACAACCTGATCGGCGCCATCCTCTGGGGCTTCGGGCTGACCATGTTCGGCTACGTCATCGGCTTCATCCCGCCGGTCGCGTGGTTCGTCAAGGAGTACATCGACCTGATCCTGCTCGCCGCCGTCGGCGGCACGGCTCTGGTCACCCTCTGGCACTACCTCTCCGAGCGCTACAAGGCGAAGAAGGCGCTGGCCGCCGGCGAAGACGTCGTCACCGACGCCGCTGAAGCCGAGGCTCTCGCTCTCGACCTCGACGGCGACGACAAGAACTGACGTCACCCGCTGACGTCGGATCGGCAGCGCGAGCCGCCGATCAGCCCGCCTTCTTCTTGCCCGCGCGCTTCTTGGGCTCCTCGTCCGATGCTCCGCCGGCCGAACGCGCTTCCTTCGAACGCGCGACGCTGGCACGCAGGGCCTCCATGAGGTCGATGACCTCTCCGCCCTCGGCACCGGCATCCGCCTCGGCGAACGTCTCGGACGCGTCGAAGGTGTCGCCCGCCTCGATCTTGGCGTCGATGAGGGTGCGCAGCTCCTTCTGATACTCGTCGACGAACTCCTCCGGGTCGAAGTCGCTCGAATAGCTGTCGACGAGAGACGACGACAGCTCGAGCTCCTTCTTCGAGATCTTGACGTCTTCGTCGAGCACGGGGAACTCGGCCTCGCGCACCTCGTCAGCCCACAGCAGGGTCTGCAGCACGAGCACCTTGCCGCGAACGCGGAGCGCGGCCAATCGGGTCTTCTGCCGCAGGGTGAACCGCACGATCGCGGTGCGGTCGGTCTGCTCGAGCGTCTTGCGAAGCAGCACGTACGCCTTGGGCGACTTCGAATCAGGCTCGAGGTAGTACGGCTTGTCGAGGGTCAGCAGGTCGACCTGGTCGCTGGGGACGAACTCGACGACGTCGATCTCTCGGCTCTTCTCGGCGGGGAGCGAGGCGAGGTCGTCTTTCGTGAGGACGACGGTCTGCTCCTCGTCGACGTAGGCGCGGTCGATGTCGGCGTAGGCCACCGTCTCGCCGCACACTTCGCAGGTGCGCTGATAGCGGATGCGGCCGCCGTCTTTCTCGTGCACCTGATGCAGCGGCACGTCGTGATCCTCGGTGGCGGAGTACACCTTCACCGGCACGTTCACGAGACCGAAGGTCAGCGCGCCCTTCCAGATCGTTCTCATCACACCAGTAGACACCAGTCACACCCGTCACGACCAGCCCCTTGACTACGCTGTGGTCATGGTCGCAGACGGTCAGGTGGTGCAGGTGGCAGGACGACGCCTGCGCGTGACCAATCTCGAGAAGGTCGTCTACCCCGAGACGGGCACCACCAAGGGCGAGATCATCGGGTACTACTCGCAGATCGCACCGCTTCTGCTCCCCCTGCTCGCCGGGCGGCCGGTGACCCGCAAGCGCTGGGTCGACGGCGTGGGCACAGCGGATGCACCGGCCGAGGCGTTCTTCACCAAACAGCTCGAGCGAGGTGCGCCGACCTGGGTGCCTCGTCAGCAGATCATGCACTCCGACGGCCCCAAGGAGTACCCGCTCGTCGACGACGTGCCCACGCTCGTGTGGCTCGCGCAGATCGCCGCGATCGAACTGCACGTTCCGCAGTGGCGCTTCGGCCCTGACGGCCTGCCGGGAAATCCCGACCGGCTCGTGCTCGACCTCGACCCGGGTCCCGGCGTGGGTCTCGTGCAGTGCGCCGAGGTCGCGAGGATCGCCCGCGGCATCCTGACCGGCATGGGGCTCGATCCGGTTCCGGTGACGAGCGGCAGCAAGGGCATTCACCTGTACGCGGCTCTTCCTGGCGCTCAGACGAGCGAACAGATCTCCTCCGTCGTGAAAGAGCTCGCCCGGATGATCGAAGCCGACCATCCCGATCTCGCCACCAGCGTCATGGCGAAGGTGCAGCGCGGCGGCAAGGTGTTCCTCGACTGGAGCCAGAACAACGGGAAGAAGACGACGATCTCCCCCTACTCGCTGCGGGGCCGTGCGCATCCCTGGGTCGCGGCCCCCCGCACCTGGGACGAACTCGACGATCCGGAGCTCCGCCAACTCTCGATGGACGAGGTGCTCGAGCGGATGGCAGCCGGCATCGATCCGATCTCCGCCCTGCATCCGCGCGACGACGAGCTGCTGGACTCCTATCGCAGCAAGAGAGACGCCGACCGCACGCCCGAGCCGATGCCTGCGCGAGCCGCCCCGGCAGCCGGCGGCGAGACCCGGCGCTTCGTCATCCAGGAGCATCACGCCCGTCGCCTGCACTACGACCTGCGCATCGAGGACCGCGGCGTCCTCGTGAGCTGGGCGGTTCCCAAGGGCGTGCCCGAGACCAGCGGACGCAATCATCTCGCCGTGATGACCGAACCGCACCCGATGGAGTACCTGACCTTCGCGGGCACGATCCCCGCGGGCGAGTACGGCGCCGGCGAGATGACCGTGTGGGACACCGGCACTGTCGAGCTGGAGAAATGGCGCGACGACGAGGTGATCGGCACGTTCACCGGAGGCGAGGGCGGCCCCCTCGGCAGTGTCCGCCTCGCCCTGATCCGCACCGAAGGCGCCGGCGAGAAGTCGTCGTGGCTGCTTCATCGCATGAAGCAGAGCGATTCTCGTCCGCACGGCCGGCCGCACGCACGGGCCTCCGCACCGGCTTCGCCCGCGACCGAGCCGACGTTGCGCCCCATGCTCGCCGAGAACGGCACTGCCGCCCTCGCGAAGTCCCTCAACCCGAAGCCCTGGGTCGAGGTGAAATGGGACGGCATCCGCGCGATCGGCACCTGGACCGACGGACGGATGCTCCTGCACGCACGCAGCGGCACGGATGTCACCGCCCGCTATCCGGAGCTCACGGCCGACGGTGCACCGCATCTGCCGGCATCCGACGCGGTCATCGACGGCGAGATCGTCGCCTTCGACGACAGCGGGCGGCCCAGCTTCTCGCGACTGCAGAACCGCATGCATCTGACGCGGCCTCGCGAGATCGAGCGGGAGGTCGTGCGCACGCCCATCGCGTACGTCGTGTTCGACCTGCTCCGGCTGAACGGGCACGACCTCACCGATCTACCCCTCGAGCAGCGCCGCTCGCTCCTCGACGAGCTGACCGCCGACCTCGACGCCCCGATCCAGGCCCCGCCGGTGTTCGACGACGTCGATGCGGCCCTCGCAGCCAGCGGGCAGTTCGGCCTCGAAGGCGTCGTCGTGAAAGACCGCTCCTCCCGTTATCGGCCCGGGCAGCGCTCGCCCGCGTGGCTCAAGCTCAAGCACACCCGCATGCAGGAGGCGGTGATCGTCGGCATCCGGCCGGGGAAGGGCGATCGGGAGGGCACGATCGGCTCCCTGCTCCTTGCCGTCCCCTCCCCTGACGGCCTGCGCTACGTCGGCAGGGTGGGCACGGGTTTCACCGATCGGATGCTGCGCGATCTGCTCGCGCAGCTCTCGCCGCTGCGAGTGGGCGAGCCGCCGCTGCAGGGCGTGCCGGCGCTCGACGCCTCGGACGCACTGTGGATCCGACCCGAACTGGTCGGCGAGGTCGAGTTCGCGAACTGGACCCCCGACGGCATCCTCCGTCACTCCCGCTGGCGGGGGCTGCGGCCCGACAAGACGCCGGAAGACGTCGCGATCGACTCCTAGGCGTGGTGCGGCTCGCAGTCGGACTGCTCGGCAGGCTCGATCTGGAACGTCGAATGCTCGACGTCGAAATGCTCGGCGAGGCACGACTGCATGTCGCTCAGCAGTTTCGCGGAGCGCCCGCCCTCGAACAGCTCCGGGGCGACGCGGACGTGCGCCGTGAACACCGGTGCTCCCCGTGTGAGCTGCCACACGTGCACATCGTGCACGCCGACCACGCCGTCGTATCCGAGCAGATGCTGGCGGATCTCGCTCACGGCCGTGCCTTTGGGGGCGGACTCGGCGAGCACCGAGAACACCTCGCGCAGCAGTGAGATCGCCCGCGGGATGATCATCACGGCGATGAGCATCGAGGCGATGGCGTCCGCCGGCATCCATCCGGTCGTCACGATCACGATCGCCGCGATGATCACCGTCGCGGAGCCGATCAGGTCGCCCATCACCTCGAGGTACGCGCCTCGCACGTTGATGCTCGTGCGCTGCGCGCGGCTGAGCAGCCACATCGAGATGCCGTTGGCGACGAGCCCGACCACCGCGACGACGAGCATGAGCCCGCCCGCGACCTCGGTCTCGCCCGGGTTGATGAGTCGCAGCACCGCCTCGACGCCGACCCAGCCGGCGAGGGCGATGAGGATGACGGCGTTGATGAGCGCTCCGAACACCTCGGCACGCTGGTAGCCGAAGGTGCGCCGATCGTCGGCAGGACGTGCGGCCACGGCTGCCGCGATCAGGGCGATCACGAGAGCGGAGGCGTCGGTGAACATGTGCGCGGCGTCGGCCAGCAGCGCCAGCGACCCGGTGAGGACGGCACCCACCACCTGCACGACCATGATGGTCGCCGTGAGGCACAGGGAGATCGTCAGCAGGCGTCGATGGCCAGCCGAGCGGATGCCGCCTGCTGCGGGTGCGTGATCGTGCATACCCCCACGCTAACCCGGGATGAGGCCGGGCGAGCGCCGTTTCCCCTAGTCGGGAAGGGTAACGATTCTCACTACCGCTAGAGCCTCGTCAGCAGCGGAACGAGCTCGGCGAACGCGCGTGCACGGTGCGACTGAGACTGCTTCTCCTCCGCCGTGAAGTCGCCCACCGTACGCTCCTCGCCCGCGGGCTGTCCGTCGGGGATGAAGACGGGGTCGTAGCCGAATCCGCCGCCGCCCGACGCCGCGTGCGCGAGACGGCCGGGCCAGTTCCCGACGACGACGTGCTCGTCGCCGTCGGGGGTCACCAGCGCGATCGTCGAGTTGAAGTGCGCCGTGCGGTGCGGGTCGGCGATGTCGCGCAGCTGGTCGAGCAGCAGCTCGAGGTTCGCCGCCGCATCCTTCTTCTGCCCCGCCCAGTACGCAGAGAACACGCCGGGCGATCCGCCGAGCACGTCGACGCAGATGCCCGAGTCGTCGGCCAGCGCCGCGAGCCCCGTGTGCGCCGCCGCCGCACGCGCCTTGATGAGCGCGTTCTCGGCGAAGGTCACGCCGTCCTCGACGGGCTCGGGACCGTCGTAGCCGACGACTTCGAGGTCGGGACGGGTCTTCGCGACGATCTGCTGGAACTCCGCGACCTTGTGCGGATTGTGCGTGGCAAGGACGACCTTCACGCCTGGGTCCCTGAGCCTGTCGAGGGGGCGAGAGCGTTCAGCTGCAGGTTCTTCAGGTCGGCGCAGCCGGCCACACCCAGGTCGAGAAGCGCATCCAACTCCCGCTTGTCGAAAGGTGCGCCCTCGGCGGTGCCCTGCACCTCGACGAACAGCCCGCGTCCCGTGACGACGATGTTCATGTCGGTCTCTGCGCGCACATCCTCGACGTATGCCAGATCGAGCATCGGCTCGCCGTCGATGATGCCGACCGACACCGCGGCGACCGAGTCGAGCAGCGGCGTGGAGTTCTTGCCGATGAACTTCTTCGTGCGCCCCCACTCGATCGCGTCGGCCAGGGCGACGTAGGCGCCGGTGATCGCTGCAGTGCGGGTTCCGCCATCGGCCTGCAGCACGTCGCAGTCGATGACGATCGTGTTCTCGCCGAGGGCCTTGGTGTCGACGACGGCGCGCAGTGCGCGGCCGATCAGACGGGAGATCTCGTGCGTGCGACCGCCGATGCGCCCCTTCACGCTCTCGCGGTCGTTGCGGCTGTTCGTGGCACGGGGCAGCATCGCGTACTCGGCCGTGACCCAGCCCTTGCCCTTGCCGGTCAGCCACCGAGGCACGCCGTTGGTGAACGATGCCGTGCACAGCACCTTCGTGCCGCCGAAGCTGATCAGGGCGGAGCCTTCGGCCTGCGCGCTCCAGCCGCGCTCGATCGTGATCTCGCGGAGCTGGTCGGTGGCGCGGCCGTCGGCGCGGACGATGGAAGACATGGATTTCCTTCTGTTGGGTGGATCAGAGCGAGTCGATGACGGATGCCGGCAGGTCGATGACCCCGGTCTGCACGAGTTGCACATCGCGCACCTCGTGCCCCATCAGGCGATTGGCGAGGGCGGTGAACTCGATCGTCGAATCACCCGTCGCCTCGTACACGTATGACGCTGTCGCATCGGGAGAGGCGAGCTGGTCGGCGCGGACGAGCTGGCGGTACACGTCGCCCGCCGTCTCGTCGTCGCTGGAGACGAGGGTCACGCCCTCTCCCATCACGTAGCTGATGGCACCGCGCAGGAACGGGTAGTGCGTGCATCCGAGCACGAGCGTGTCGACGCCCGCGTCCCTCAGTGGCGACAGATACTCCTCGGCCACTGCGAGGACCTCCGGCGTGCCCGTGATCCCCGCCTCGACGAACTCGACGAAGCGCGGGCATGCGGCCGTGAAGACTTCGAGCCGCTCGTTCACCTCGAGCATGTCCTGATAGGCGCGGGAGCCGATCGTGCCGACCGTGCCGATCACGCCGACGCGTCCGTTTCGCGTGGTCGACACGGCCCGGCGCACCGCGGGGCCGATCACCTCGACGACGGGCACGTCGTAGCGCTCGCGCGCGTCGCGGAGCATCGCGGCGGATGCCGTGTTGCACGCGATCACGAGCATCTTCACACCCTGATCGACGAGCGTGTCGAGAACCTCGAGCGAGTACCTACGGACGTCGGCGATCGGCTTCGGGCCATAAGGCGAATGCGCCGTGTCGCCGATGTAGACGAACGACTCACGGGGCAGCTGGGCGCGGATGGCCCTCGCCACCGTCAGCCCGCCGACACCGGAGTCGAAGATTCCGATCGGGGCGTCGTTCATGACTACCCACCCTACCCGCGACGGCCCGTCGGCCGGCTCAGCAAGGCGAGCGGGCCGACTCAGTAGGCTGTGCTCATGACGACGTCGACGGCGCTTCTCACCGACCGCTACGAACTCACCATGCTGGCCGCGGCTCTCCGCGACGGCACCGCATCGCGGCCCAGCGTGTTCGAGCTGTTCTCCCGCCGGCTCTCCGGTGGTCGACGTTTCGGCGTCGTCGCGGGTACCGGTCGTCTGCTTTCGCTGCTGCGCGACTTCCACTTCGGCGAGGACGAGTTGCGATACCTGCGCGACGAGAACATGGTGGATGCGGATTCCCTCGCCTACCTCGAGAGCTATCGCTTCACCGGTTCGATCCGCGGCTATCGGGAAGGTGAGCTCTACTTCCCCGGCTCCCCCATCCTCACCGTCGAAGGCACGTTCGCCGACGCCGTCGTACTCGAGACGCTCGCGCTGAGCATCCTGAATCACGACTCCGCCGTCGCCACGGCTGCAGCTCGGATGAGCATCGCGGCCGGCGAGCGACCCCTGGCCGAGATGGGCTCGCGCCGAGCAGCTGAATACTCCGCGGTCGCCGCGGCACGAGCGGCGTACATCGCAGGTTTCAGCGCGACGAGCAACCTCGAAGCCGGGCGCCGCTGGGGCATACCCACGATGGGGACGGCGGCGCACTCGTGGACGCTCCTGCACGACAGCGAAGAAGACGCCTTCCGCGCGCAGATCGACAGCCTCGGCACCGACACGACGCTGCTCGTCGACACCTACGACATCCGCACCGGCGTGGAGACCGCGATCCGCGTCGCCGGCACCTCGCTCGGCGGCGTGCGCATCGACTCCGGCGACCTGCCGATCGTCGCGGCCGAGGTCCGCACCCAGCTCGACGAGCTCGGTGCGACCGGCACCAGGATCACGGTGACGAGCGACCTCGACGAGTACGCGATCGCGGCCCTCGCGGCGTCGCCTGTGGACGCGTACGGCGTCGGAACCTCGGTCGTCACCGGCTCGGGCTATCCGACCGCGAGTATGGTCTACAAGCTCGTCGCCCGGCAGGATGCCGGAGGCGCGTGGATCGGCGTGGCGAAGGCATCCGCCGACAAGGCCTCGCACGGCGGTCGCAAGGCCGCCTTCCGCACCCTCGCCGACGGCGTCGCGGTCGCAGAGACAGTGGTCGTCTCGGACGGCTTCGAGGAACTCGACTCGGCGGCCGAGCATCCTGAGGGCCGGGCCCTGCAGGTGAGCTTCGTCGAGTCCGGTGCGATCGACCAGTCCTACGAAGGCGTCGAGGGGACCGCATCCGCTCGGGCGCACCACCTCAAGGTGCGCGAAGAACTGCCGGTGCGCGCCCTCGCGCTCAGCAAGTCCGATCCCGCGATCCCGACGGTCTTCATCGACAACATCTGAGGCCGACTGGTCACTGAGCGAGGAGCGCAGCGACGAGTCGAAGAGCGTCGACGCGCAGTAGACCCCCTCGGGTCCCCAGCGAGTCGAAGGTCAGCCGACCATCGACTCGTAGATCTCCTTGCACGTGGGGCAGATCGGGAACTTCTCCGGGTCGCGACCCGGGGTCCACTTCTTGCCGCACAGCGCGCGCACCGGCTTGCCGGTGATCGCGGACTCGAGGATCTTGTCCTTCTTCACGTAATGCGAGAAACGCTCGTGGTCGCCCGGCTCGAGATTCTCTTCACGGAGAAGCTCTTCCAGTTCGCGATCAAGCGTTGTCACGCCGCCCTGATCGGGGCTGTCCAACGGAGTACTCATCCCGCGAGTCTAGTCGCGTCAGCGCGTGCGCGGGCGGCGTCTCAGGCCGTCTCGACGAACTCCATCAGCCGCTCTCCGTCGCGCTCGAACACCTTTCCACCCAGAGCCGTCCCGATGAGAAGCGCGCCGATGCCCGTGCCGACCCCCGCCCACAGCGTCGCGGGTGCGTACTGCGAGCCCTCGACGATCGTGAGCACGAAGAGCCAGATGGTCGGGATGCTCAACACGATCGCGCCGAGGAAGGCGGATGCCGGGCCGAACGCACCACGGGACGTCGGCCGCTGCGGCTGCTGGAACGGGCTGTCCCCCGGACGCGAGACCGCATAAGGGGCCATCACCGAGACGACGCTGGAGATGCCGAGAGCGGAAAGCAGCAGACTCGCCGCCAGTCCGGTCAGTGGGAAGAGCAGTCGCCAGTCGGCGATCCACAGCAACGTCAGGGGCACGGCGATCGCGAGCACCGGGATCGCGACCAGCATCACAGGCACCAGCCGTCCCAAGCGGTCGGGGATGCCGCGCACGCCGCTGGCGATGTGCGTCCACAGTGCGGTCGAGTCGTAGGCGACGTCGTTGTGCGGGAGCCAGCCGAAGAACAGCGCCATCACGGGAACGGGCACCAGCGCGGCGATCTCGAGGGGAACCCCTGCGACGAGGAGCGGGAACACGCTGAGGACACCGGCCACAGGAACCACGACGATGTTCACGATGTAGCGGCGGTCGCGGAACCAGTACACGAGGCTGCGCGCGGCGATCGCGCCGAAGGCGTTGGAGGGAAGAAGGCCGAACCAGCCGAGTCCCGTGCGTTCACGTGACGCGAAGGGTCGCGCGGTCGTCGTGAGCAGGCGGCGCACGAGCCACGTCCAGGCGCCCCAGCAGAAGACTGCGGTCGCCACCGCGATGATTCCGCTCGCCCAGGCGCCTGCCGTGTCATCGAGGGCAACCGCGAACAGGAAGCCGGACGGCGCGGCGAAGGGTGTGAGCCCGACCGTGCCGGTCACGGACGCCACCGTCGCAGGGACGTGGCCGTCCCACCGCAGCGAGGCGAAGAAGACTGCCACGGGGAAGGCGATCACGATGACGGCGAGGGCGAAGAGCGAGGTGAGTTCGCGCGATCGGCGCTCCGGCAGCAGCAGGGCGTTGATCGCCATGCCGATCCTCGCTGCGAGCAGCGTGGTCACGACCCCGATGAACGTCATCGGCACCGCCGCGAACCATGGAGTGCCGAGCCGGATGGCCACCACGCACACGCACACGTTCACTGCGACGACGGCGAGACTCGGCACGCTGACGAAGGCGGCCAGAGCCAGAATCCACGGCATGCGTCGCTCATCGACGCCGAATACGGCGAATCTGCGCGGGTCGAGCTGATCGGCCGCCCCGACGAGGATCGGCCCGATGAGGAAGCCGAGCAGGATCGCCGCTCCCCCGAGCACGACCACCGTGCGTGCCACGGCCACAGGAGCCTGGTCGAGGCTGAGCACGGCGGCGCAGACGACGACTGTCAGGATCACGACGATCGCGAGCGCGCCGATCGTGCGAAGGCGGCGTTCGCCGCGCAGAGCGCCGATCAGCAGCGCCGCTCTCAGTCGGAGAACGTGTGCAGCCACTCGAGCCCCTCCACCTCACCGCTGGATCCTGCGAGCTCCACGAACCGCGATTCGAGAGTCTGTCCGGCTCTGACCTCATCGATCGTGCCTTCGGCGAGAACATCGCCTCCGACGATGATCGCGACGCGAGAGCACACCCTTTCGACCAGGTCCATGCCGTGGCTCGAGAGGATCACGGTTCCGCCATGAGCGACGTACGCCCGCAGGATGTCCAGGATCACGGCGGACGACACCGGGTCGACGGCTTCGAACGGCTCATCGAGCACGAGCACCCTCGGCGAGTGGATCATCGCTCCGGCGAGCATGATCTTCTTCGTCATGCCCGCCGAGTAGTCGGACACGACGCGGCTGAGCGCGTCGCCGAGGTCGAAGGCGCGCGCCAGGTCGGCGACGCGCTTCTCGATCACGTTCGCGGCCAGTCCGCGCAGCAGACCGTAGTAGTAGAGGAGCTGGCGCCCGGTGAGGCGGTCGAAGGTGCGCAGCCGGTCGGGCAGCACGCCCATCACGCGTTTGGCGGCGAGGGGCTGCGTCGACTGATCGATGCCGCAGATCACGATCTCGCCGGAGTCCGCGCGCAGCAGCCCGGCGACGATCGACAGCGTCGTCGTCTTGCCCGCACCGTTCGGACCCACGATCCCGTAGAACGAGCCGGCGGGGACCGTGAGGTCGATGCCGTTCACGGCGACGTGGTCGCCGAAGGTCTTGACCAGGCGGCGGATCCGGATGGCCTCCGACCCCGCATCCGCCGGAGGAACCGAAGGAGCGGATGCGTCGACGAACGGCTCCGCGGAATCCTCGATCACGCCTGCGGTGGTGGCCGTCTCCGATTCGGATGCCGCGGACAGGTCTGCGTCAGACGCCTCAGGCGCCTCGACGGGAGCTTCGGGCGCCGACGGGACGGACGCCTCAGCAGAGGCCCGGTCGATGCCGGGCTCTTCGAGAGGCGCTTCCTCGACGGGAGCCTCGGGCGCCGGCCCCGGCGCCTCGACGAGCGCTTCTTCGGCGGGCGCGTGCTCGACGAGACCTGTTTCTTCGACGGCGGTCTCCTCGACGACAGGCTCTTCCACGACGGCCTCCTCCGCTTGGGACCCCTCCTCGACGGATTCTTCCACGGGGTGGTCGCGGTGCGGAACATCCGCGGCTTGAGAGATCTCCCCTGCGTCGGACGGCTTCGCCTCGGCCGAGAGCTCGACCGCCTCCGCGTCATTCACGACCGCGGCTTCTTCCGCCGCCTTCGCGGCCGCGGCCTTCTTCGCCGCCGCGGTCTTGGCCGCCGTGACCGCAGCCGCCGTCTTCGCCGTGTTGCGCTTTGCAGCGGCGGTGCGCGCCGTGGACTTCGCGGCGGCCGCGCGCTCGGCTGCGGTCTTGGCCGCAGCGGTCTTCGTCGCGGCGGAGGTCGCGGGACGCCTCGCAGCGGACTTCGTGGGCTCTGAACCCGCCTTCGCCGCCGCCGTGCCTGCGCTCGTGCGCGCCGGCTTCGCGGAGGTCCGCGCGGTGGAGTTCTTCGCCGCGGCCGCACGAGCAGCGGCCGCGGTCGGCTTCTTCTCGGCGCCGTTCTTCCGGGCGCCGTCGTTCGCGCCGGCATCAGCCTTCGCCGCCCGCTCCGACACCTCTTCGAGGGACGCCGTCGCGTTCTGCGCAGCCGTTCGAGCCGGCGCGCGCTTCGCCGGCGGTTTGCGGGCCGGCGTCTTCCTGGCCGGCGTCTTCTTCGCAGGCGTGCTCGCGGCGTCAGCCACCTCGGGGGTGCGGTCGTCGGGGGAAGCAGTCACCGTCCGAGGGTATCAACCGAGCCCGACGATGCTCGGCTCGACTCAGCTTTTCCCCTGCTGATGTCCGCGTGTAACCTGAGGATCGGCGGGCACGCTCCGAATCTGAGTGTTCCGTGTGTACTCGGTCACGAAATGGCAACAGGGCCTTCCAGCCCCTGGGGTTCCCAGGGTCGATGGCTACCATGAAATCGGCACGACGAAGTGTCTGGTCGGTGAACCGACCGTGAACACACTCTTCCTTTAGGAGCTCTCGTGACTCTTCAGACCGTCATCCTCGCAGCCGGAATGGGCTCGCGCCTGGGCCGTGCACTGCCGAAGCCGCTCACCGAGCTCAGCGACGGACGCACGATCATGCGCCAGCAGCACGACAACATCCGCGCCGCATTCGGCACCGATGCGCGCATCACCACGGTCGTGGGCTACCGCGCGGAGACCATCATCGAGGCCTTCCCTCACGTCAACTACGTGCACAACGAGCGCTACGACGAGACCAACACCTCGAAGAGCCTGCTGCGCGCCCTCGGCGCGACCGGCAAGTCCGGCGTGCTGTGGATGAACGGCGACGTGGTCTTCGACCCGATGATCCTCGGCCGCGCGGCCGCCTACATCGAGCGCGACCAGTCGTTCGTCACCGTCAACACCTCGAAGGTCAGCGACGAAGAGGTGAAGTACACGGTCACCGCCGAGGGCTTCATCAATGAGCTGTCCAAGACCGTCAAGGGCGGCCTCGGCGAGGCCGTGGGCATCAACTACATCTCGTCGGCGCACAAGAAGGCCTTCATGCGCCAGCTGCAGCGCGTCGAGGACCAGGACTACTTCGAGCGAGGCCTCGAGCTCGCGATCGCCGAGGACGGCATCCTGCTCGAGCCGATGGACGTGTCCGACCTGTACGCCGTCGAGGTCGACTTCGCCGAGGACCTCGAGCGGGCGAACCTCTTCGTCTGACTTCTCACGACGGGCCCCTGAGTCTGTCGAAGAATGCCCGGTCTCCGCAAGGGGGTCGGGCATTCGGCGTTTTCGCGGCGTGCGTCTCTAGGATCGAACGCATGGGGAACAAGGTGCACAAGATCCACTCCCTGCCCGACGGATCGCCGTGGGACAAGGGAGTGCCGCCCGTGGGATCGACCGAGCATCCGCTCATGGTCCGCGGACTCGACCGCGTGCTGTCGATCCAGCGTCCGATCGTGCTCGCGCACATCCGCAGCATCCGCCTTCGGCATCCACGGGCCACACCCGAGGAGATCATCCGCATTCTCGAGAAGCGATACCTCACGGCCGTGACCACGGGCGGCGCCGCCGTCGGCGCCACCGCCGTGATCCCCGGAATCGGCACGGGCGTGACGCTGGCGCTGTCGGGTGTCGAGACCGTCGGCTTCGTCGAATCGACCGCGCTGTTCGCGCAGTCCATCGCGGAGGTGCACGGCATCGCCGTCGCCAACCCGGATCGCGCGAGGGCCCTGGTGATGACGCTCATGCTCGGCAAGGAGGGTGTGGCGCTCGTGGGCCAGCTGGCAGGTCAGGCGACCGGTCGCGGTGGAACGCGCTCGTCGTACTGGGGCGAACTGGTGACGAAGTCGCTCCCCCGCGCCGCTGTCGGGCCGATGGTCGATCGGCTCAAGAGCATGTTCCTGAAGCAGTTCGCCACCAGGGGCGGAGCGTCGTTCATCGGCAAGGCCATGCCTTTCGGGGTCGGAGCCGTGATCGGCGGAACCGGCAATCACATTCTCGGGCGGCGGGTGCTCACGACCTCCCACCGTGCATTCGGAACCCCTCCAACGACCCTGCCTGCAGAGCTCGAGCCCGTCGACGGCGCCGAGAAGCTCGAACTCCGGATGCTGCACGGCGCCCAGTACGTCGGGAACGCGGTCGCAGGGGCCGCGGGCACGGCGGCGCGCGGGGTGACCTGGGCCGGGCGGAAGGCTCTGTCCGTGGGACGTCGCACGAACGTGGACTCGTCCTCCACCTCCCCGCAGGAATAGCGAGTTCCCCACAGAAGGCGTGACGGGCACTCGCTCCCGCCTTCTCCCGTCGGATGCCGCTCTTAGCGTGGCGCCCATGTTGAGACCAGTCGATCCCTCAGACGTCCCGCCGCCCGTCGCCTACCGGGTGCCCTGGCACGTGTCGCGCGAAGACTCGGCGCATCCGGTCGTGATCAACCAGAGCTCCGAGGCCGCGGACTTCGTGCGCGTCTTCCGCGGCGACCGCGGCGGGAACGAGACGACCCAGCTATGGGGCCAGGTGCTGCCTGCGGAGCGCATGGAACTCTGCCTGTGCTCCGCCGACCTCGACGAGGTGGTCGTGACCCTCGCCTGGTTCCGGCAGAGCGACGGGCTGGAGTACGTGTGGCGATTCGTCGTGTGAGCCGACAGGCTTCTCTTGACGCACGACAGACGATGCGTGGCCGAGCGCCAAAGGATCACGGGTCGCGTTGTGGCGAGCATCCAACGGTCCGCGCGACCCCCGCGCTAGGGTGGAATCCGTGACGGAACAGCCCGAACTCTTGACCACCGCCGGCCGCATCGCAGATCTTCGTGCCCGCTACGACGAAGCCGTCGTCGACGCAGAGAAGATCGCGAAGGAGAAGCAGCACGCGAAGGGCAAGATGACTGCCCGAGAGCGCATCGAGCTCCTCGTCGACCCCGGGAGCTTCGTCGAGTTCGACGAGTACGTTCGTCACCGCACGACCGCGTTCGGAATGGACCGCAACCGTCCTTACGGCGACTCAGTGGTCACGGGCATCGGCACGATCCACGGCCGCACCGTCGCCGTCTACTCTCAGGACTTCACCACCTTCGGCGGATCGCTCGGCGAGGTCTCCGGCGACAAGATCATCAAGATCATGGAGTTCGCGCTCACCAGCGGCGTGCCGATCATCGGCATCCTCGACTCGGGCGGCGCCCGGATCCAGGAGGGCGTCCTCGCGCTCAGCAAATACGGCGAGATCTTCCGCCTCAACACCCGCTCCTCGGGCGTCATCCCGCAGATCTCCATCATCATGGGCCCTGCAGCCGGCGGTGCGGTCTACGGACCTGCCCTGACCGACTTCGTGATCATGGTCGACAAGACCAGCCAGATGTTCGTGACCGGCCCGGACGTGATCAAGACCGTCACAGGCGAAGACGTGGGCATGGAGGAGCTGGGCGGTGCGCTCACGCACAACACCCGCTCCGGTGTCGCGCACTACCTCGCCGAAGACGAGGACGACGCGATCGACTACGCGCGCACGCTGCTCAGCTTCCTGCCCGACAACAACATGGCCGAGATCCCGAGCTACGAGAGCGGCTTCGAGTGGGAGACGACGGATGCCGATCGCACTCTGAACACGATCATCCCCGATTCCGCCAACCAGCCCTACGACATCCACACCGTCATCGAGCACGTCGTCGACGCCGGTGATTTCATCGAGGTGCAGCCGCTGTTCGCGCCGAACATCGTGATCGGCTTCGGTCGTGTCGAGGGCCGCTCTGTGGGAATCATCGCCAACCAGCCGTCGCAGATGGCGGGCACGCTGAACATCGAAGCCGGCGAGAAGGCGAGCCGTTTCGTGCGGTTCTGCGATGCGTTCTCCGTCCCGATCGTGACCCTGGTCGACGTGCCGGGATACCTTCCTGGCACCGATCAGGAGTGGACCGGCGTGATCCGCCGCGGCGCCAAGCTCATCTACGCGTACGCCGAGGCCACCGTGCCGCTGGTCACCGTGATCCTCCGGAAGGCTTACGGCGGCGCCTACATCGTTATGGGCTCGAAGCAACTCGGTGCCGATGTGAACCTCGCGTGGCCGACGGCCGAGATCGCTGTCATGGGCGGCCAGGGCGCCGTGAACATCCTGTACCGCGGTGAGATCAAGAAGGCCGAAGAGGCGGGTGAAGACGTCGCCGCGGTGCGCACGCGACTTGCGAACGAGTACACCTACAGCGTCACTAGCCCGTTCCTCGCGGCTGAACGCGGCGAGATCGACGGCATCATCGAACCTGCCAACACGCGGGTCTCGATCGCGAAGGCTCTGCGGGCACTGCGCGGAAAGCGGGCAGAGCTGCCCCCCAAGAAGCACGGGAACATTCCGCTGTGATCACCGAGCGTCCGGAACACCAGCCGCCGACGATCGAGATCCTGCGCGGCACGGCCACAGAAGAAGAGCTGGCGGCCCTCATCGCCGTGGTCAGCAACGCTTATGCGCAGGAGGAAGCGGGCGCCGTCGCCGTCGAGCGGCAGACCTCTGCCTGGCAGCGCACGCAGCGGCCTCTGCGCAGGCCCCTCCGCCGTGACATCCCGTGGGGCCGTTTCGCGGGCTGACCCGAGACGAGAGTCTGCCGATCACGAGAGCCTGCGGATCCGTGAGCCCCCCAGCTCACGGATCACGCAGACGGACTGTGCCGAAATCCGATGCGGGATTCAGATGCCGCGCATCGCCCCAGATCGGCGTACGACCAATACTACATCGATTAGAGATATTGTTTCAAGCGCGCTCTCTTCGCTCTCTTCGCCGGGCTCAGTCCTCGAGATACAGGTCGGACGCCCGAGGGGTCAGCACGGCGTCGAGCACCACGCACGCCGCGCCGACTGCGCCGACATCGTCGCCGACCACGGTTCCCTCTACCGGCAGTTGTCGTACTGCACGGGTCGCGCTGCGGCGGTCGAGAGCGGGCGGGATCTCTTCGAGGTAGACGGATGCCAGACGAGACCAGAACGGCCCTCCGAGCACGACGCGGTCGACATCGAACGCGTTCGTGAGCACCGAGATGAGCACGGACAGGTGCGCCGCCGCCCGGCGCAGCACCTGGAGAGCCTGCAGATCTCCGGCAGACGCTCGGGCGCACAACTGCGTGAACCGCACCTCCACCGCCTCGACATCATTGCCTTCGCGGTCGTCGGGGAAGACGCCTGCGCTCTCCGCCTGCTCGACGATCGCCTGGGGAGTGCACACCACGTCGACGCACCCGCGCAGCCCGCACGCGCACAGCGGCCCGTCCGGATCGACGACGATGTGCCCGATCTCCCCGAAGTTCCGGGAGCTGCCCCGCTCGGCCTCACCACCGCGCACCAAGGAGGCCCCGATGCCGGTTCCCAGGTAGACGAAGAGGAAGGAATCGTCGGCAGGACCGTTGCCGGTCCACAACTCGCCGACGGCCGCGGCGGTCGTGTCCTTCTCCAGTGCGACGGCGAACCCGGTCGCCTCGGCGAGGACGGCGCGGAGCGGGACGCGATGCCATCCGTGCAGCTTGGGCGGGTCGATCACGGTGCCTCGCGCGGCATCGAGCGGGCCGGGTGCGGCGACGCCGACGCCCGCGACCGCCTCTCGATCGATGCCGGCGTCAGCGATCATCGCCTCGATCGCCTGCGCCATGACGTCGACGATGCGGCGGGGGTCCTTCGCCGGCGTGCGCACGACGCGGCGCCGGACTACGGCACCCGAAAGGTCGAGCAGGACGAGCGTGATCACCGCCGGATCGAGGTGAACACCGATCGAGAACCGGCTGTCCGCCACCAGTCGAAGAATCACACGCGGCTTGCCGGGGCCGTTGATGGCCCTGCCCGCCTCGGCGATCAGTCCGTCGTCCAGGAGGCGCCGCGTGATGTTCGTGACGGTCTGAGCGGAGAGCCCGGTGGCCGCCGCCAGCTCGATCCGGCTCACGCCCTCGACCGATCTGCGGATCGCCTCGAGGATCACCGCCTGGTTGAAGTCGCCCATGCGGGGAAGATTGGTGCCGCGACGCATGCCCATCGTCCTATCCTCCCCCATTCCCCCTCAGACTATTGGCCAGAATTTGTCCCCCAAAATACCTACAGACAAGCCTTGTCAGAAGAGTGAGACTTAGTAAGACGCTTCGCGTTCGGCTGGTCTCTCTGTCCCAGGGTAGACAGACGGTGATCGGCCACCAGCGGACAGTTTTCGGGTAACTGGGCCGCAACGGCGAGGGGCGGGCGGCTTCGCCGCCCCTCGCCCACTCCTACTGACCTCGGTTCTGACTTCCTCCCCCGATCAGAACCGAGGCGGGCGAGGGATCAGGAGTTCGCGTCCCTCAGAATCTCGTGCCAGAGATCCACCGCATCGTCGTCGCTCGATGATCCGGCGCTCGCGCGACCCACCACTGTCACCGCGACGCGGTCGTCTCGCGCGGCGCGGATGATGACGCGGTCAGCGTGAGCGTCCGCCAGGACACCGGCGAGTTCATCGCGGATCTCGGCTCGCCGGCCCTCCTCGATCTCGTCGAGGCCGCCCTCGTCGAACACCGTGACGGCGACGCCGCGTCGGCGCGCATCGGCGATCGCATCGCGCACGGCGTCGTTCAGAAGACTCGCCCCCCGCAGCTCATCTCGCAGCCGTCCTTCCGCCAGGCGCGCCTCGAGCCGCTCATCCTCGTCGAGGGCTCCGTGCGAGGCGACGACGCGGCTGAGCACGGGGCCAGCGACGGCCAGCGCGAACTGCGTGCGCAGGCGACGCTCGCGCTGTCGCACCTGTTGGGTCGCATGCCAGGCGGACACTGCCTGCTGGATGTCGGCGAGCCGCTCGGTGTCACGGATGGCCCGATCCCAGAACATCACGAGAAGCCATGCGACCGCCACCCACATGATCGAGCCGACGAGGCCCAGCGACAGCGCGCTGAGGATCCCGAGATGGATCCAGCATGTGGCGATCAGAGCGGTCAGGCTCAACGTCGCGATCAGAAGGCGCCGACGCACGACGAGGACCACGCCCAGCAGCCCGATCGCGCCGATGTACCAGGTCGCGAACGGCGCCGTGCGATGCGCGACTGCGAGAGAGTGCGTCGCGAGGCTCGGGATGACGACGCTGGAGACTCCTGCGAGGATCGCGACCCACAAAGGCATCCGAACGGACACGGCGGAATCCCACAGGATCGCCATGTTGACCGTCACCAGATAGAGCACCACTGCGAGCAGCATCAGCAGCGGCGCGTCGGGCTGCTCGATCCACCACACTCCGCGGGCCGCGAAGTACATCGCGAATCCGATGCTGAGCAGGGTCGCGACGCTGCGCACCGTGCGGTTCACGAGAGCTCCCAGCCGAGGGTCACGACGGTTCCCGACTCGTCCGAGTCGATCCGCGCGGTGCCGGCGACGCCTGCCATGCGAGCGAAGATAGATGCGCGGATGCCGAGGCGATCCGCGCCGATCTCCTCGAGGACGAACCCGGGACCGCGGTCACTGATCACGACGGAGATGCCGTCGTCGCCGTGTCCTTCGACGACGATGTGCAGGCCGCGGCCGCCGGCGTGGGCGACCGAGTTCCCCAGCCCCTGCCTCGCCGCGAGCACGAGAGCGCGGGCGACTCGGCCCGGCATCATTCCCATGACGCCTCGTTCTTCGACGATGGCATCGGCGCCGAGCTCCGACAGCGCCCGTCTCAGCTCCACGACGATCTGCACGGCCGCAACCGGCTCGTCGCTGCCCTCCTCCGCCACGGCGGCCTCGGTGTTGGCGAGGCGCGTGAGAGCCTCGCGCGCCATCGCCACCGCGAGATCACGAGCACGCTCGCTCTCGGCGCGTTCGCCCGCGATGAGGGCGGCCAGCACGCTGTCGTGCATCAGGGCCGACATGGTGATGCGCTCCTCCTCCGCCGCTGCCGCCGCGGCGGCCGCGGCATACGACGAGACGGCGCGCCCGCGCACGTCGTCGACGCCGGCAGCCACCGACCGGAACATCCATCCCAGCGAGATGATCACGAGGCCGAGGATCAGCGTGAACGAGACGTCGAACGCCGTCGTGATCCAGAATGCGCTCGAGAATTCGCCCTGCACCAGACGCACGTAACCGTAGACGAAGGGCATCCCGGCGGCCCAGACGAACTGCAGCCAGAGCGGGAAGGCGAGCATCGCCGCGACGACTCCGACGTTGACGAGGAAGAAGATCCACGGCTGCTGCGTCGCGTCGTTGTGCAGCGGATCCACGACGCTCGGCCATGCAGCGAGCGCGACGGCGTAGGCGATCGCGAAGAGGCCGGCCGTCACGCGGACGCCCCGCCCGATCACGCACGCGAGCAGCATCGACACCAGCGGGACGAAGACGACGAGCAGCATGCCGATGTGTACCGAGTCGGCCCGCGACAACGTCGTGAGCGCCGAGATCAGCGCTTGCGCGCCCAGCACCGCTGAGCCGATCGCGACGACGGTCGCGAGGATCCGCTCCATGCGCTTGCCGGTGAACCGCTCGAAACCGGTCTCGACGCTCCCGGGCGACGGGATCTTGCTCCACGCGTCACGGATGCTGACCGGCTCGGCGGTCACGCTAGGCTCCGTCGGGCGCGTAGATGCCGTCTTCCATGGCCCGGCGCATCAGATCGACCTTGGTCGACGCCGGCCGGCCGACGCCGACGTACTTCACCCGGATGCGGGAGATGTTCTCCTTGGCTGTGGAGTAGGCGACGCCGAGTCGTTCCGCGACGGCCTTGAGCGGAAGACCGGTGGCGTACAGGCGCAGCACCTCCCTTTCGCGGGTGGAGAGCTGGGCGTCGGCGAAGTCCCGATCACCGTCGACAGCGCTGGCCCATTCGACGTTGTTGAGCGCCTCCCCCTGGGCGACGGTGCGGATCGCATCGAGCACATCGTCGAGGGCCGAGGACTTGCTGACGACCCCGGCGGCTCCCGCGACCAGGGCCTCGCGGACGGCTGCGGGGCGGTCGGCGACGCTGTGGATGACGACGCTCGCCCCATCGGCGACGATCGACGCGACGTTCTCGGTGACCGTGGTGCCGTCTCCGAGTGTGAGATCGAGCACGACGACGTCGGCAGGCGCCTGACCGGATGCCTTGCGCCAGAGGAGATACGACGCGACGGTGCTGCCGGAGAACACCACCGTCTGCTCGCCGTCGCGCGCGCACGCGGCCTCAAGCCCGAGGCGGACGGACTCGTGATCATCGATGAGGGCGACCCTGCTCATCCCCACAGCCTAGTGAGTTCGTCCAGATGCTTGATCTTCGGTCATCGGGTCAGCAGCGCGACGACCTCGAAGTGGTGCGAGTGCGGGAAGAGGTCGAAGGCGCGCATGCGCGGCACCTGCCAGCCGAGCGCGCGGAAGGTTCCGAGGTCCCGCGCCAGCGCCACGGGATCGCAGGCCACGTACGCGATGGCCTCGGGCGACATCGCGTGCAGTGCCTCGACGACCGCTCGCCCCGCACCCGAACGCGGCGGGTCGAGCACGATGGCACCGGCGCCGGTGCGCGGCGCGCCCGCGAGGAACCTGTCCACACGGGCTGTCGCCGCAGTCACCGCGAGCGGCGCGAGGTTCGCCCTCGCGTGCTCGGTCGCCCTCGCGCTCGACTCGACGGTCACGATGTCCTTGGCTCCGAGGTCGGCGAGAGTCGCAGCGAACAGTCCCACGCCGCCATACAGGTCGTAGTGGGTCGCCGACTCATCGACGTGATCTTCGAGCAGCCCGTACACGGCGGCGTCGAGGACGGATGCCGCGCGCGGATGCACCTGCCAGAAGCCGTCGGCGTCGACCTGGAACCGCCGGTCCCCGACCTGCTCATGAACCGTCTCGTGCGCGCGGCGCGGCGGGTGCCCGCGCCCGTGACGGCGTTCGACGTCCTTCCGACGGACGGCATCTTCCCGGCGGATGACGCGTACGCGGCCATCGGCCGGCTCGACGAGTTCGATGCGCCCCGGCTTGCCGCCGGTCAATCCGGCGGCGGCTTCGGCGATCGCAGGGCGAGCCAGAGGGTGCGCGCCGACCTCGATCACCCGGTGGCTGCGGGCGGCGAACGGGCCCACTCGCCCCTCGTCGTCGACGTGCAGCGTGACCCGGGTGCGCCAGCCCGTGCCATCCGTCGAGTCCACCGGCTCGATCTCCGGAGCCTCCACCCCTTCGCCGGCGAACCGGTCGAGCGCTTCCGAGAGCACCTGTCGCTTGAGAATGCGCTGGTGGGCGAGGTCGATGTGGCCGAGGTCGGCGCCACCAGGACGATCGGCGGGCGCGCGCGCGATATCGGCCTCCGCCCAGACGTGAGGCCGGCGGTGCTCGGACGCTTCCAGCACCTCGACGGTCTCCGCGCGCCAGAAGCTCTTCGAATCGTCGGTCGAGGACGCATCCAGACGAGCACGAACGCGCTCTCCGGGAATCGCATCGGAGACGAACACCACTCGTCCCTCGTGGCGGGCGATGAAGGTGCCGCCGTGCGCGATGCCGGTTATGTCCAGATCGAGCGTCCGGGATGAGGAGGAGGTCATCCCTCCAGGATACGGCGGGCCGCTACGGTGGTGAGCATGCGCGTGTGCCTCGCCTCCACCTCCCCCGCTCGTCTGATGCTGCTGCGTCAAGCCGGCATAGAACCGCTGACGCTCTCGCCCGAGGTCGATGAGGACGCGGTTGCCGCCGCTGCGGCGGCGCAGCGAGGGGCGGAGCTGGCTCCGGACGAACTCGTCCTGCTGCTCGCCCGCTCGAAGGCGCGAGACGTCGCCGAGCGCCTCGCGGCGTCGGGCGACTTCGACGGCATCGTGATCGGCGGCGACTCGATGTTCGAGATCGGCGGGCGCGTCTACGGCAAGCCCTACACGGCGGAAGAGGCGACCCGGCGCTGGCGGGAGATGCGCGGAGCCACCGGCATCCTGCACTCCGGTCATTCCGTCCACCGGGTCTCACCTGGTGAAGCGCCCATCGAGCGGACAGCCGTGGCTGCGGCATCCGTCACCTTCGCCGACGACATCACCGACGCCGAGATCTCGGCGTACGTCGCATCCGGTGAACCGCTGCACGTCGCCGGCGCCTTCACGGTAGACAGCCTGGGCGGTGCCTTCATCACCCGTGTCGACGGCGACCCCTCCACCGTCGTCGGCATGTCGTTGTCGACCGTCCGCCGACTCGCCGCCGAGCTGGACGTGACCTGGACCGACCTGTGGTCGTAGGCTCCCGACACGTTTCCCGATGTTTCTTGTGGAGAGTCGTCAAATAGATCGGGAGCGTTCTCGATAGGCTGACACTCATGCCCATCGAGAAGGTTCTTATCGCCAACCGGGGCGAGATCGCCGTCCGCATCATCCGCGCCGCCCGTGATTCGGGCATCGCCTCGGTCGCCGTCTACGCCGACCAGGACAGGGATGCGATGCACGCCCGCCTCGCCGACGAGGCCTACGCCCTGGGCGGTACGACCAGCGCCGAGACCTACCTGCAGATCGAGAAGATCCTGTCGGTGGCACGTCGCGCCGGGGCGGATGCCGTGCACCCCGGTTACGGCTTCCTCGCGGAGAACGCCGAATTCGCCCGCGCCGTGATCGGCGCCGGCATGACGTGGATCGGCCCATCGCCCGAGGCCATCGAGGCGCTGGGCGACAAGGTGACCGCGCGTCACGTCGCCGAGAAGGTGGGGGCTCCTCTCGCCCCCGGCACGCCCGGGCCCGTGAACGGGGCGGACGAGGTCATCGCCTTCGCGAAGGAGCACGGCCTGCCCATCGCGATCAAGGCGGCATACGGCGGCGGCGGACGCGGCCTCAAGGTCGCCCGCGAGCTCGACGAGGTCGCCGAGCTCTTCGAATCGGCGACGCGCGAAGCGGTGACCGCCTTCGGGCGCGGCGAATGCTTCGTGGAGAAGTACCTCGACAAGCCGCGCCACGTCGAGACCCAGTGCCTCGCCGACGCCGAGGGCAACGTCGTCGTCATCTCCACGCGCGACTGCTCCCTGCAGCGGCGCCACCAGAAGCTCGTCGAAGAGGCCCCTGCGCCCTTCCTCACCGAGGAGCAGAACCGCCAGCTGTACGAGGCGTCGAAGGCCATCCTGAAAGAGGTCGGCTACGTCGGCGCCGGCACGTGCGAGTTCCTCATCGGCGCGGATGGCACCGTGTCGTTCCTCGAGGTGAACACCCGTCTGCAGGTCGAGCATCCGGTGTCGGAAGAGGTCACCGGCATCGACCTCGTGCGCGAGCAGTTCCGCATCGCCGCCGGCGGAGTCATCGACTACGCCGACCCGGAGCCCCAGGGGCACTCGATCGAGTTCCGCATCAACGGCGAAGACCCGGGTCGCGGATTCCTCCCCCAGCCGGGTCCTATCCACGTCTTCAAGACCTTCGGGGGCCCCGGCATCCGTCTCGACTCCGGCGTCACGGCCGGCGACTCGGTCTCGGGCGCGTTCGACTCGTTGCTCGCGAAGATCATCGTGACCGGCAAGGACCGTGCCGAGGCGCTGGAGCGCTCCCGCCGGGCGCTCGACGAGTTCGAGGTGTCGGGCATGCCGACCGTGCTGCCGTTCCACCGCAAGGTCGTGCGAGACCCGGCATTCACGGCAGAGAACGGCGAGTTCGGCATCTTCACGCGCTGGATCGAGACCGAGTTCGTGAACGACATCCCCGCGTGGGACGGCGAGCTGGAATCACCTGCTGAGGCCGCGGGGCGCCACACGGTGGTCGTCGAGGTCGGCGGCAAGCGGCTCGAGGTCAGCCTGCCCGACCGCGTGGCCGCATCGGTCAGCGCCGCGGGCCGCCCGGCCGCCGTGCCGCCGTCGCGCCGCAGCCACGCCACCACAGTGGGCGCCGGCGCATCCGGTGATGCGGTGAAGTCGCCCATGCAGGCCACCGTCGTGAAGATCGCGGTCGAAGACGGCCAGCAGGTCGTCAAGGGAGATCTCGTCGTCGTGCTCGAGGCCATGAAGATGGAGCAGCCGCTGCAGGCGCACAAGGACGGCGTCGTCGGCAACATCAGCGCGGATGCGGGAACCACCGTGTCAGCGGGACATCAGCTGCTCACCATCAGCTGACGCTCGGGCCTCACGCGGTCGGGGCGGAAGCACACCATTCGTCCAACAGCAGCTGCCCCGACGGCGTGCCGAGAATCGCCCGTGAGCTCGGCGAACGGTGGAAGCCGTGCAGCGCGGACCACGCCACCTGCGGGTGCATCTGAAGCATCGCCGCTGCAACCGTGACAGTGGCGGGGGCCTGCGCGCTGCCCGTCCCGATCGCGCGTTCCGGGTCGAGGCGGAGCCGGATCAGCGGAGCCCGGTCCACGCCGCGTCGGGGTTCGGTCACCTCGGCCTCAACACGGCGGATCACCGCCCACGGCACATGCAGGGTCTCCCCCACACGGACTAGAAAGACCCCGTCAGAGCCGATGGCCAACCCGACCGGGCGTCGACCGAACGCATTGAACCGATACCGGGCAACGGTCCCTCGCGTCGCCGCATAGGCGAACAGCGCGGCGAGCAATCCGAGCACCGCCGCACCGAGGAAGGCCTGAGGCCGCCCGGCCGCCCCCATCTGCACGGCCACGGCCGTCGCCGCGGTCAGCACCATCGCCCACACGGCCGACAGCAGGAGGGCGGCAGCGCCGGCAAGCCGTTCGGGGACGAAATGCACCCGGACATCGGTCGTCGACGTTCTTCCCCCGGCCAACCTCGCCGTGTCGACCAGCTGCATGCGCCCCCGGCCGAAGGGTCTGCGAGCCGCGACGACCAACGCCGTGAGACCGAAAAGTGCGAGGACCGCACCGGACCACAACGGTCCTGCGTCGCCTCCGGAGAAGCTGACCATCGCAGCCGCGATCGCGAACAATGCGATGCCGACCCAGAGCATTCCCACGTTTCGCCCTGGTCGCCGCTCACCCCAGTTCGCTGGCCACGCCTGCATCGGCGGTACGACGTCAGGGGCGGTCATTGCACGGCTCCTGCACGACCTGACGCGCGTGCCGAAGGAACTAGCGAACTGCGCTCGGCGATACGGCGCAGACCCCGGTGGCAGGTGAGCAGCAGGAACAGCCCGTAGCCGATCAGTGCGCCCACGGTGTTCGCGATCAGGTCGTCGATGTCGGCCACGCGTCGAAGCCCGACGGCGAGATCGGCGACGAACTGCCCGATCTCGATGACGAGGCTCGCGAGCAGTCCACGCAGCAGCACCTGCCAGACCGAGGTGATCTTCCGCACCAGCGGCATCAGAAACCCGAGCGGAGCGAAGAGCAGCGCGTTGAGGAGCAGGCCCGAGGGGTCGTCGAGGAGATCGGCGAACGGCACGAGGTTGATCCAGACCGACCACTCGGGCGGGTCGCTCTCGGGCGCCAGCGGGATGGGGAACAGGGTATGTCCGACAAGGCCTGCCGTGTACACGCACCCGACGATCACCACGATGGCGCGCGGCAGCGTCAGCTCGGTCCGGCGATGCAGTCGCACGAGCAGCACGACGATCGCGATGACGGCGAGGGGCGCGAGAACCGGCAGCGCGGGAAGATACGGCCTCATCTCAGCTGACGATGTTCACCTTGTGCATCGCTCGGGAGGCGTCGGTGATGCTCGACGACAGCGACGGGTATGCGGCGAACACACGAGACACCTGATCGACGGTCAGCCGACGCTCGACGGCGACCGCGATCGGGTAGATCAGCTCGGAAGCCTTCGGCGCCACGATCACGCCGCCGATCACCGTGCCGGAGCCCTTGCGGGCGATCAGCTTCACGAACCCGTCCTTGATGCCCATCATCTTCGCGCGGGGGTTCGCCGCCAGCGGGAGCTTGTAGACGAGACCGTCGGCGATGCCGTCTTCCACGTCCTGCTCGCTGAAGCCGACCGTCGCGATCTCGGGAGCCGTGAAGATGTTCGAGGTGATCTTGCGCAGCTCGAGCGGGATCACGATGTCGCCCAGCGCGTGGAAGACGGCCGTGCGCCCCTGCATGGACGCGACGGACGCCAGCGGGAAGAAGTTCGTGCAGTCGCCGACCGCATAGATGTTCGGCACCGAGGTCCTGGCGACCTTGTTGACGCGGATGTGCCCCGACTCGGTGAGTTCGACGCCTGCATCCTGAAGACCGATGTCCGCCGTGTTCGGGATCGATCCGACTGCCATCAGACAGTGCGAGCCGTCGACGGTCGTGCCGTCGGACAGGGTCGCGGTGACGCCGTCCTTCGTGACCTCGACCTTGTCGGCGCGCGACTTCGAGAGCACCTGCATGCCGCCGCGCTTGAATACCTTCTCCAGCACCCGGGCAGCATCCTGGTCGGAGCCCGGCAGCACCTGCTCGCGGCTGGAGATCAGCGTGACCTTGGCGCCGAGGTTCATGTAGGCGGAGGCGAACTCGGCGCCGGTGACGCCGGAGCCGACGACGATCAGGTGCTCGGGCAGCGCCTTCATGTCGTACAGCTGGGTCCAGGTCAGGATGCGCTTGCCGTCGGGCTTGGCAGAATCGAGTTCGCGCGGCGACGCTCCGACGGCGACGACGATGGTGTCGGCCTCGATGCGGTCGAAGTCGGTGCCGTCGACGCCGGTCGACACGACGATCGCGTTGGTCCCCTCGAGGCGCCCGTGTCCGGGCAGAACTCGCACTCCGGCTTCGAGCAGGGCGGCGCGCATGTCTTCGGACTGCTGACCGGCCAGAGCGATCAGCCGCTTGTTCACCGCTGCGAGGTTGATCGCGATCTCGGGCTTGAGCGGCTTGCCGTTCTCCCCCTTGGCATAGAACTGCACTCCCAGGTCGCTGGCCTCGGCGATCGCGACAGCCGCGTCGGCCGTGGCGATCAGGCTCTTCGAAGGCACCACATCGGTGAGAACCGCAGAACCGCCGATGCCGACGCGCTCGACCAGCGTCACCTCTGCCCCGAGCTGCGCGGCCGCGAGGGCCGCTTCGTAACCGCCGGGACCGCCGCCGAGGACGGCGACGCGCTGTGTGCGCTCAAAAGGGGTGAAAGACATGCCTTCCATTCTTCCGCAATCCTGGCGGGTGAGCCGTCACGTTCATAGAGTGGACCCATGCCCGAAACGCACAGCAACCCTCTCGATGACCCGTCCGCGAACCCGTTCGAGGTCGCCGCCGCCGCAGCGGCCGATATCGCACGGCTCTCCGGCGTCGAGAAGCACGACATCGCCCTCACCCTCGGCAGCGGCTGGGGCAAGGCGGCAGACATCATCGGCGAGACCGTCGCGACCATCCCGGCCACCGACGTCACCGGTTTCTCCAAACCGGCCCTCGAAGGACACGTCGGCACGCTCCGCAGCATCCGCACCCCTGACGGCAAGCACGTGCTCGTGATCGGCGCCCGCACCCACTACTACGAAGATCACGGCGTCCGCCGCGTCGTGCACTCGGTCCGCACCGCGGCCGCCACCGGCGCCTCGATCATGGTCCTCACCAACGGGGCCGGCGGCATCCGCGAGACCTGGAAGCCCGGCCAGCCGGTGCTGATCAGCGACCACATCAACCTCACCGCCGACTCTCCGCTCGAGGGCGCGACGTTCATCGACCTGACGGATCTGTACTCGAAGCGCCTGCGCGACGTCGCGCGCACGATCGATCCCACGCTCGACGAAGGCGTCTACACGCAGTTCCGCGGTCCGCACTACGAGACACCCGCAGAAGTGCAGATGGCGAAGGCCATCGGCGGCCACATCGTCGGCATGTCGACCGCGCTGGAAGCGATCGCGGCACGAGAGGCCGGTATGGAGATCCTCGGCTTCTCTCTCATCACCAACCTCGCGGCCGGCATCCAGCAGACCCCGCTCAGCCACGCCGAGGTCATCGAAGCCGGACAGCTCGCCGAACCGGTGATCACGAAGCTGCTCGCCCGCGTCATCGAGGCGCTGTGAGCGACGCGCTTCTCGCCACCGCCCGCGCCTGGCTGCGACAGGATCCCGATCACCAGACCCGCGACGAGCTGGCCGGACTCATCACGAGGGTCGCCGCGGGCGACGACGCGGCGACGGCCGACCTCTCCGACCGTTTCGGCGCGCGTCTCGCCTTCGGCACAGCGGGCCTGCGCGGAGAACTCGGAGCGGGGAGCAACCGGATGAACCGGGTGCTGGTGTCGCAGGCCGCTGCCGGCTTCGCCGCCTACTTGCGTGAGAAGGCCGACGGCCGCACCCCCACCGTCGTCATCGGCTACGACGGCCGACGCAACTCCCGCGTGTTCGCGATCGACTCTGCTGAGCTGTTCGCGGGTGCGGGCCTGCGGGCCATCCTCCTCCCCCGTCTGCTGCCGACGCCGGTGCTCGCCTTCGCGGTGCGCCATCTGGGCGCCGACGCCGGAGTCATGGTCACGGCCAGCCACAACCCGCCGAACGACAACGGCTACAAGGTCTATCTGGGCGGCGCCGACGACGGTTCGCAGATCGTCGCTCCGGCGGATGCTGAGATCGCCGCGCACATCCAGCGGGTGGCAGATGCCGGCGACATCACGGTTCTGCCGCGTTCGACGGCGTACGAGACGGCGGGTGACGACGTCGTCGAGGCCTATGTCTCGGCCACCGCAGCCGTCGCTCCTGCCCCGGAAGCTGCGGGCGGACTCCGCTGGGTCTACACCGCGATGCACGGGGTCGGATGGGAGACGTTCTCTCGGATCGTGAGCGCCGCGGGCTATCCCCAGCCTCTCGTGGTGGACGAACAGCTCAACCCCGACGCGACGTTCCGCACCGTGTCGTTCCCGAACCCCGAAGAACCCGGCGCCATGGACCTCGCGTTCGCGAGAGCCCGCCGAGTGCAGGCCGATTTCATCCTCGCCAACGATCCCGACGCCGATCGGCTCGCCGTCGCCGTCCCCGACAAGAGCGTCGAGGGCGGCTGGCGACGACTGACCGGCAACGAGGTGGGCCTGCTGCTGGGCGCGCGAGCCGCACGCGCCGCCGAGGGAACGCCCGGCGCGTCCCTGGCATGCTCGCTCGTGTCCTCCCCCGGCCTCGGCGCGATCGCCGCACACCACGGTCTCGACTTCCACGAGACCCTGACCGGCTTCAAATGGATCTCACGCGCACCGGGCATGGTGTTCGGCTTCGAAGAGGCTCTCGGGTACCTCGTGAACCCCGGCACCGTACGAGACAAGGACGGCATCTCCGCCGCCGTCGCGATCCTCGGCCTTGCTGCCGAGGCCCGCGAGCGGGGTGTCGGACTCACCGACCTGCTCGCCGAACTCGGCGAGGTCTACGGCCATTTCGCGAGCGGTCAGGTCTCGATCCGCGTCGATGATCTGTCGATCATCGGCCGGGTCATGCTGTCGTTGCGCACGCTGCCCCCCGCGCACATCGGCACGCACGCGGTCGTCTCGGCGGAAGACCTCCTCCACGCCCCCGCGAGCGTGCCGTCCGGTGACGTGCTGCGCTACCGCTTGGCGGACGGATCCCGGGTGATCGTGCGGCCGAGCGGCACCGAACCCAAGCTGAAGGTCTACATCGACGCGAAGGCCGACTCCGCCCAAGGCGCGACGCAGACCGTCGCCGACCTCGAAGCAGGCGTGCGCGCGCTGCTCGAGGAGCGCTCCTGAGCGAGGCGGGCATGGCGACGCGGCGGGTCCGGATCACCGCTCTCAACGGAGGTCACGCGCGACCCGTCGCGGAACTCGTCCGCCTCGCGATGTGCCACGACGGACCGGTCGTCGTACGCAAGGAGACTGGTGCGGAGGCTGATCTCCGCAGTGTGCTCGCCGTGATGATGCTCGACCTCGCCGAGGGCGACGTGGTGACGCTGGAGACGGTGGATGCTCCGGCATCCGCCTCACTGCTCGATGAGCTCGCGGCCGTGCTCGACCCGAAGGGCTGATCAGCCGTCGATCACGGCGACGAGTTCGTCGAGGAACGCCTCGAAGGTCGTTCCACGGCGCACGATGCGCTGCACGCTGTCGCGTTCGCTGAACACCTCGACGAGCTGCTCGAACACCGTCTGGAACGCGGCCCGGTCGCTCTCGCTGAACGCGGCGAGAGCGACCACCTGCACGCGTCCATCGCCCCACCCGACCGATCCCTCGGCCACGCCGATCGCAATCGCGGTGCGAGTGGCGGTCATCTGGAGGGCGTGCGGCACGGCGAGGGCGTCGGTGAAGGCGGTGGACGACATCCGCTCGCGCACGGTCGTGTTCTCGACGTAGTCCTCGCCGATCAGTCCGCGCCGCACGAGCAGGTCGCCGAGGCGGCGGATGATGCTCTCTTCGCCCTCGTCAGGCAGCGGATGAAGGAAGGCCTCGGCGTCGAAATACCGCGACAGCTCGGCGCGGAGGCGATTCAGGCGGCGGGCCCTGCGCAGTCGCGCGGCCGCCTGCTGCACCCGCTCCGCGTCGGTCTCGGAGAAGAACGGATGGATCCGCACGACGCGGTCGGAGTCATCCGCAGGCTCGATCGTGGAGAGCACGAGATCGGTGTCGAAAGATGACCAGTCGGGGTCGACGCTCGTCACGACGCTCGTGACCTCGATGGCCGATCCGAGTGAACGGTCGACGCTCGAACGAAGCAGTTCGTGCAGTTCGTAGTACCCCGGGCAGACGATCGTCGCGGTGAGGATCGACGCGGCAGCGCGGCTGCGCTCGATACGGCCGCCCACGTGCATAGCGATGTAGGCGATCTCGTCATCGTGGATCGGCGAGCCGAGCCTGTCGTGCAGTCCGCTGGCGATCGACACCGCGACCTCGAAGATCATCGGGTAGGTCGACTTGAGCGACCGCGTCAGCGGGTTCCGCGACAGTGCCCGGCTCTCTGCACGGCGCAGCAGGTTCTGGATGTGCAGCGACAACCGCAGCACGAAGGAGTCGTCGACCAGATCGAGCCGGTACTCCGCGGCCGCCCGTTCGAGTTCGGCCCGCACCGCCGCTTCCACGCGCGGCTCCACCCCGCTGCGTGCCGCGTCTCTCGTGGTGGAGTCGCCGGGGGCGACCACGCGGGTGAGCACCAGCGAGGCGAGGTGGGCGACGTCCCCGTCGCCCAGCCGCACGCCGAAATGATCGCCGGCGAGACGGGAGATCACGGCGCCCACCTGCGGGATCTCCTCCCGAGCGGGAGCGTCGGCCTCCGACAGCGCGTGCCCCGCGGCGACCCGATCGGCCGCGATCGCGATGTGCAGCAGTACGTCGGAGATCGCCAGCTCGTTGACGTAGTAGCCGAGTCCGCTCAGCTCCTCGACGAGTGCCTTCTTGAACGGCGCCACCGCCGTGGTATCCACCGCGTCGCCGACCAACGCGGTGCGGAACGTCTCAGGATGGAACGACGCCGTCACCGACTCGTCGTGCGCCAGGCGGCTGATCAGACGGCGGCGGGCTTCCTCCGAACCGCTCAGACGCACCTGCTCGCGATCCCGCCCCAGTACGAGACCGGTGCCCTCGAGCACGGCGCGAACGCGCGTGAGATCGGCCTCCAGCGTGGCCTCGCTCACGTGCAGGCGCGCGGCGGCGTCGTACACGTCGATGCCCACGGCGTCGTCGAGCAGCATCCGCACGACAGCGTGCAGGCGGTGGCGCGGCGTGCTCTCGCCCGATCGCGTCCGCAGCGCATCGCGGGCCGACGGGCCCGTCCGATAGCCGGCCGGACCGGACTCCACTGCGTCGCCTGCGGGAACGCGGGCGTTCAGCGACACCACGTACGAGCGGATGCTGCGCGGCGTCACCCCGAGCAGATCGGCCAGGCTCGACGCCGTCACCCACGCATCCTCACGCAGCAGAGCGGCGAGGAGCTGATCCTGGCGCTGACGCGACATGTGCCTCCCACTCTCCGCGCGGGCGACGCCTGTGTCCCGCGTCTCCATGATGTCAGGATCCGCGGCGGCGGGGGCGGAAGGCGAGATTCCGCAGGGGCGGAAATGTTCCTGTTGGCGATCCGGCTCCCTGGCTCCCAGACTGTTCTCAGGAAGGCGGAATCGATGAAGATCCTGGTTATCTGCGGCGCGGGCGCGTCGAGCACGTTCGTCGCCCAGCGGCTGCGCCGTGCGGCTGAGGCCGCAGGACTCGACTGGGACACGGCCGCCGGCACCGTCCAATCGGTCACCGAATCCACCGCCGACCTCATCCTCGTCGGCCCCCATCTGAAGGAGCGCGCCGTGGATCTGCGCGAGGTCCTTCCCATGCCGATCGTCGTGCTCCCCGACGACATCTTCGACGACCGCGACGGACGGCGCACGCTCGCGCTCTCCCGTGCCGTCCTCGCCGACCCCCGCACCACATCGGAAGGAAGATCATGACCGTCACACGCACCGTCCGTATCGGTTCGTCGCACGGGCTCCACGCCCGCCCTGCGAAGCTGTTCGCCCAGGCCGCGAAGGACTCCGGCATTCCCGTGACCATCGCGAAGGATGCGGGTTCGCCCGTCAACGCGGCGAGCATCCTCGGCGTCATCGGCCTCGCGATCGAGTTCGGCGACTACGTGACGATCACGGCCGACGGCGAGGGCGCAGACGCGGTGCTCGACACCCTCACCGAGCTGCTCACCACCGACCACGATGCGGAGAGCGCCTGATGAGCGAGCTGCGTGGAGTGGGAATCGGCCTCGGCATCGCCCAGGGGCCGGTGATCCGGATGACGGAGGCGCTGGCCGCGCCCGAGCAGACGTCGAGCACGATCGGGGCGGATGCCGAGCGCGCGCGTGCGCGCGCATCGATCGCCGCCGTCGCCGCTGAACTGACCGCCCGCGGAGAGCTCGCAGGCGGAGCCGCCCAGGAGGTGCTCGAGGCCCAGGCGATGATCGCCGAGGACCCGACCCTGCAGGACGAGGTCGACAGCCGCGTCGACGCCGGAAGCACCGCTGAGTGGGCCGTGCACGACGCGTTCGCCGGTTTCCGCGCCACGCTCGAGGCTGTCGGCGGATACCTCGGCGAGCGCGCGGCCGACCTCGACGACATCGCTCAGCGCGTGCTCGCGCACCTGCGCGGCGTGGCGGCGCCCGGCGTCCCCGACCCCGGCCACCCTTTCGTGCTGGTCGCCCGGGATCTCGCCCCCGCCGACACCGCTCTGCTGAAGCTCGATCAGGTGCTCGCGCTCGTGACCACCGATGGCGGTCCGACCTCGCACACCGCGATCCTCGCGCGTGAGAAGGGCATCGTCGCGATCGTCGGCGCCGCAGACGCGGCGGGCCTCCGCGACGGCGAGACGGTCATCGTCGACGCGTCCACCGGCGTGGTGGTCACCGATCCGTCGGCCGAGGAGCTCGAGCGCGCGGCGCAGCGCGCCGCAGACCGGCTCTCCGCCGTGGCGGCTCCGCTCACCCCCGGAGCTCTGGCCGACGGCACCGCTGTGCCGCTTCTGGCCAACCTGGGCAAGCCGGCCGACGCGACGGATGCCGTCGCCCGAGGCGCGGAGGGCGTCGGTCTGTTCCGCACCGAGTTCCTGTTCCTGTCATCCGCGCAGGCGCCGACGGTCGAGCAGCAGCGCGAGTCGTACCGCGAGCTGCTCGCAGCCTTCCCCGGCAAGAAGGTGGTCGTGCGCATGCTCGACGCCGGCGCAGACAAGCCTCTGGCCTTCCTCAACGACGCGCACGAGGAGAACCCGGCGCTCGGCCTTCGCGGACTCCGCGCGCTCCGCGCCAGCGAGGACATCCTGCGCGAGCAGCTCACGGCTCTCGCCGAAGCGGATGCCGCGACCGAAGCCGATCTGTGGGTCATGGCGCCGATGGTGGCCACGGTCGAGGAGACGAAGTACTTCACGTCCCTCGCCCGTGAGTACGGCCTGAAGACCCCCGGCGTCATGGTCGAGGTCCCCGCCGCGGCGCTCCTGGCCGACCGCGTGCTCGCGCACGCGGACTTCGCCTCGATCGGCACGAACGACCTCACGCAGTACACGATGGCGGCGGACCGCATGCTCGGCTCTGTCGCCGACTTCCAGGATCCGTGGCACCCCGCGGTGCTGCGCCTGGTGCGAGAGGTGGGCGCCGCAGGCGCCCGGCTCGGCAAGCCCGTCGGCATCTGCGGAGAGGCTGCGGCCGACCCGCTGCTGGCCGTGGTGCTGGTCGGCCTCGGCGCGACCAGCCTCTCGATGGCGCCCGCGGCCCTCGCCGACGTGCGCCAGATGCTTCTCGGCCGCACTCTCGACGAGGCCAGGCAGCTCGCCGACGCCGCACTCGACGCAGACGACGCAGCATCCGCTCGACGCGCCGTGGCACAGCTCACGGCGTCCCTTCCTCAGCACTGAATCCCCTCACCAGAAAAGAGACGACATCATGACGACGACGTCATCAGCCGCCAAGCCCGGCGGCCTCCGCGTGGGCGTGCAGCGTTTCGGCACGTTCCTCTCGGGCATGATCATGCCGAACATCGCGGCATTCATCGCCTGGGGCTTCATCACCATGCTCTTCATCCCCGCCGGATTCTTCGGCGCGGACAGCCCTTTCGGCTGGCACTGGGCCCCCGTGGCCGAGATCATCGGCGGCGGCGGAGACTCCGCCGCGATCGGATGGAACGGCGCGATGACCGCGATCGCTGAAGGCGACGGAGGCAACTTCTTCGCCTACGTCGGTCTCGTCGGCCCGATGGTCACATACCTGCTGCCGCTGCTGATTGCGAATACCGGCGGTCGCATGATCTACGGCGAGCGCGGCGGCGTGGTCGCGACCATCGCCACGATGGGCGTCATCGTCGGCACGAACATTCCGATGTTCCTTGGGGCAATGATCATGGGCCCCGCCGCGGCATGGATCACCAAGCAGATGGACAAGCTCTGGGACGGCAAGATCCGCCCCGGTTTCGAAATGCTGGTGAACAACTTCTCCGCCGGAATCCTCGGCATGATCCTTGCGATCGTCGGCTTCTTCGCGTTCGGTCCCGTCATGCTCGGGATCAGCTCCGTGCTCGGCACGGCCGTCGACTGGCTGGTCTCGATCCAGTTGCTGCCGATCGTCTCTGTGATTGTCGAGCCCGCCAAGGTGCTGTTCCTCAATAACGCCATTAACCACGGCGTCTTCACGCCTCTCGGTATCGAGCAGGCCAGCGAGACCGGTAAGTCGATCCTGTTCCTCATCGAAGCCAACCCTGGTCCCGGCCTCGGTCTACTGCTGGCCTTCACATTCTTCGGAGTCGGGGCCGCGAAGGCATCCGCACCCGGGGCAGCTATCATCCAGTTCTTCGGCGGGATCCACGAGATCTACTTCCCCTATGCGCTCAGCAAGCCGACCACGATCCTCGCGCTGATCGCCGGCGGCGCAGCAGGCGTCACGACAAATATGCTCCTCGGCGGAGGTCTCGCGTTCCCCGCGGCGCCGGGCAGCATCATCGCCGTTACGGCTGCCGCTGTCGGACCGGGCGTCGCGAACCTGCTGGTCGTGTACTTGTCGGTCGTCATCGCGGCCACGGTCACCTTCCTGATCACGGCGGTCATCCTGCGCGCATCCCGCAAGCGCGATCTCGCTGCCGACAGCGACACCTTCGGTGCAGCAATCGCGCAGACCGAAGCCAACAAAGGCAAGTCCTCGGCCGCGATGGACGCGCTGCGCTCGTCGACGGCATCCGCTGACGCCGCTCCCGCGACCGAGACGACCACCACCGCGGTCGCCACCGCGCCGATCACGAGCATCGTGTTCGCGTGCGACGCCGGGATGGGCTCCTCCGCGATGGGGGCGAGCGTGCTGCGCAACAAGTTCAAGAAGGCCGGCATCGAGGATCTGAAGATCGTCAACCAGGCCATCGCGAACCTCGACGGCACGGCCGACGTGGTGATCACCCAGCAGCAGCTGACCGACCGCGCAAAGGCCCAGTCGCCGAACTCGCTCCACATCTCGGTCGACAACTTCATGAATTCCCCGAAGTACGAGGAAGTCGTCCAGATGGTCCAGGACCAGCGAAAGGAAGCATGATGAGTGTTCTCACCCTCGGCCAGATCCGCATCCACCCGGGCTCCGTCTCGCAGGACGCGGCGCTGCAGGAGGCGACCGACATCCTCGTGACGGCCGGTGCGGTGACCCCCGCCTACATCGACGCCATGCGTCAGCGCGAGGTTACCGTGTCGACCTACATGGGCAACGGCCTCGCGATCCCGCACGGCACGAACGAGATGAAGGACACGATCCTCGCCTCTGCTCTCTCCGTCGTCCGCTACGACGGCGGCGTGGACTGGGCCGGCGAGCAGGCGAACTTCGTGATCGGCATCGCCGGACGCGGAGACGAGCACCTCGAGATCCTGTCGCAGATCGCGATCCTGTTCTCCGACGATGACGATGTCGCGAAGCTCAACGCCGCCGCCACTCCCGACGAACTGTACGCGCTGCTGTCGGCGGTGAACGAGGGATGAAGGCCGTCCACTTCGGCGCAGGGAACATCGGCCGCGGGTTCGTCGGGCTGCTCCTGCACGAGGGCGGCTACGAGGTCGTCTTCTCAGACGTCGCGGACGCGCTCGTCGACGCCATCAATGGTGCTTCGCAGTACACGGTTCGCGAGGCGGGCCCCGGCGGCGTGAACCGGGTCGTCACCGGGTTCCGGGCGGTCAACAGCCGCCTGGACCCCGACGGCATCGCCGACGAGATCGCCTCCGCGGACGTGGTCACGACCGCGGTCGGCCCCACCGTGCTGCGCTTCGTCGCTCCGGCGATCGTCGAGGGGCTTCGCCGGCGGAGCCCGGATGCCGCGCCCCTCCAGGTGATGGCCTGCGAGAACGCGATCGGCGCGACCGATCAGCTGCGCGACGAGGTCGTGGGGGCAGCAGGAGCGGATGCCGCTGCACTCGTCGCGCGCGCGGTCTTCGCCAACACCGCGGTCGATCGCATCGTTCCCGCACAGCCCGCTGGAGCCGGTGTCGATGTGACGGTCGAGCCCTACTTCGAGTGGGCGATCGAGTCAGGCCCCTTCGAGGGAGATCTGCCGTCGATCCCCGGTGCGCACTTCGTCGACGACCTCGCTCCCTACATCGAGCGCAAGCTCTTCACGGTGAACACCGGGCACGCAGCCACGGCGTACTTCGGGGCGCGAGCCGGCCTCGAGCGCATCTCGGACGCGCTCGCCGATCCGCGGATCGCCGCGCAGGTCTCCGCCTGCCTGGAGGAGACCTCCGCCGTGCTGGTGGCCGAGCACGGCCTGGATCCGGCTGAACTCGCCGAGTACCGGGCGAAGATCCTCGACCGCTTCCGCAACCCCGAGCTCGTCGACACTGTGCAGCGCGTCGGCCGTCAGCCGCTGCGCAAGATCTCGCGGCACGAGCGGTTCATCGGCCCCGGCGCGATGGCGGCCGAACGCGGGCTGTCGTCGGCAGCGCTCACGGCGGCGGTCGCCGCCGCCCTCGAGTTCGACGACCCGGCCGACGAGCAGTCGGTCGAGCTCCAGGAGCGGCTGCGCATCGAGGATGCCGTGACGTTCACGGCATCCGCTACGGGCCTCGACCCCGAGCATCCGCTGTTCGCGGCGATCCGCGATGCCGTGATCGCCCGCCAGGAGGCCATCATGGTGTGATGAGCACCTACGCGATCGTCGGGGCGGGTCCTTCGGGGCTCGCCTCTGCGCGTGCACTGAGCAGACGAGGCATCCGCGTCGAGGGTTACGAGGCCTCGCACGGGGTCGGCGGACTCTGGGACATCACGAATCCGCGGAGCACCGTGTACGAGTCCGCTCATCTGATCTCGTCTCGCACGACCACCGAGTTCGCCGAGTTCCCCATGCGCACGACCGTCGACTATCCCGGTCATCGTGTGCTGCTCGAGTACTTCCGCGACTACGCCGAGCACTTCGGCCTGACATCTCTGTTCCGCTTCGGCACCACGGTCACCCGGCTCGAGCCTCGCGACGGCGGCTGGGATCTCACGAGCACGGGCCCAGACGGCCGGCGCACCCGCCGATACGACGGTGTGGTGCTGGCCAACGGCACTCTCGCGCACCCGAACCTCCCGACTTTCGCCGGAGAGTTCTCGGGCGAGATCCTGCACACCTCCGACTACAAGAGCGCCGGACAGTTGGCCGGCAAGAGGGTGCTGCTGATCGGCGCGGGCAACTCCGGTTGCGATATCGCGGTGGATGCCGTGCACCGGGCCGCCTCCGTCGACATGAGCGTGCGGCGCGGCTACTACTTCGTGCCGCGGTACCTCTTCGGCCGGCCCAGCGACACCCTCAACCAGAGACGGCCGCTGCCGCCGCGCATCAAACAGGCGGTCGACAGCCGGGTGCTGAAGGCGTTCACCGGCGACCCCGTGCGATTCGGATTCCCGAAGCCCGACTACCGCATCTACGAGTCGCATCCGATCGTGAACACGCTCATCCTGCACCACCTGGGTCAGGGAGACCTGCGGGTCCGCCCCGACGTGGAGCGGTTCGACGGCGCCGCCGTGCGCTTCCGCGACGCCACCTCCGGCGAGTACGACCTCGTGCTCCTGGCCACGGGGTACACGCTCGACTACCCCTTCGTCGACCGCGCCCATCTGCACTGGCAGGGCGCATCCCCCCGGCTGTTCCTGAACATGTTCCCGGTGTCGTTCAACGGCCTGTTCGTGATGGGCATGATCGAGGCCTCTGGCATCGGCTGGCAGGGACGCTACGAGCAGGCCGAACTGCTGGCGGCATATCTCGACGCGGCTCCCGAGAACGCCGCCGCCTTCCGTGATCGCGTCACCGGTGAACCCTGGCCTGACGTCACCGGCGGCTATCACTACCTCGGTCTCGACCGGATGGCCTACTACGTCAACAAGGACGCCTACCGCGCGGCCGTCAGACGCGAGAAGGCGGCGCTCGACGGGTGAATGTAAGCGGACCGCGGATCCCATCACTGGGTCGCTGAGCCTGTCGAAGCGTCTCCGCCGCGCGACTTCGACAGCGCGGGGAGATCGGCACCGCGCAGCTCGATCAGCGCGGTCTTCTTCGCGCGGCTCCACCCCTGTATTTGCTTCTCGCGGAAGAACGCCTGGTCTACGGTGTCGAACTGCTCCGCGTAGACCAATGAGACTGGGCGACGCTTCCAGGTGAAGGCTGCCGCGAAGAAAGGATCGTTGTTGTGCTCCCACACCCTGGCTTCAAGGTCTCGGTTGGTGCTTCCGGTATAGAAGCTGCCGTCTTCGCACTCGAGGATGTACGTCCATGCCATGACCACATCCTGACGACAGACGGGATGCCGAAACGTGCCTGTGGATAACTCGCGTGCCCTTCGACAAGCTCAGGGACCCAGATAGCACCTCAGAAACTGGTCGCGGAGACTCACTTCTGGGTCGCTGAGCCTGTCGAAGCGCTCCGCAGCGCGATGGGGCCCTTCGACAAGCTCAGCGCCACAGAACCAACCTCCTCAGGCGAGGACGCTGTCGAGCAGCGGATGCAGGTGCCGGGTGCCGAGCACGCTGGACGCCGAGCGGGCGCCGGCAGCCAAGGCGTCGGAGACCGATGCCCCGGACAGGCTCGCATCGAGCACACCAGCGAGGAACGCGTCCCCAGCGCCGTTCGTGTCGACGACCTCGACGGGCACCGCTCCGATGCGATGTTCCGCACCCTCGGCATCCACCGCGACAGCGCCGTCGGCCCCCAGGGTGCACACCGCGAGCGTCGCCCCCGCCGTGATGCAGGAACGCAGGAATGCCACTGGGTCGTCGAGCCTGTCTGTGTTGCAGAACACCGCATCGGCTGCCTCGAGGAACGGCCGGTGGAACTCCGCCTCACCGTCGTAGTCGTGCACGTCGACCCAGATCGGCCGCCCGGTCTCGATTGCCATCGGCAGCAGTCGCAGCGGCTCCGCGGCGAGGTCGAGGACGATCGCATCGGCTGCCGCCATCGCCGATCGTAGCTCGTCGTCATCAGCGCCATCGGTCGTCGAAGGAGACGCCAGATACAGCGAGACGCGTCCGCCCTGACGCGTCATCAGGTTCAGATGCCGCTCGGTCGCCTCCGCACCTCCCCAGCGGGTCGGCACACCAGCATCCGCCAGCGCAGCCCGAACCCGGCCGCCGTGCTCGTCCGAGCCGGCGAGCGCGTACAGGAGCACCGAGCGTCCCAGAGAAGTCAGACTCAGCGCCTTGCCGGCGCTGGTGCCGCCCACCGTGTCCCAGGTCTCCTCCGCGAATTGCATGTGCGGCACGGGCTCGGGCAGCCGGTCGAGCACGACGATCGAGTTCCACGATGCGGGGCCGGCGATGAACACGGAGACGGCAGACATGCCCCCATCCTGACAGCTCGAGCTGGGTCGCTGAGCGTGTCGAAGGGTCAGCCGATTCGCTTGATCAGCGCGTCGACGGTCATTCCGTAGTCGATGCGCACGACGGGCAGAGCGAGCTTGTCGGTGCCGATCGTCACCAGCCCCGGTTCGATCGTGCGGGCCATCTCGTACCCGGCTTGCGCGACGCCGAGCTTGGCGGTGTCGTTGTAGTGCCCGAAGGGATACGCCATCACCTCACGGACGCCGAGGATGTCACCGGAGGCGTTCAGGTCGGCGGCGATCTGGTCGGCGGTCCAGTTGACCATCCGCCCCTTGCCGTTGTCGCCCGCCTGATGCATGTCGTTGGTGTGCGAACGACGCTGCACGTAGATCGAGGGAGCCGGGTCCTGCCGGTAGGCGGTGATCATGAACGAGGTGGACAGCAGCTTGTACTTGTCGATCACCGGGACGGCGAGGTCGAACCAGCTCTGATCGGCATCGTCGTCGGTGATGATCACCGAGTGGGCGGGCAGGAACAGCCGACCGTCGATGAACGCGCTCAGCTCGTCCCACGTGGGCATGTAAAAGCCGCTCGAGGCGATGTGGCTCATCTGCGCCTCGAAGTCGCCGAGGTACGCGTAGTTGCCCCGCAACCAGCCCGACTCGCCCTCGGCCTTCGTCGTGAACTGGTGGTACATCAGGATCGGGATCTGCGCGTTCTCGGCGACGTTCTGCTCGGGCGTCATCCAGCCTGCGAACAGCTGCACCTGCTGATCGACGCACACCACCGCGTCGGCGCCGTTGACGCGCGCAGCCTGGTCGAAGACGGTCGCGGCAGCCTCGGTCGGGTACCAGCCGCCGAAGACGAACCCTTCACGAGCGGGTATCGGCAGCCCCTGGAACAGGGCGCTCTGCCGCTGCAGCATGGGATCCGCCGGTGCGCCCTCTCCCGCGAAGCTCAGGGCGCACGCGAGCGGATCGTCCGCGTCGTGCAGCAGCTGCTCCACGGGACTCAGTGGTGGGTGCTCGATCGCACCGGCCTCCGAACGCGGCACGACAGGCTCGCTCGCCGCCGTCCACGCGAACACTGCGGCCGCGCCCCCTCCCAAGAGCACGACGGCACTGACGATGATCGCGACGACCTTGAGCCGTCGCCTCCCCCCGGTGGCCACGATCTAGACGTCGAAGCCTTCTGCGATCATCTCGACCAGCTCTTCGCGTTCCTCGACCGGCAGGAATGCGGCCGCGGCCGCATTGAACTGGAAGGTCTCGAGGTCGTCGAGATCGTACTCGAACGCCTCGACGAGAAGTGCGAGCTCGCGTGTGAGCGAGGTCGCGCTCATGGTGCGGTTGTCGACGTTCACGGTGACGGCGAAGCCCAGTTGGTACAGCAGATCGAAGGGGTGGTCGGCGAGCGTCCTGCCCCACTTCTCGATCGCTCCGGTCTGAAGATTCGACGACGGCGACAGCTCGAGCGGGATCTCGCGATCGCGCACCCAGCGGGCGAGGTCGCCGAACTGCACCTGCACCTCGTCGCCCTCCTCTGTGATCACCTCGAGGTCCTCGGCGATGCGAACGCCGTGTCCGAGCCGCAGCGCGCGGCCGTCGAGCAGCGCGGAGCGGATCGAGGCGAGGCCGGCGGCTTCACCAGCATGCACGGTCACCGGGAAGAAGTTCTCGGCGAGGTAGTCGAAGGCGGCGCGATGGTTGGAAGCAGGGAATCCGTCTTCGGCACCTGCGATGTCGAAGCCGACGGCGCCACGGCCGCGGAACGAGACGGCGAGTTCGGCGATCTCGCGCGACCGGTCGGCATGGCGCATCGCCGTGATGAGCTGCCCCACGCGGATGCTGCTGCCGGCGCGATCCGCGGCGTCCTCGCCCTCTTCGATACCCTGCTGCACGGCCTCGACCGTCTGCTCCAATGTCAGACCACGGCTCAGGTGCTGTTCGGGCGCCCACCGCACCTCGCCGTAGATGACGCCGTCGGCAGCGAGGTCCTCGACGAACTCGCGAGCGACCCGCGTGAGCCCCTCCTGCGTCTGCATGACGGCCGTCGTGAGGTCGAAGGTCTTCAGGTACTCCACGAGTGAGCCCGAATCGCTCTGCGACGCGAACCACTTGCCGAGCGCGGCCGGGTCGGTCTCCGGTACCTCGAGGCCGATGGCATCTGCCAGTTCGATGATCGTGGACGGGCGGAGGGCGCCATCGAGGTGGTCGTGCAGAGACACCTTCGGGAGGCTGCGCAGGGACGCGCCCTGAATGGTGACGTCGCCGTTCGCGTCGATCGACATGGAATTCCTCTCGGTCGCGGATTCGCTCAGTTCAGGCTAGCGGTCAGCGGGTCACGCCGTGATGCGCTCACGCACGATCGGCCCCGCCGCCGGAGCGGCGTCTCCGACTTCCCACGCGCCATCGAGCGCGTCGAGCGCGCGCGGGAAACGCGCCTCGTCGGCCGCCGACAGCGTGAACAGCGGCTGGCCCGCGACCACGCGGTCGCCCGGCTTGGCGTGCAGGTCGATGCCGGCTTCGAAGATCACCGGGTCCTCGGCGCGAGCGCGTCCGGCGCCGAGGCGCCAGGCGGCGATGCCGAACGGCAGGGCGTCCATGCGCGACACGACGCCGTCAGCCGCGGCCGTCACGACGTGCGTCTCGCGCGCCGTGGGCAGCGCGGCATCCGGATCGCCGTCCTGCGCGCGGATCATGGCCTTCCAGCTGTCCATCGCACGGCCGTCGTCGAGCGCCTTCTCGACATCGGCATCGGGCTGGCCTGCGAGCGCCAGCATCTCGCGGGCGAGCGCGATCGTGAGCTCTCGCACATCATCGGGGCCGCCACCGGCCAGGATCTCCACCGATTCACGGACCTCGTTGGCGTTGCCGATCGCAAAGCCGAGCGGCACGTTCATGTCTGTGAGCAGCGCGGACGTCGCGACGCCAGAGTCGGTGCCGAGCGCCACCATCGTGCGGGCGAGCTCGCGGGCGCGGTCGATGTCCTGCATGAAGGCGCCCGAGCCGAACTTCACGTCGAGCACGAGGGCGTCGGTCCCCTCGGCGATCTTCTTCGACATGATGCTCGAAGCGATCAGCGGGATCGCCTCGACCGTGCCGGTGACGTCGCGCAGCGCATAGAGCTTCTTGTCGGCGGGGGCGAGGCCGGAGCCCGCGGCGCAGATCACCGCGCCGACGTCGCTCTGCATCTGGGCGAACATCTCGTCGTTGCTGAGCGCTGCGCGCCAGCCGGGGATGGACTCGAGCTTGTCGAGCGTGCCCCCGGTGTGCCCGAGACCTCGGCCCGACAGCTGCGGCACCGCGACACCGAAGACGGCGACCAGCGGGGCGAGCGGGAGGGTGATCTTGTCGCCCACTCCGCCCGTGGAGTGCTTGTCGACCGTCTTCTTGCCGAGACTCGCGAAGCTCATCCGCTCCCCCGACGCGATCATCGCGTCGGTGAGCACTCGGATCTCGTCGCGCTCCATGCCGCGCTGGAACACGGCCATCGCGAACGAGGCCATCTGGGCGTCCGACACGTAGCCGCGCGTGTAGGCATCGACCATCCACCGCAGCGCGGGCTCGGGGACGACGCCTCCATCGCGCTTGGCACGGATGACGTCTACGGCGTCGAAGGGTTCAACGCTCATCGGGCGTCCTCCAGGTCTCGGGGGCCGAACGCGTCCGGCAGTACTTCGTCGATGGTGCGGATGCCGGAGACGGTCTCCAGCAGCATCCCGGGCATGGCGTGCTCGAAGAGCAGCTGGCGGCAACGACCGCACGGCATGATCGTCTCTCCGTCGTTGTTGACGCACACGAACGCGACGAGCTTGCCGCCGCCGGACATGTGCAGGTCGCCGACCAGCGCGCACTCGGCGCACAGAGTCACCCCGTATGAGGCGTTCTCGACGTTGCATCCGGCGACGATGCGTCCGTCGCCGACCAGCGCGGCGGCGCCGACGCGATAGCGCGAATAGGGCGCGTAGGCCTTGGTCATCGCGTCGGTCGCCACCTGACGCAGCTCATCCCAATCGATGTCGGTCATGTCTCTCCTAGGACTTGATGTACGGCTCGCCGTCGGCGGCCGGCGGGCGCGAACGCCCGACGAGACCGGCGACAGCGAAGATCGTCACGACGTACGGAAGCATCAGCATGAACTGGCTCGGCACCGGAGAGCCGATCACGCTGAGCACGCCCTGCAGGTTGGTCGCGAAGCCGAACAGGAGAGCCGCCAATGTCGCCTTGATCGGGTCCCACTTGCCGAAGATCACGGCGGCGAGGGCGATGAAGCCGGCGCCCGCCGTCATCTCCGGGTTGAACCGGGGCACGGAGACCAGCGTGTAGAACGCGCCGCCCATGCCCGCGATCGCACCCGCGATCAGAACGTTCATGTAGCGGGTGCGCGCCACGTTGATGCCCACCGTGTCAGCGGCCTGCGGGTGCTCACCCACGGCCCGCATCCTCAGTCCCCAACGAGTGCGATACATGCCGTACCAGACCACGAACACGACGGCGTACATCAGATACACGACGATGGTCTGCTTGAACAGGATCGGACCGAGGATCGGGATCTCGCTGAGCAGCGGGATCGGCAGGACCGGGAACGGCGTCACCGTGTTCAGCGTCGCCTGGTTGGGCGCGAGGACCTGACGGAACAGGAAGGTCGTCACGCCGATCACGAGCACGTTGAGCACGACGCCGACGATGACCTGATCCACGTGATAGGTGATCGCGAAGACGCCGAGGATCAGCGCGACCAGGACGCCGGCGACCATCGCGGCGATGAGCCCAGCCCACGGCGTGCCCGTCGCGGAGCCGACGATCGCGGCGGTGAACGCCCCCGCGAGCAGCTGGGCCTCGATCGCGATGTTGACGACGCCGGCTCGCTCGCCGATCACACCGCCCAGGGCGCCGAAGATCAGCGGGGTCGCGAGCGCGAGCGCACCGCTGAGGAGTCCGATCATCGGGAGCGTGCCCTTGCTTCCGGCGGCCGCCCAGGCGAGGAACCCGATGATCAGCGCGACCGCGAAGACCGCGGTGAGCCACAGCGGCACGGAGCGGCGGTTCGCCGCCAGCGCCCAGGCCGCTCCCGCGACGACCGCGGCGACGAGCACGGCGACCCACGCGGTCGCAGTGCCCGGCACCACGACGTTCGGCAGTGCGAGAAGCTCGCCACCGGCCGTCAGGCGGAACGTCGAGTCCCCTGAACGCGGGACGAAGAGCGGCAGAAGCGCGAACAGTACGGTGATGACCGTGAAGATGACCGGCGTCTTCCAGGAGACGACGGCGACGGTACGGGGCTCTGCATCGAGAGTCACAGCGGTCATGCGGCCACCTCCTTCTTCGCGGCGCGGCGCTGTCGGCGGGTCGTCCGACCGGGCTGCGGCAGTCCGAACATCGCCCGCACGAGCGGCGGAGCGGCGATGAACAGCACGATCAGCGACTGCACGACGAGCACGATCTCGATCGGAACGCCCTGGGACGCCTGCATCGTGAACCCTCCGGTCTTGAAAGCGCCGAAGAGCAGGCCCGCCCAGAGGATGCCGAGCGGCCGCGAACGGCCCAGCAGGGCGACGGTGATGGCGTCGAAGCCGATACCGGCGTCGATGCCGCCGCTGAAGCCCTTCGGCTCCGTGCCGAGCACCTGGCTGACGCCCGCGAGGCCCACCAGCGCACCGGCGATGAGCATCACGGTGAAGTACATGCGACCGACCGAGATGCCTGCCGTGCGAGCGGCGGCAGGGTTCTCGCCCACCGCGCGGAATCGGAAGCCCAGGCTCGAGCGCTCGAGCAGCCACCAGGTGATCGCGACCGCGATCAACGCCAGCAGGAAGCCGAGGTGCAGCTTGTACATGGGGCCGAGGATCAGAGGCAGCACGGCGGACTCCGCCATCGGCGCGGTCTTCGGGTTGTTCGAGCCCGGCGCCTGCAGCAGCCCCTGGGTCGCCAGCATCCAGGCCAGGAGGTAGAACGCGATGTGGTTGAGCATGATCGTGACGATCACCTCGTGCGCACCGGTGCGCGCCTTGAGCAACCCTGCGATGCCCGCCCAGATCGCGCCCGCGACCACGCCCGCCACGAGTGCGGCGATCAGGTGCAGGGGGAAGGGCAGGTCCCAGGCGGTCGCGACGTAACCGGCGGCAGCAGCGGCCATCAGCATCTGCCCCTGGCCGCCGATGTTGAACAGGCCGGCGCGGAAGGCCAGCCCCACGCCCAGTCCGGCCGCGATCAGCGGCGTGGCGAACTTGAGCGTCTCGGTCAGCGGACGGATGCCGATCGCGAACGAGTCTGCGTTGAAGTTGTAGATCGACCCGCGGAACAGGGCCGAGTACGCTCCTCCGACGGCGCTGCCGATCGCACTGAAGGTGTCCATGGGTGCGGCGAAGAAGTAGCCCGCCGCAGCCTGGACGGCGGGGTCGGTCAGAGCGATCATCAGGGACCCGACGATGACGGCGACGAGCACGGCGAGCACCGACACGAGCGCGTTTCCGTTGACGATCTCGGTGAGGGCCTTGCGCCACTTCGAGGGCGCCGGCGCCTGCGGCGCGATCGGCGGCGCCGGCTGGGTCTGAGCGGCGGTCATGCCTGTGCTCCTTCGTTCACGGCGGCGCCCGCCATCATCAGGCCGAGGGTGTCGCGCGGTGTGTCACCGGGGACGATGCCCACGATCCGGCCGCGATACATGACCAGGATGCGATCGGCGAGGGCGGACACCTCGTCGAGCTCTGTGGAGACCACGATCACGGGAACGCCGGCATCGCGCGTCTCGATCACGCGCTTGTGGATGAACTCGATCGATCCGACGTCTACGCCTCGAGTGGGCTGGGCGGCGACAAACAGCGAGAGATCGCGGCTCAGCTCGCGTGCCAGCACGATCTTCTGCTGGTTGCCTCCGGAGAGGCGGCCAGCCGCTTGAGTCGGTCCCTGCGTGCGGATGTCGAACTCCGCGATCTTCGCCTTCGCGAACTCGTCACGGGCCTTCAGCTGCAATGCGCCGTTCTTGACGAACGGCGCGCCGTTCGAGCGATCCAGCATGAGGTTCTCGGCGATCGAGAACTCCTTGACGAGTCCGTCGACACCGCGATCTTCCGGGACGAATCCGACACCGGCGTCGAGGATCTGCCGCACGTTGCGCCCGACGAGCTCTTCGCCGTTCAGGCGGATGCTGCCTCGAACCCTGTCCTGAAGACCCATCAGAGCTTCGGTGAGTTCGGTCTGGCCGTTTCCCTGAACGCCGGCGATCGCGAGCACCTCACCGCCGCGAACCTCGAACGACGCCTCGTCGACGAGCACGGCGCCGGCGGCGTCGGTCACCGTCAGGTTCTCGACCACGAGAGAGTTGCTGCGCAGCTTCGGCGCATCTTTGTGCACGGTGAGCTCGACCGCCCGACCGACCATGAGCGAGGCGAGCTCCGTGTTCGACGCGGTCGGAGACGCCTCGCCGACGACCTTGCCGAGACGGATCACCGTGATGCGGTCTGCGACCTCGCGGACCTCGCGGAGCTTGTGCGTGATGAACACGATCGCCGTGCCGCGTTCGCGCAGCTGGCGCATCGTCGCCATGAGCTCGTCGGTCTCCTGCGGGGTGAGCACGGCGGTGGGCTCGTCGAAGACGAGGATGCTGGCGTCCCGCGCCAGCGCCTTGATGATCTCGACGCGCTGCTGGACGCCGACGGGGAGATTCTCGACGACGGCATCCGGATCGACGTCGAAGCCGAAGCGGTCGGAGATCTCCTTCACCTGACGGCGCGCGGCGGCGAGGTCGAGGCGGCCTCCGGCTGTCGTCTTCTCGTGGCCCAGCATTACGTTCTCGGCGACGGTGAACACCGGCACGAGCATGAAGTGCTGATGCACCATGCCGATGCCGGCCTTCATCGCGTCGCCGGGACCCGCGAAGTGCTGGACGACGTCGTCGATGAGGATCTGTCCCTCATCGGCCTGATACAGCCCGTAGAGCACGTTCATCAGGGTCGACTTCCCGGCGCCGTTCTCACCGAGAAGGCAATGGATCTCTCCGGGTTGGACGACCAGATCGATGTGGTCGTTGGCCGTCAGCGCGCCAAACCTCTTCGTTATTCCGCGCAGCTCGAGCTTCATGTGTCCGATCCTATTCATGCCGTCGTCGTCTGCGCGGAGATCGCCCGCGCAGACGACAGCGGGGAGGCCGACTGGGCCGGCCTCCCCGTTGTTGCTTGCTGTTACTCGCTCAGGTAAGACGTGACGGTGATCTTGCCGTCGATGATCTCCTGCTTGATCGCGTCGACCTTCTTGACCAGTTCCGCGTCGACCTTGCTCTCGAAGTTGTGCAGCGGAGCGATGCCCACGCCCTCGTTGTCGAGCGTGCCGATGTAGGCGTCACCGCTGAAGCTGTCGTCGGCGCTGGCCATGACGGCCTCGTAGGTCGACAGGTCCATGGCCTTCAGCACCGAGGTGAGCACGAAGTCGGCCGTGGTCGGGTCGGTGTTGAACAGGTCGGCGTCGGCGCCGATCAGGGCGATGTCCTTGCCGGAGTCCTTGATGGCCTGCAGGCCGGACTGGTAGATCGGGCCGCCGACCGGGAAGAGCACGTCGACACCCTGGTCGATGATGTTCTGCGCCGTGGTCTTGGCGTCCTGGTTGGCCTCGAAGCCACCGGTGAAGGAACCGGTCGTGCCGTCCCAGCCGACGACCTCGACGGCGGTGCCGTTCTCGGTGTTGTAGTAGTCGACGCCCTGCTTGAAGCCGTCCATGAAGATCGTGACGGTCGGGAACTCCATGCCGCCGTACGTGCCGACCTTCGCGGTCTTGGTGTAGCCGGCCGACAGGTAGCCCGCGAGGAACGCGGCCTGCGCCGTGTCGTAGAGCAGCGGCTTGACGTTGTCGGGCTTGCTGTCGCCGCCCGCGTCGTCGACGAGGATGAAGTCGGTGTCGGGGTTCGCCGTCGCGGCGTCGACCGTCGCCTGCGACAGCGCGAAGCCGACGGACACGATGGCGTTGCAGCCCTCGGACACCATGTTGTCGATGTTGGGACCGTACTCGGTCTCGGCGTTCGACTCGGCCTTCTTCAGCGTGGCGCCGAGCTCGTCCGCGGCCTTCTGCGCACCTTCGTAGGAGAGCTGGTTGAACGACTTGTCATCGAAGCCGCCCGCGTCGGAGACGATGCAGGGGGTGAAGTCGGAGGCGGCGGGATCGCCCGAACCGCCCGGCTTGTCGGTGGGTGCCTGGCCGCAGCCGGCGAGTGCGAAGACGACGCTGGCAGCGACTGCCGCGCCGAGAAGCTTCTTGGTGGTGGAGATGGTCAACTCATGCCTCCCTCAACGATCCCGCGGCCCTCGCGGATCGCTCAAAGTTACCTAGTGTTTCGACGTTTGGGCACACCCAGTTCGCGCGCGCAGACGAATGGTTACAAAGCCGAGATCAATCCAACAGATGAGCATGCAAGCGTGCTCATCAGAGCACGTCGCCGCGTCCGGTGAGTTTGAGCGACTCGACCACGCCCTTGACCCGCTGTGCGTGTTCGACAGTGGTCACCAGCAGGGCGTCCGGGGTGTCGACCACCACGATGTCCTGCACGCCGATCAGGCTGATCACGCGGCTCGTCTGGCTCACCAGGATGCCGCTCGCGGCGTCGGACAGCACCCTCGCCTTCGGGCCGAGCACGGCGAGGTCGTTCTTTCGGCCGTTGTTGATGAGCTTGGTGAGGGAGGCGAAGTCCCCCACGTCGTCCCAGTCGAAGTGGCCGGGGACGACGGCGAGGCGTCCGCGCTTCGCCGCCGGCTCCGCGACCGCGTAATCGATGGCGATCTTCTTCAGGCGGGGCCAGATCCGGTCCACGGCGGGCCCGCGCTGCTCGCGGTCGTCCCACGCCTCGGCGAGTTCCACGAGCCCGGCGTACAGCTCGGGCTCGTTCTCAGCCAGTTCTTCGAGAAGCACGCTCGCCTTGGCGATGAACATGCCCGCGTTCCAGAGATAGCTGCGATCCGCCACGTACGCCTTGGCGGTCTCGAGATCGGGCTTCTCCACGAAGCTCTCGACCAGCGACGCCTCCCTGGCGCCGTCGACGACGAGCTCCTCCCCCTGCTTGATATAGCCGAATCCGACGGCGGGCTCGGTCGGCATGATGCCGATCGTGCAGATGTAGCCCTGACGCGCGACCTCGACGGCGTCCCGCACGGCGAACTCGAACACCCGGGTTCCGCGGATCACATGGTCCGCGCTGAACGATCCGATGATGACGTCCGGGTCGCGGCGATGCAGGATCGCGGCGGCGAGTCCGATCGCGGCCGCCGACTCGCGCGGCTCGGATTCGAGGAAGACATTGAGGTCGGGGATGCCGGGAAGCTGCTCCTCGACGGCGGCGCGATGCGCCCGGCCCGTGACGACGGCGATCCGATCGTGCCCCGCGAGCGGCTCGAGCCGATCCCACGTATCACGCAGCAGCGAGTGACCGGAGCCGGTGAGATCATGCAGGAACTTCGGAGCATCGGCGCGCGACAGCGGCCAGAGCCTGCTGCCGATGCCTCCGGCGGGGATCACTGCGTAGAAGTCCTTGATCGGTTGAGTCACCTGGCCAGAGTACTCGGCGCCACCATGTCGACAGGCTCTCGACACCATGCAGAAAACCTCTCGACATCGAGACAGTTAGGGTGTCCTTCGTCGCTCACAGCGATCTGGCAGGAATAGGATGGACACCGATCGGCCGTGCCTGTTGTCTTCTCAGGCTCACACTTGGACCACGCAGTGCACGCGACCGAGTCACTTCGATCCAGGGAGGACGACCGTGTCCACAAGCGCTCGCTTGACACCGTCGATTTCGGAAACCACGTCCAAGTCTCCACGCGGCACCCTCTACCGGGGTCGCGAAGGCATGTGGTCGTGGGTGCTTCACCGCATCACCGGAGTCGCCATCTTCTTCTTCCTATTGGTGCACGTGCTCGACACGGCGCTGATCAGGGTGTCGCCGGAGGCGTACAACGCCGTGATCGGCACCTATAAGAACCCGATCATGGCGCTGGGCGAAGTCGTTCTCGTCGCGGGCATCGTGTTCCACGCGATGAACGGTCTGCGCATCATCGCGGTCGACTTCTGGTCTAAGGGCGCCAAGTATCAGCGTCAGCTGTTCTGGGGCGTGCTCCTCGTCTGGGGCATCATCATGGCCGGCTTCGTGCCGCGTCATCTGATGCTCGCGTTCGCCGGATTCGGAGGGGGTCACTGATGACCGCGCAGACCGTCGCCGCGCCCGTCCGCCGACAGCGTCGATTCAACCTGGAGATGTGGGGCTGGGCCTTCATGCGCCTGTCCGGCGTCGCCCTGGTGATCCTCATCTTCGGCCACCTGTTCATCAACCTGATGGTCGGCGAAGGCATCCACGCGCTGGACTTCGCGTTCATCGCCGGCAAGTTCGCCACGCCGTTCTGGCAGTGGTGGGACGTCATCATGCTGTGGCTCGCCCTGATCCACGGCGCCAACGGCATGCGCACCATCGTGAACGACTACGTCACGAACGGCACCGCACGCAAGGTGCTCATCTGGGCTCTGGGCCTCGCGGCCGGACTCCTCATCCTCCTCGGCACCCTGGTGGTCTTCACGTTCGACCCGTGCCTCGGAGTGACCGAGTCGAGCACGCTGTGGGACACCTGCCAGGCCGTGGCTAACTGATAGAAGAAGGCATACGAAAAGTGACTACTGAGGCGCAGGAGTCCGTCGTCCGCGACGGCGTGCACTACCACCAGTTCGACATCGTGATCGTGGGCGCCGGAGGCGCCGGCATGCGCGCGGCCATCGAGGCCGGTCCCGGCGCTCGAACCGCCGTCATCTCGAAGCTCTACCCGACGCGGTCCCACACGGGCGCCGCACAGGGAGGCATGGCGGCGGCGCTCGCCAACGTCGAGGAGGACAGCTGGGAGTGGCACACCTTCGACACCGTCAAGGGAGGCGACTACCTCGTCGACCAGGATGCTGCGGAGATCCTCGCGAAGGAGGCCATCGACGCGGTCATCGACCTCGAGAACATGGGCCTCCCCTTCAACCGCACGCCTGAGGGAAAGATCGACCAGCGCCGCTTCGGCGGTCACACCGCCGAGCACGGCAAGACGCCGGTGCGACGCGCCTGCTACGCGGCCGACCGCACAGGCCACATGATCCTGCAGACGCTGTTCCAGAACTGCGTCAAGCTGGGCATCAACTTCTTCAACGAGTTCTACGTTCTCGACCTGATGACCGTGAAGGATGCGGAAGGCAAGACGCAGGTCTCGGGCGTCGTCGCCTACGACCTCTCGACCGGAGAACTGCACGTCTTCCAGTCCAAGGCCGTGATCTTCGCGACCGGCGGCTTCGGCAAGATCTTCAAGACCACCTCGAACGCGCACACCCTGACCGGCGACGGCGTCGGCATCGTGTGGCGCAAGGGACTCCCTCTGGAAGACCTCGAGTTCTTCCAGTTCCACCCGACCGGCCTCGCCGGCCTCGGCATCCTCCTCACCGAGGGAGCCCGCGGCGAGGGAGCGATCCTGCGCAACGCCTCGGGCGAGCGATTCATGGAGCGCTACGCCCCCACCATCAAGGACCTGGCGCCGCGCGACATCGTCGCCCGCTGCATGGTGCAGGAGGTGGCAGAGGGCCGAGGTGCGGGCCCGCACAAGGACTACGTGCTGCTGGACTGCACCCATCTGGGGGCCGAGGTCCTCGAGACCAAGCTCCCGGACATCACCGAGTTCGCGCGCACCTACCTTGGCGTCGACCCCGTGGTCGAGCCCGTCCCGGTGATGCCGACGGCGCACTACGCGATGGGCGGCATCCCGACCAACAACAACGCCGAGGTCCTCGCCGACAACACCACCGTCGTGCCCGGCCTGTATGCGGCCGGCGAGTGCGCGTGCGTCTCGGTGCACGGAGCCAACCGCCTCGGCACGAACTCGCTCCTCGACATCAACGTGTTCGGCAAGCGTGCAGGCCGCCAGGCCGTCGAGTACGTCAAGACCGCCGAATTCGTGCCGCTCCCCGAGGACCCGGCCGGGTTCGTGAAGGGGATGCTCGAGGGCCTGCGCAACAACCAGGGCACCGAGCGCATCGCTGTGCTGCGCAAGACGCTGCAGGACGAGATGGACAAGGGCGCACAGGTGTTCCGCACCCACGAGTCGCTCGAGCACGTGCTCGGCGTCATCAAGGACCTGCGCGACCGCTACAACAACGTGCACGTCGACGACAAGGGCCACCGGTTCAACACCGATCTGCTCGAAGCCGTCGAACTGGGCTTCCTCCTCGACATCGCCGAGGTCGTCGTCTACGCGGCGCAGAACCGACAGGAGAGCCGCGGCGGGCACATGCGCGACGACTTCCCGAAGCGCGACGACGAGAACTACATGAAGCACACCATGGCGTATCTGACCGGTGACCCGCACTCGTCGACGCCGAGCGATCACATCAAGCTCGACTGGAAGCCGGTCGTGTTCACGAAGAACGAGCAAGGCGAGCTCAACTACCCGCCGCTGGAGAGGAAGTACTGACCATGTCGAACGCTGTTGCAGAGGCACCCGCGAGCGACTCCGGTGTGCAGTCCTTCATCGTCACCTTCAACATCCGTCGCTTCGATCCCGAAGTAGACGCGGAGCCGCACTGGGTCGACTACGACGTGGAGCTCTACTCGACGGACCGCGTGCTCGACGCCCTGCACAAGATCAAGTGGGAGGTCGACGGCTCGCTGTCGTTCCGCCGCTCGTGCGCGCACGGCATCTGCGGCTCGGACGCCATGCGCATCAACGGCCGCAACCGGCTCGCATGCAAGACGCTGATCAAGGACCTCGACATCTCGAAGCCGATCTACGTCGAGGCCATCAAGGGCCTGCCGCTCGAGAAGGACCTCATCGTCGACATGGAGCCGTTCTTCGCCTCCTACCGCGAGGTGCAGCCGTTCCTGGTCGCGAACTCCGTGCCCGAGAAGGGCAAGGAGCGCGTGCAGACGATCGCCGATCGTGAGATCTTCGACGACACGACCAAGTGCATCCTGTGCGCGGCGTGCACCTCGTCGTGCCCCGTGTTCTGGACCGACGGCCAGTACTTCGGCCCCGCCGCGATCGTGAACGCCCACCGTTTCATCTTCGACTCCCGCGACGACAACGCCGCTGTGCGCCTCGACATCCTCAACGACAAGGAAGGCGTCTGGCGCTGCCGCACGACCTTCAACTGCTCCGAGGCGTGCCCGCGAGGCATCGAGGTCACGAAGGCCATCGCCGAAGTCAAGCAGGCTGTGCTGCGCGGACGCCCCTGACGGCCGGCCGACCGCAGTGACGAAGGGCGGACTCCTCCGGGAGCCCGCCCTTCGTCGTACCGGGTTGCCGATATCGTGAGGACGTGTCCGACCGCGCCCCTCTCCGCACCCGGCTCGACGTGCGCCTGGAGCAGATCGCCCAGCTGAAGGACCGGACGCTCGCCGTCTTCCCCGTCCGCGTGTGGCGCAACTTCTCGTACAACAACGGCTTCCTGCTGTCGGCCGGGATGAGCTACTACGTCCTCTTCGCGCTCTTCGCCCTGCTGTACGTCGCCTTCGCCGGCGCCGGGCTGTGGCTGGGCGCGAGCCCGGCCGCGATCGACGCTCTCGTACGTCTGATGAACACCTACATCCCCGGGCTGATCGGCACCGGCGACTACGGCCTGGTGTCGGTCGACGACGTCACGGAGATCGCGAAGAGCTCGGGAAGCCTGCTGGGCGCGACTGGCGTGATCGCGCTGGGAGTGGCGATGTGGACCGCCGTGGGGGCGGTGACCTTCGCCCGTCGGGCCGTGCGCGATCTGTTCGGTCTCGCCTACGACACTCGCAGCTACTGGCTGCTGAAGGCGCGCGACTTCTTCTCGGCGATCGTGTTCGGAGGCGCGATGCTGATCGGCGCGGTGCTCAGCTGGGCCGGCGTCTGGGCACTCGAGCAGTTCTACCACCTCGTCGGCTGGAGCACCGGGTCGTGGTCCTTCAACCTGACGGTGCGCCTGCTCTCGATCGGCGTGGCGTTCGGGCTGGATGCCGGGGCGCTCGCCCTGCTGGTCCGCTTCCTCACCGGCACGAACCTGCGCTGGCGGTACATCTGGCCGGGCGCCCTGCTCGGTGGAGGCGCGATGGTCGTGCTCCAGCTCGGAGCGGGACTCCTCCTCTCGCGCGTCCCCGGCAACCCCCTCCTCGCGTCTTTCGCGGTCATCGTGGGCCTGCTGCTGTGGTGCCGGTGGCTGGCGATCGTCGTGCTGATGGCCGCCTCGTTCATCGCCGTGACGGCGATGGATCACGATCAGCCGCTCGAGCGCGAGGACGAGGGCGCCGCCCGCCGAGCCGAGGAGCAGGCGATGGTGCTCGCCGCACGCGTCAGGCTCCGCAGGACGCAGGAGGCGGCTGAGCTCGCCCCCTGGTACCGCCGCGCAGCCGCCCGGCGTGCGGTGCGCCGCGCGCAGGAGGCCCTAGGGGCGGCCGAGGCGGAATACGACTCGTCCGAATCGGCCGATGTCGTACCCCGCGCCTAGGCTTGAGCCATGCCTCATCTGCGTATCGCCACGGTCAATGTGAACGGAATCCGAGCCGCCGCCCGCAACGGCATGAGCTCCTGGCTCGACGCCGCCGACGTCGACATCCTCACGCTGCAGGAGGTCCGCGGCCAGGACGAGCATCTCGAGGCGGCGCTTCCCGGATGGACCTTCGTCCACGACGAAGCCACCGCCAAGGGCAGAGCGGGCGTCGCGATCGCGAGCCGCATGCCCTCCCTCGCCTCACGCACGACCTTCGGTCCCGACGATTTCGACTCCAAGGGCCGCTGGATCGAGGCGGACTTCCTGATCGGCGACCGTCCTCTCACCGTCGTGAGCGCCTATGTGCACTCGGGCGAGGCCGACACCCCCAAGCAGGACGAGAAGTGGAAGTTCCTCGACGCCTTCGGGGTGCGCCTCGGCGAGCTCGGGCAGGAGGGAGCCCTCGCCCTCGTCACGGGCGACCTCAACGTCGGCCATCGCGAACTCGACATCAAGAACTGGCGAGGCAACCGCAAGAAGGCCGGTTTCCTCCCGCGCGAGCGCGCCTACTTCGACCGGTTCCTCGGCGAGGCCGGAGCGCAGATCGAGGGCGTGGACGGGTCGGTGGGCACCGGACTCGGGTGGGTAGACGTAGGCCGTCGTTTCCACGGCGAGGTCGACGGCCCCTACACCTGGTGGTCGATGCGAGGTCAGGCCTTCGACAACGACTCGGGCTGGCGCATCGACTATCACCTGGCCACTCCCGCTCTCGCCGAGCGCGTGCAGACGTACCACGTGGCTCGTGCGGCCGCCTACGACCAGCGCTGGAGCGATCACGCCCCTGTCGTCGTCGACTACACGTACTGATCAGGCGGTGAACCACGCGGCGACGAGCCCGACACCCACCACGACATAGCCGAGGGCGCTGATCAGATAGCCCTTCGCCCGCAGGCGGCTCGGCAGCACCAGCGGGGCGACCAGCATCACCAAGAGTCCGGCGACGAGGGCGATCAGCGTGCCGAAGATCATGCCGTAGCCGTGCACGTCACCGCTCGTCCACGAGAACCTGCTGCTCAGCGCGACCCAGGCGAACAGTAGGAAGGGCACGGCGAAGAACAGCGTGAGCACGGCGCCGACGATTCTGACGACCAGATCACTCGTCGACGCCCGGGCCTGCGTAGGCGGCTGGGTCATGCTGCGAGTCTGCTCCGCCGCGCAGAGGCGCGCCAGCATCCGCCTAGGATTGATATCGTGACGAAACCTCGCCTTTACTCAGGAATGCAGCCCTCCGCCGACTCCCTCCAGATCGGCAACTACATCGGCGCACTCCTGCAGTGGCGGGATCTGCAGAATTCCTACGACGCGTACTTCTCCGTGGTCGACCTGCACGCCCTCACCGTCGCGCAGAACCCTGCCGAGCTGCGCGAGAAGACCCGACGCACCGCCGCGCAGTACATTGCCGCGGGGATCGAGCCCTCGCAGTCGACGTTGTACGTGCAGTCGCACGTGCGCGCGCACGCCGAACTCGCCTGGATACTGTCGACGATCACAGGCTTCGGCGAGGCCGGACGCATGACGCAGTTCAAGGACAAGTCGTCCCGCTACGGTGCGGACGCGACGAGCGTAGGCCTGTTCACGTACCCGGTCCTCATGGCGGCCGACATTTTGCTGTACCAGACCGACGTCGTCCCTGTCGGCGACGATCAGAAGCAGCACGTCGAGCTCACCCGCGATCTCGCCGAGCGCTTCAACTCACGATTCGGCGAGACGTTCGTGGTGCCGCGTCCGGTCATCCAGAAGGACACCGCTCGCATCTACGACCTGCAGAACCCGACGTCGAAGATGTCGAAGTCCGCCGAGAGCGACGCGGGCGTGCTGTGGATGCTGGACGACCCGGCGAAATCGGCGAAGAAGATCATGCGGGCTGTGACCGACAACGAGGGCACGGTGCGCTTCGATCGCGAGAACAAGCCCGGAGTGTCGAACCTGCTGACCATCTACGCCGCTCTCACGGGGCGGCAGATCGGCTCGATCGAGGATGAGTATGCCGGCCGCGGCTACGGCGATTTCAAGAAGGGTCTCGCCGAGGCGGTCGTGAACGAGTTCGAGCCCGTGCGCGCACGCGCCCTCGAACTGCTCGACGATCCGGCGGAACTCGATCGCATCCTCGCTGCCAATGCGGAGCGAGCGGATGCCGTCGCCGACACGACGCTGGGCGCCGTCTACGACCGCGTCGGACTGTTGCGGCGCGTCTGAGCATCACCGCCTTAGGATGGGGGCGTGACTGATCCGCAGCTGCCCCCGCCGTCCGGTGCTGTTCCCCCTGCGCCTCCCGCGTTCCCCGCTCCGCAGAGCGCGGCTCCAGGGGCGCAGCCCGAACGCCCGGCGGCCCCGGCGGCAGCACCCGCGCCGCAGCCGCCCGCAGCTTTCCCGCCTCCGGCTGCAGCCCCGTCAGCACCCGTGACACCGGCCGCTCCCCCGGCTTATCCGGCCGCAGCCCCGTCCTACCCCGCTGCACCGGCCTATCCCGCCGTGCCGCAGGCTCCCGCCGTTGCGCAGGCTCCCGCTCCGCAGGCTCCTCCCGGGGCGTACCACGTCCCCGTCGGCGGCTACGCCGCGCCGCAGGGCGGGTATGTCGCACCGCAGGTCGCGCCGACGCAGTCCGGCGGCTTCCTCGGCATCCTCTCGCTGATCCTCGCCGGCATCGCTGCGATCATCATCCCGATCATCGCCGGCGTTGCCGGCTTCGAGATCGGCGTGCGCATACCCTCGGGCATCGACACGACCGACCCCGACTTCCTGAGCGCCCTCTCCCCCGCACGCACGCAGGTGCTGTGGGCCGAGATCGCCTTCTGGGTGGGCACGGCGCTCGGCATCGCCGCGATCGTCGTCGGGATCATCGCGATCCGCAAGAAGCAGCGCCGCGCCCTCGGCATCGTCGGCATGGTGCTCGCCGTGCTCGGCGCGGCCATCTTCTGGATCGTGCTGGTGGCGACGTTGTCGGCCGGTATGGCGACGGGCTTCGTCAACTACTGATCAGCGCGGGGCGTGGTGCTTCTGCTGCGCTGCCAGCAACCCTTCGGCCACGAGCATCTCGACCGCATCGGCGGCATCGGACACGAGGACCGGCAGGTTCGCACGCTCGTCTTTTCCGAACGGCGAGAGCACCCAGTCGGCCGGATCCTGCCGCCCTGACGGACGCCCGATGCCGACGCGCACGCGGGGGAACTCGGGTGTCGTGATCGCCTTGGCGATGTCGCGCACGCCGTTGTGGCCGCCGTGTCCGCCTCCGATCTTGAGCTTGACGGTGTCGAACGGGATGTCGAGTTCGTCGTGGACCACGATGAGGCGCTCGGCCGGCACGGAATAGAACCTGGCCAACGCGGCCACCGGTGTCCCCGAGACGTTCATGAAGGTGTTCGGCTTGGCGAGCACCAGCTTGTCGGCGCCTGGGCGAAGCCAGGTCTCGACGACCCGTGCGCCGCCCTTGTGCTCCCGAAAGCTCTCACCCCGCCGCGAGGCGAGTTCGTCGACGACCATCTGGCCGACGTTGTGCCTGGTCGCCGCGTACTGGGGGCCGGGGTTTCCGAGACCGACCACGAGCCAGGTCGATGCCATGTGAATGTCCTCTCTGCGAGCCGCGCGGCCTCGGTCAGGATACGACAGAGGGGACGCGATCTGCTCGCGCCCCCTCTGCGGTGGATCGGTCGGAGATTACTCCGCAGCGGCCTCTTCGGCGGCGTCGGCCGGAGCCTCTTCAGCAGCCTCAGCCGAGACGGCCACGATCAGCACGTCGCCGTCGGTGATGAGCGTCGAGCCCTTCGGCAGGACGACATCGGCAGCGGTGATGTGGGTGCCCTCTTCGAGTCCCTCGACGGAGACCTCGACGTTCTGGGGGATGTGGGTCGCCTCGGCCTCGATCGAGATCGTGGTGGCGTCGAGGTTGACGATCGTGCCGGGAGCGGCCTCGCCCGTGACGAGCACGGGGATGTCGATCGTGACCTTCTCGCCCTTCTTCACGACGAGGAGGTCGATGTGCTCGATGATCTGCAGCACCGGGTCACGCTGCACGTCCTTGACGAGGGCGAGCTCCTGCGTGCCCTCGATGTCGAGCTCGAGCAGGGCGTTGGCGCGACGGATGATCAGCGAGACCTGGTGACCCGGCAGCGCGACGTGCACGGGGTCGGTGCCGTGGCCGTAGATGACGGCGGGGATCTTGCCGGCGGCTCGCAGGCGACGGGCGAAGCCCTTGCCGAACTCGGTGCGACGCTCTGCTGCGACCTTGGTGTCTTCAGACATGTGGTTCTCCTTCGGGGCACACAACGGGAGCTGTGCGGTGGTCTGGGAAATCGTGATCTCGAACGCAGACACGTGAAGAAGCCGCATGGCTCTCGCCGCGTCGATAACGGACGTCCGCGCACGCGCAGAAGCGTCCCTCGCCGAGGTACTCCTCAATGGTACCCGATGACCCGGTAGGCTGAGAACACCGGTCCCTTCCTCGCAGATCACGGAGAATCCCATGCTCGACGGCGCTTTCCTCTCTCACGCAATCGGCTGGCTGATCGGTGCGATGACCGTGTGCGCCGCCGTCGTCACGTTCGGAGCCCTGTTCGCCATGGGCCGCTCGGGCTACCGCAAGGACTGAGCTACGCCGCGGCGGCCTCGGCGATCCTCGCCGCCGCCGTCGCCACGTCCGCCGATTCGTCGATCCGGATGCCGCGCTCGTCCTCGCGCAGAGGCTCGAGGGTCTGCAGCTGAGAGTCGAGCAGAGACGCCGGCATGAAATGTTCTCCCCGCGACAGCATCCGCTCCGCCAGGGTCCGCCTCGCGATGGAGAGTTCCCCGAAGAAGGCGTCGGGCGCCTCGGCCCGGATCGCGTCGCGATAGCGGCGCTTGAGGGCGCTGCACGCGATCACGATGTTCGGCGACTCCTGCAATGTCGCACCGACCAGCTGCAGCCAGGGCATCCGATCCACATCGTCCAGGGGGACGCCGGCCGCCATCTTGGCCACGTTGGCTTCGGGGTGCAGGTCATCGCCGTCGACGAATAGCGCCCCGATCCGCTCGGCGAGCGCGAGCCCCACGGTGGATTTGCCGGAGCCGCTGGGTCCCATCACGACGATGCGCACATTCAGTCCTTCAAGCCGAAATCGAGGAGCACCTTGCAGGAGCTCGAGGGATCGGCGGCGAGAGCGAACGCCGCGAGAGCGTCGGCAGCCGGCCGCACCTCGCTCACGATACCGGTGACGTCGAGCGATCCGTCGGCCAGCGCGGCGATCACGTCGTCGAACTCCGCGGCGAACCGGAACGATCCCGTCAGGGTCAGCTCACGCGTGATGGCCGTCGACAGCGGGACCGCGACGGCTCCGGCGCGCTGAAGTCCGAGCATCACCACGGTCCCACCCCGCACAGCGGCCGAGATGGCTGCGGACAGGCCCGGCTCCGTGCCGCTGGACTCCACGACGACGTCGGCATTCAGGGAGGCGATCGCATCGGCATCGCGGGCGTCGAGCGAGCGGATGCCACGCGCCTCCGCGATACGGCGCGGCTTCTCGTGCAGGTCGGTGACGGTCACGACCGATGCGCCGGCGCGCCGAGCGACCGATGCCACGAGCTGGCCGATGGGTCCCGCGCCGATCACCGCCACGCTCCTGCCTTCCACATCCCCCGCGCGAGCCAGCCCATGCCAGGCGACAGCCGCAGGCTCGGCGAGGGCGGCGACACGCAGGCCGAGCGATGCCGGAACCTCGTGCAGCATGCGAGCGGGAACGGCGACATGCCGGGCGAATGCGCCCTGCGTGTGCGGCAGATGGAGAGCCGAACCGAGATAGCTCGATGCGGGCGCGAGGTTCGGCCGATCCGCCGGCCACGGGGTGACGCCGTCTCCGTGCGGGGTCAGCGGGTGCACCGCGACCGGGGTGCCCACCGCCGGTCCCGAGCCGTCGGCGGCCGCGACAGCGACCACCCCGGACACCTCGTGGCCGAGAATCATCGGCTCACGAAGGATCGATGCGCCGGCCGCACCGTGGCGCCAATAGTGCAGATCGGACCCGCAGATCCCGCCGTAGGCGATCTGGACGACGGCCTCGTCGGCGGCGGGCATCGGAGCCCCCGCGTCCTCGACACGAAGGTCATCGGCCGCATGGGCGACGACGGCGAGGTTCGGCATCTCTGTTCCTCTCACGTCACACCAGGGGCGTGACCAGTTCGACTCCCGCCACGCGGATCGTCACGGTCTGTCCGGGGCTCACCGGAGACTGGGAATGCGGGGCGCCGGTCATCACGAGGTCGCCGGGTCCCAGTGGCGTCCAGAGCGCGACATACGCGAGGCATTCCCTGATCGCCATGGGCAGCTCACGACTGCCGGTCTTCGCGACGCGGACACCGTCGACCTCGACGGCGAGCGCGACGTCGTCGATGCCGGCATCCGTGTCGATCCATGCAGCGAGCGGCGTGTATCCGACGCCGGACTTGGACTCGAAGTTGCGAGGATCGGCCACCCCGCGATCAGGGCTGGAGAGGTCGTTCACCGCAGTGACCCCCAGCACGTACTCGTGCGCGTTCTCGACGGTGAGGCCCGAGGTCGCAGCACCCATCACGACGCAGATCTCGCCTTCGGCGACCGCTGTTCCGGCGTCGCGGCGCAGCACCACCTCCGAACCGCTCGCGATCACGGTGCGGGGGCTCTTGAGCCACGCCTGCACCGGCGAGGCATGGGCGGGACCGTTCTGCGCGATGCCGACTATCACCGCCGGATCGGCGGCGGGGAGCTGCTCCCCATCGACGCGGGGGCCGAGCACGGCGGGAGCACGCCCGGCGGCGAGAGCGGCGAACGGGTCCTCGACGAGCGATCGATCGCCGTCGACCCAGTGCACCCCGTCGGCGTTGCGGATCCTCCCGATCAGCATCAGACCACCGCCGTCATGCCGCCGTCGACGAACAGCGTCTGTCCGTTGACGAAGTCGCTGGCCGCGCTCGCGAGGAACACGAGGGCGCCCACGAGGTCCTTCGTGTCGCCCCATCGCCCGGCGGGCGTCCGGCCTCGCACCCAGGCTGAGAACGTCTCGTCCTCGACCAGCGCTCGCGTGAGCTCGGTCGCGAAATAGCCGGGGGCGATCGCGTTGGCCTGGATGCCGTGCGGCGCAAGATCGGCGCACAACCCCTTCGTGAACATCACGATCGCTCCCTTCGTCGCCGAGTACGCGGCGATCGACGGACGCGCGAGCTGCGACTGCACGCTGCCGATCTGGATGATCTTGCCGCTCCCCCGCGCGATCATTCCCGCAGAGACCCGTCGCGACAGGTGGAACACGCTGGAGAGGTTGGTCTGGACGAGCACGTCCCAATCGGCATCGGAGAACTCGGCGATCGGCGCACGGCGCTGCACGCCGGCGTTGTTCACCAGGATGTCGGGGGTGCCGATCAGCCGCTCGACCTCGCTGAGGCCCTCGTCGACGGCTGCGGCATCCGTCACGTCGAAGACCACGCTGTGCGCGACGCGGCCGGTCGCCGCCGAGATCTCGGATGCCGCACCGGCGGCCTTCACCGCATCGCGACCGTGCACGACCACCGTGGCTCCGGCGACGGCGAGGCCTTCGACGAGGGTGCGGCCGATGCCCTGGCTCGATCCGGTCACCAGAGCCGTCCTGCCGGTGAGGTCGAAGGCTGCGAGGCCGGTCACAGCCCGACGGCCTTGATCGAGACCGTCGTGGCGTAGACGTCGTCTCCGCCCTCGTTGCGAGAGACCTTGATCGCGTCGTCGGTCCTGGTGAGGTCCCGGCGCAGCGTCTCCGGCACGAGGAACGTCGATGCGGTCGTGATCAGCGCGAGCGTCGCCATGTACGTCGCGAGCAGCACCCAGTCGCCACCCGAGACGCTGATGATGTACGAGCCGAGAACTCCTGCGAGACCGCCGGCCAGGACGGCAGAGATCTCTCGCGCCATCGCGACGCCGAGGTAGCGGTGCCGGTTGCCGAACATCTCGGGCAGCATCGCGCACTGCGGGCCGAGCATCGTGGCCACCGCGAAGCCGATTCCGATCGCGATGACGGCGATGGCGATCGCGTGGTTGCCCAGCGACAGCAGCCACCATGCCGGGAACGTGTAGACGAGCATGAACACGGCACCGGCGCGGTAGATCGTTCGGCGGCCGAAGCGGTCGGAGAGATGACCCGCGAACGGCACCGAGAACACGCCGATCAGGGACCCGATCGTGACGCCCCACGTCAGCAGGCTCTTGTCGGCCGAGGGGCCGAGGACCGAGACGAAGAAGGCGAGCCCGAGGGTCTGGAACATGTACGAGCCGCCGTTCTCCGCCATGCGGAGCCCGATGCCGACGATGACCCCGGGAAGGCCGTGGGTGAAGATGTCGCGAATCGGGCGGTCGGCGATCTGATCGTGCTTCTCGAGTTCGACGAACGTCGGGGTCTCACGCAGGCGCATGCGGATGAACAGGGCGAGCAGGATCAGCGCGAACGAGGCGAGGAAGGGCACGCGCCAGCCCCACGAGAGCAGCTGGTCCTCGGGGAGGAGCGCGATGACGCTGAACACGAGCGCGGCGAGCAGCGTGCCCGCCTGGATGCCGATGAACGGCAGCGCCGAGAAGAACCCGCGTCGCTTGACGGGCGCGTACTCGGCCATCAGGACCGTGGCCCCCGCCTGCTCGGCGCCGGCGCCGAACCCCTGCAGCAGCCGGAGCACGACGAGGATCACAGGCGCCCAGAACCCGATGGCCTCATAGGTGGGCAGCAAGCCGATCGCCGTCGACGCCCCGCCCATCAGCAGGATCGTGACCACGAGGACCCACTTGCGTCCGAGCCTGTCGCCCAGCACGCCGAAGAACAGGCCGCCGAACGGACGGGCCAGGAACCCGACACCGAACGTGGCGAAGGCGAGCACGGTCGCCATGCCCGGATCACCCTGCGGGAAGAACAGGACGTTGAAGATCAACGCGGTCGACAGGCCGTAGAGGGCGAAGTCGAAGTACTCGAGCGCGCTGCCGAGACTCGAGGCGAGCGTCGCTCGACGCAGATTCGCCGCGTACTCGGGGTCGTCGTGCACCGGGCTGGTGGTGAGGGGGGAATCGGTCACTGCCATCTCCTTCGATCGGCTTCGCCCTTCGGCGTCACCTCGAATGTACCAGCCTGTTGAATTCGGTACAACCCTTTGGACTTTCTTTGGATGCAGGCCAACCCACCAGGGCGGAGCCCAGCCGTCAGCGCCGTCGAGCCGCGGCGCTGAAGGGGTTCGTCAAGGCCGCGGCGGCAGCCTGCAGCGCGTCGCCGACGCGCTCGATTCGTTCGTAGTCGGCCTCGGCGGCGCGGATCGCGACGCCGAGCGCCAGCGGCGGGTCGGACGGAGCCCAGCCGTCCAGAGGCACGGCCACCCCGACGACGCCGCGGAACGACTCCTCTGCGTCCAGCGCCCACCCGCGCTTGCGCGCGGAGGCGAGAACCTCGAGGAGTCCCGACATGGTGGTGGTGCTGCGTTCCGTGAGTGCGGGGAAGACGGCGTCCGCGCCGAACAGCGCGGTGACCTCCTCGTCCGTCATGCGCGACAGCAGGGCTCGACCGGTGGCCGACAGCGGGGCCGGAAGCCGGGAGCCGAGCGGCGTGCCGAGGCGCAACGAGGACGAGCCCTCGTGGCGGGCCAGGTAGAGCGCGTCTGCGCCGTCGAGCATCGCCACCTGCACGAGCTCCGTGCGCAGCACTGCTGACGAGTCGCACACGGTGTAGAACTCGCGCACCTGGTTGAACTGGGCGGCGAACGCGCCGCCCAGTTCGGCGGTGCGCAGCCCGAGTCGATACCCCTGCGCGGTGCGGTCGATCATCCCGGCCGCCTCCAGGGCGAGGCACAGATTCGCCGTCGACGACTTGGCCAGCCCCAGCGCGCCCGCGAGCTCGGTGAGGGTGAGCGGTGCGCGAGCGTCAGCCAGCAGACCGAGAAGTCGGATGCTGCGCGTGACCGCGGGCGCAGGATCGCGCCCTTCCTTGACGTCCTCGTCCATGCGCACCCCTTCAGAGCGAGTTCAGTAGAACTCGACCGTATCGACCACCGCACGCAGCGGGTGACCATCGAGCAGGCGCGCCGCGTTCTCGGCGAAGCGACGGGCGATGCGCTCCTCCTCCTTCGAACTCAGAGCGGCCGTGTGCGGACTGACCAGGACGTTCGGGTGCGACCACAGCGGCGACTCGACGGCGAGGGGCTCGTTCTCGAACACGTCGAGGGCGGCGAAGGCGATCCGCCCGTCATCGAGGGCGGGAAGAAGGGCCTGCTCGTCGATCACGGTTCCCCGACCCACGCTCGCGAGGATCGTCCCCGAGCGCACCGCCTCGAAGACATCGGCTCCGATCAGGTGGTGGGTCTGCTCGGTGCCGGGGAGCGTGACGACGATCGCGTCGACGTGACGAGCCGCGTCGACGAGGCCGTCGAGCGGCACGAGGCGATCCACGCCCTCGACGGATTCTCCCGAACGCGTCGTGCCCCAGACCTGGGCGCCGAGCGCGTGAAAGCGCCGCGCGCATTCTGCGCCGATCCCGCCGAGACCGACGACGAGGACCGTCATCTCGTCGAGCTGACGCATCTCCCACCGCTCCGGCCACACGCGGTCCTGCTGGTCGCGCGCCAGGCGCGCGAGCCCCTTGGCGCCCGCGAGCACGCCGAACACGGCGAACTCGGCGAGCGGCCCGCCGTGCACGCCCGCGCTGGTCGTGAACGTGATGCGATCGAGGTCGGCTCGCCCGAGACCTGCGGACTTCACCTGCGCACCGCCGCCCGCCGCCGTCGTCATCACCCAGCGCAGACGCGGGTTCGCGGCGACGGTGCGCGCCAGCGCCGCCGGGTCGACGTCAGGGATGCCGAACAGCGCATCGGCCGAGTCGATCATGGCCTCGAACGCCGCCTGCTGCTCGGCGGTGCGGGTATGCTCCGGATCACCGGACCAGTCAGCCGGGCCGCGCATGGGGTGCATCAGCGAGTGATCGCGGATCATCTCGACGCGCGGCTCGATCTCTTCGATGAGCCGGCAGAGCTCTTCGGTCAGGGGCACTGCGGCGACAGCGCGCAGCTTGTTCTCGATGTCGGCCATGCTCATCCCTTCCTCGGGAAGTCTCTCGATGAGATCAGCCTAGCTCAGATCCACCCTGCTGAACACTATTCAATCCATTGGATCTTTGCTACCGTGGCAGCATGAGCACCTCTTCCGCCAGCGTCGGCATCATCGGACTCGGCGCGATGGGTCGCCCCGTGGCCGATCGCCTGCTCGCCGCGCACGGCACCCTGCACATCCACGCGCGCCGCCCGCAGCCCGAACTGGTCGCCGCAGGAGCCACCTGGGCCTACAGTCCGCGTGAACTCGCGGCGGCGGTCGACGTTCTCGTCTCCTTCCTTCCCGACCTCCCCGAGCTCGAGGAACTGCTCTACGGCGACGACGGCCTGATGGCGGATGCGGGCGACCTGCTCATCCTCGTCGGCTCGACGTCATCCGCCCCCGCCGTCCGAGAGCTCGCCGAGCGTCTGCACACGCAGTCGGGCGGACGCGTGCGCATGGTCGACTGCCCCGTGTCCGGCGGCGTCGACGGCGCGACCTCCGGAACCCTCTCCATCATGCTCGGCGGCTCGCCGGACGACGCGGCCCTCGCGGCATCCGTCCTGGCTCCGTGCGGTACGCCTGTGCTGCTCGGTCCGCTCGGGGCGGGCGAGGTGGCCAAGGCCTGCAACCAGCTGGTCGTGTCGGCGACCATCCTGGCCCTCGGCGAGGCGACCGTCCTCGCCGACCGCTCCGGCCTCGACCTCGACGCGCTGTGGACGCTGCTCGGCGGCGGCTATGCCGGCTCCAACCTGCTGGAGAGCCGCCGGCACAAGCTCGTCTCCGGTGACGACTCCCCCAGCGGCATGGCGAAGTACATGGTGAAGGATCTGCGGTTCGCGGCCGACATCGCCGAAGCGACCGGCATCGCCCCCGTGCTGCTGCCCGCTCTCCGCGCGGCCTTCGACGGCATCGTGGACGCCGGTCTCGGCGATCGGGACATCTCGGTGGCACGCAGGTTCGTGCAGTCCCGTGACACACAGGCGTCCTGACACCGGCCGCCACGATAATCTGAGACCATCCCCTAACTTCACGATCGAGGAGCCCTCTGTGCCCGAAGCATCAGCGAACATCGGAGTCGTCGGACTCGCCGTCATGGGTTCGAATCTCGCCCGCAACCTCGCGAGCCGCGAGGGCAACACCGTGGCGATCTTCAACCGCAGCTACGAGAAGACCCAGTCGGTCCTCGACGCGCACCCCGAAGCGGGCTTCATTCCGGCTGCGACCTACAAGGAGTTCGCCGACTCGCTGCAGAAGCCGCGCACCGCGATCATCATGGTCAAGGCCGGCGCCCCGACGGACGCCGTGATCGACTCCCTCGTCGAGGTCTTCGAGCCCGGCGACATCATCGTCGACGGCGGCAACGCGTTCTTCCCCGACACCATCCGCCGCGAGAAGGCCGTCCGCGAGACGGGCATCAACTTCGTCGGCGCTGGCATCTCCGGCGGCGAGGAGGGCGCGCTCCTCGGTCCGTCGATCATGCCCGGCGGTTCCGACGAGTCGTGGGTGACCCTCGGGCCGATCCTGAAGTCGATCGCCGCGGTCGCCGAGGGCGAGCCCTGCGTCACGCACGTCGGGCACGACGGCGCAGGCCACTTCGTCAAGATGGTGCACAACGGCATCGAGTACGCCGACATGCAGCTGATCGCCGAGGCGTACGACCTGATCCGCCGCGGCACGGGCAAGTCGCCGGCCGAGATCGCCGAGATCTTCGCCGAGTGGAACAAGGGCGAACTGGAGAGCTACCTGATCGAGATCACCGCCGAGGTGCTGCGCCAGAACGATGCCGCCACCGGCCAGCCGCTGGTCGACGTCATCGTCGACCAGGCCGGCGCGAAGGGCACCGGTGCCTGGACCGTGCAGACCGCGCTGTCCCTTGGCGTGCCGGTGTCGGGCATCGCGGAGGCGACCTTCGCCCGCTCGCTGTCGTCGCACCCCGAGCAGCGCGCCGTGGCATCGGCTCTTCCCGGTCCCGACGAGGAGTTCACGGTCGCCGACCAGGACGCGTTCATCGAAGACGTGCGCCTCGCGCTGTACGCCTCGAAGATCGTCGCCTACTCGCAGGGCTTCGACGAGATCCGCGCCGGCGCCGCCGAGTACGACTGGAAGATCGACCTCGGGGCGATCTCGAAGATCTGGCGCGGCGGATGCATCATCCGCGCCCAGTTCCTCAACCGCATCGCCGACGCCTACGACGCCGAGCCGGGCCTTCCCGTGCTGATGACGGCTCCCTACTTCGCCGAGGCCCTCACGCGCGCTCAGGCGTCGTGGCGCCGCGTCGTCGTCTCGGCGGCCGAAGCCGGCATCCCCGCCCCCGCGTTCTCGTCGTCGCTGTCGTACTACGACGGCATCCGCGCCGACCGTCTGCCCGCGGCGCTGGTGCAGGGTCAGCGCGACTTCTTCGGAGCGCACACCTACAAGCGCATCGACAAGCCCGGCACCTTCCACACGCTGTGGTCGGGCGACCGCACCGAGATCGAGGCCGAAGACACGCACTGATCGCGTCCGCATACGAAGAGGGCCCCGGCATGCGCCGGGGCCCTCTTCGCATCTCCCGGGATCAACCGACGGTCTCAGGCGTCCCCTTCCAGGGCAGCGCCGGAGTGCCTCCGACGTCGACCTGCACGCCGAGCAGAGCGCCGTCGGCCGGCGCGGGGTCGGTCAGACCGACACTCGCCGTCGTGATCACGAGGAGCCGGTCGACGAGCGTGACAGCCGTGGGCCTCGTCGCGGGAAGGCGGATGGTCTCGACGAGCGCCCCCTCCGGCGAATAGCGCCGCACCTCGGCGGCATCCCATACCGCGACCCACAGCATCCCCTCCTGGTCGATGACCATGCCGTCGGGGTTGCCCCCCTCGACCCGGCACACCGTGCGACGCCTCGAGAGTTCACCATCCGGGGCCACGTCGAACGCCTCGATGCTCCGATTCGGCAGCGTGTCGATGTAGTACAGCGTCGACCCGGAGGAATCGAAGGAGAGGCCGTTGGACACCGTCACCCCGCCGAGCCGCTCAGTGGGCACTCCATCGGCGTCGATGCTCCACAGGGAGCAGTGCGGGTCCCTCGGCATGGCTTGGCTTCCCACCCAGAAGCGCCCGGCCGGGTCGCAGCCGCCGTCGTTCATGTAGTCGCCCGGCGCGGCGAGATCGGTGACGACCGCCGACACGACATGGTCGTCGCCGACGTGCACCATCCCGCGGTCGACCGCGACGACCCACCCGGCACCCGGTTGCGCGAGCGGCGCAGGAGCCCCGATCTGCGCCCCGATGAACACCGACGACTCCGGCACGATCTTCCCCGCGTCGAGCCGGCCCCGGTGCAACCGCCCTGTCGACATGTCGATCCACGCGAGCCGGCCGTCGCGACCGTCCCACCGCGGCGATTCGGCCTGCACGTATCGCGCCTCGGAGAGGATCTCGACGGTTCGTGAGCGGGAGGAGGGCGACATGCTGACCATCTTTCGCTGGTAAGGGCTAACCGTTATGTGGCAGACTATCTCACAATATGCATACCACTTGCGAGAATTTGATTCTTGCGCAGACGAAGCGGGGAACCGGTCGATGACTCTGACACTCCACGGGCTGATGCCCATCCTGGCGACGCCTTTCGATGACACGGGCGCGCTCGATCGGGTCGGACTGCGCCGGCTGGTCGAGTTCCAGCTCGCCTCTGGCGTCGACGGCGTCGCGGTGTTCGGCATGGCCAGCGAGGGTTTCGCCCTCACCGCCGATGAACGAAGGACGATCCTCGACGACGTCGTCCGGATCGTCGACCGGCGGGTCCCCGTCATCGCGGGGGTGAACGGCACGTCGACCGCCACCTCGATCGAGCAGGCGCTTCTCGCGGAGGAAGGGGGCGCCGACGCGCTCATGGTCCTGCCGCCGTTCATGGTCAAGCCTCCTGCCTCGACCCTCGTCGACTTCTACGGGGATGTGGCCGCGGCCACCTCCCTGTCGGTCATGGTGCAGGACGCCCCAGGGGTCACCGGCGTCGCCATGCCCGCGAGCCTCATCGCCGAGCTCGCACGCCTCGACAACGTCGACTCCGTGAAGGTCGAGGCCCCACCCACGGCCCCCAAGGTCGGCGCGGTCGTCGACGCGATCGACGACGCGGATTTCGCCGTGCTCGGCGGCCAGAACGCGCAGTTCTGCCTGGAGGAGTATGCGCGGGGCGCCGTCGGCACCATGCCCGCCTGCGAGTTCCCTGATCTGCTCGGCCCGGTGCTCGCCGACTTCGTCGCGGGGCGCGTCGACGAGGCACGGGCAGGCTTCCGTCGTATGCTCCCTCTCGTGCTGATCGGACTGCAGGGCGGCATCGCGTGGGCGGTGCACAAGGAGATCCTCGTGGCGCGCGGCATCATCGAGCACGCGACCGTGCGCTACCCGGCGGCTCGCCTCGATGCGGGGAGCCGCGCGGCGGTGGACCTCGTGATCGAGGAGCTCGACCTTCCGCAGCTGCCGACGGCGGTGCGCGTGTGACCGGCCGCGGTGTGCTTCTCATCGGCGGAGGCTCGGACATCGGGCTCGCGATCGCGCGCGCCTTCGCAGCGCAGGGCGACCGGGTCGTCGGCGTCGGCCTCGAGTCCTCGGCCGACCAGGTGTTCGAGGACTACCTCGTCGCCGACTGCAGCCGAGCAGATGCCGCCGAGGGTGCCGTCGCGGATGCCGCAGCGGCCCTCGACGGCATCGACGTCGTGGTGCTCGCCGCCGCGCGCATGCCCATCGGACGCGCGGATGCGACGAGCGACGCGGATTGGCGCGGCGCTCTGGGCGCCACGCTCGACTCCGCCTTCTTCGTCGCCAGGGCGGCGCTGCCCCGTCTCGCGCGAGGCTCTTCGATCGTCGCGGTGACCTCCGTCAACGCGACACTCGCCGCCCCCGCTCTTCCGGCATATACCGCAGCGAAGGCGGGCGTGGAGGCCCTCATGAGGCAGCTCGCCCTCGACTTCGGCCCGCATGGGATCCGCGTCAACTCCGTGCAGCCGGGGAGCATCTCCTCGGTCGACACGGGCGAGACCGAGGGATATCCCCTTGGCCGGATCGGGCGGCCGGAGGAAGTCGCCTCCGTCGTCGCGTTCCTCGCATCCGACGCCGCGTCCTTCGTGACCGGCGCCACGATCCCCGTCGACGGCGGCCTGTCGATGTCCTCCCCCGCCGCCTGGCTGAAACCTGCACTGCGCGAGCGCTGGCTCTGACCCCGGCACCCGCCTGACGAACGAATGCCGCGCCGGTGATATCCGGCGCGGCATTCGTGTGCGGAGATGCTCAGGTGTTCGAGTCGAGCAGCCCCTGCACCTCCTTCTTGAGAGCGTTGAGACCGGTCTGCACGTCCACCTGGCCGGCGAGGATGGTCGCGACCCCGCCGCCGATCGCGGTGTCGATCTGGGCGGTCACCGCGACACGGTCCCACGCCGCGCCCCGCGCGTGCTCCGAGACCTCGGTGCGGAAGGCGACCTGGAACTTGTCGGCGGCGAGAGCCGGGATCTTGTCGGCAACGCTCTTGGCTGCGGGCGCCACCGCGGAGCGCTCGTACAGTGCGGTCGCCGCCTCGACGTTGGTCGCCGCGTAGGTGATGAACTCACGGCTCGTGAGCTCGCCCTCACCGGCACTGGCGAACAAACCGCCTCCCCATGCCCGGTTGAACGACTTCTTCTTGCCGGAGGTGGGCCTCGAGATCGCGCCGATGTTGTCGACGATGTTCTGGGCCGCCCCGTTGGTCTTCACGAAGGTCGAGGCGAGCGGTGCGTCGTCGTAGAGGGCCGCCCGTCCGCTGGCGAACAGGATGCGGGCGTCGCTGCGGGCGACGTTCGTCTGCGTCAGCCCGTCGTCCTGCAGGGACTTGTACCAGGTGATCGCCTCGACGCTCTCGGCGTCGCCGATCGTGCAGGTGAAGTCATCTGTGACGACCTCGCTGCCGAACCCCCACATCCAGTGCACGGCGTCCTTGAGGTCGGGGTTCTTCGTGACCGCCGCATACGGGATGAGCGAGGAATCCTGGGACTTGATCTTCTCCAGCGCGGTCGCGAACTGCTCGACCGACATGCCCGACTTGATTCCCACGCTCTTGGCGATCTCGCCGTTCGTGATGAGGCCGATGCCGGCGGCGGTGAGCGGCAGCACGAGGAGCTTGCCGTCCATCGTGTAGGAATCGAGCACGCCCTGCGGGATGCCGAGCCCCTCCGCCAACTCCGAGAGGTCGGCGAGCACGTTCATCGGGGTGAGCACCTGCCAGCCACCGGACTGCCCGACACCGAGGAGCTTGCCGGAGCGGCCGGTCAGGGCCAGCTGCGTCGCGGCCTGATCGTAGGGGTAGATCACCGGCGCCACGGTCACGCCGGCCTTCTTCGAGAAGCCGTCGAGGATGCCCTGCCAAGCGGGCTTCAGCGCCTCCTCGCCGAGCGAGTTGCCGTAGAAGTTGATGGTCTTGGCCTTGGTCGCGGCGTTCTCCGCCGTACCGGGCGGAGTCGCGACCGGCGTGGCGCAGCCCGCGAGGGTGAGGGCGCCGAGCGCGACCAGCGCAGTGCTGCCGCCGAGAAAGGCGCGACGACTCAGCTGCGTGTGGGAGATGTTCATGGGCACTGCTCCTTCGTGGATGGGATCGGGTTATTCGAGGACATTCCGCTACCCCTTGACGGCGCCGGCTGCGAGGCCGGAGACGAAATAGCGCTGGAGGAGGACGAAGATGATGACGAGCGGCAGCGATGTGATGAGGGATGCCGCCATGAGAGCCGGCCAGTCGGCCGTGCCCTCGCGGATGAACGCCTGGGTGAGGCCTGCCGGCAGCGTCTGCTTGTCGGGTCCGGCGAGCGTGAGCGCGAAGAGGAGGTCGCTCCAGCCGCGCATGAACGCGAACATCGCGGCCGTGATGAGCCCGGGCACCACGAGGGGGAACACGATGCGGAACATGGTGGCCGTCCGGGAGAGCCCGTCGACCTTCGCCGCCTCGAGGATGTCGTCGGGGAGGCCGTCCATGATCCCCTTGAGGAGGAACACCGTGAGCGGCAGCGTGAAGGTCGTGAACGAGATGATCAGCGCGGTGTACGTGTAGAGCAGGCCGGCGGAACTCAGCATCAGGTACAGCGAGATCAGCAGCAGCGCACCGGGGATGAGCTGTCCGATCAGGAACATGAACATGATCGCGTTGCGGCCGCGGTAGCGGAACTTCGACAGCGAGTAGGCCATGAGCCCGCCGACGAGGACCGCGAGGAGTGCCGTGCCGCTCGAGACGATGATGCTGTTGCCGAGGTTCTTCAGGAGCGCGTCGTTCTGGAAGAAGCCGACGAAGTTCTCGATCGTGGGGTTCACGGGGAAGAACGGCCGGTCCTGCGAGAAGACGTCCTCCTTCCTCGTGAACGCCGTGGCGGTGAGCCAGTACACGGGGAGCAGGCCGAAGAGGGCGAGCAGGAGGAGGGCGATGCGCCCCGGGATGGACAGGCGAGGGCGGATGATCGACTCGCCGATGTCGCGGCTGCGCAGCATCACTTCTCCAGTCGTCGGTTGAGGAGCAGGTAACCGCTCGAGATGATCGCGAGCAGGACGAGCCAGAGCGCGCCCATCGCGGAGGCCTTGCCGAGCTCGTAGCTGCCGAAGGCCAGGTGGTAGAGGCTGACCGCGAGCGTCGTGGTCGAGTCGCCGGGGCCGCCGCCGGTCATGACGAAGATCGTGTCGAAGTTGCCGAAGTTGTAGATGAACTCGAGCACCGCGACGAGTGCGACCGGGCCGGCGATGTGCGGCAGCGAGATGTAGCGGAAACGCTGTGCTCTCGTCGCGCCGTCGATCGTGGCCGCCTCGATCTGCTCACCGGGCAGGGTCTGGAGCACGGCGAGTGCGACGACCATGATCCAGGGGAAGGAGTGCCAGGTCTTCGCGATGATGACGGCGGCCATCGCCCCGGTCGGATTTCCCAGCATGCTGATCTCAGGAAGCCCGAAGACCGCGAACACGTGGTTCACGACGCCGTAGCTGTCGTTGAAGATCCACGCCCAGAGGAAGGAGACGACCACGCCGGGGAGCAGCCACGGCAGCATTAACGCTCCCCGCAGGATATTGCGCCCGCGCATGCGCGAGTTGAGCAGCATCGCGAGGGCCACGCCGAGCACGAGGGGGAAGACCGTGGAGAGCGAGGCGAACACGAGGGTGGTCCCCAGTCTCGCCACGAACTCGTCCCAGATGGCCGCATAGTTGTCGAAGCCGACGAAAGTGCGCTCTGGTCGCAGCAGCGACTGGTCGTACAGACTCGTGCCGATGCTCGACACGAGCGGGAAGATCGCGATCACGAGGAACAACAGGACCGCGGGAAGTGCGATCATGAAGCCGAAGGTGCGGTCCTTGGCGCCCAGCGTTGAGCGTCGCCCGGAGCGCGGCTCGACCTGCTCGCGACTCGCGGGCCGCTCGAGGGTGGCTTGTGGCATTGGATTCACTTTCCGAGTAGGGGCGACCCCGTTCGGGGCCCTGCACATCGTCGTCGCAGTCGTCGACGATGACGTGGGGCCAGTTAACCACAATGCGGATTCGAAATCCATAAAATGCATAACGCACCCACATTTGTCTTGCCTGGTGCAACGACTCTCATTAGGATGACTGGCAACGGCGTTGCAGATGCGGCGCCGGCATGGAGGAGGACTCACGATGGCATCGGAATCGGTGGGCGGCACACAGACGGTCGAACGGGCGATGTCGCTGCTCGCATGCTTCACCGAGGAGTCCGGTGAGCTCAGGGTCTCCGAACTCTGCACTCTGACCGGTCTCGGACAGTCGACGGTGTCGCGCATGATGTCTGCTCTCGACCGGATGCGGTTCGTCGTGCAGGACGGACGGACGGGTCTCTACCGGCTCGGCCCCGCAGCCGTCTCGCTCGGCACGATCGCCCTCAACGGCTCTCCCGTCTTCCGCGCGTCGAGGCAGATCGCGCAGAATCTCGCCCGACGCATCGAGATCGGCGTGAACGTCGCCGAGCTCAGCGGGTTCACCTTCACCTATCTCTGCAACTTCGAAGGCGCGCTGGCGCCGAAGTCGTTCGCGATGGCCGGCCGCACCGGCCCGCTTCACGCCACCGGCCTCGGCAAGGCGCTCCTGTCGGGGATGCCGGATGACAAGGTCGACGCGTACTTCGAGCACTCCCCTCAGCGATTCACCCCGCACACGATCGTCGACCGCGAGAGCATGCGTGTCGCGCTCGACGAGACGCGCAGTCGCGGCTACGCGACCGAGATCGAAGAACTCGCGTTCGGCCGGGCCTGCATCGCCGCGCCGATCCACGACCGGGCCGGAGACATCGTCGCCGCGCTCTCCGCGAGCGGTCCCCTGTCGGTTCTCGACCTGCACGCCCCTCATCAGGAGCTCGCCCTGCAGCTCATCGAGGCGGCCGACGAGATCTCCGTCGCCCTCGGCTACAGCCCCTCCCGCTCGGCGACGGCGTTCGCCGCCCTCTGACCTGCGACACCGCATCGACTGCGGCGCCCTGACCCCTCGCCGAGGCACCCCGCCGTCGGCTTCTTCCCTCACGACTGTCTTCGGAGACCCCTGTGAAAATCGCGCGCGTGCAGACCTTCCCGCTCTTCCTGTCGAGGGAGGTTGCCGATGACTCCTACGCGGGTGACACGGGCGTGGCGCATCGCGGCTACGTCGTCCGACGACCGTGGCGGAGCCTGTACTCCCCCGGCTACGAGACCCTCCTGGTGAAGATCGAGACCGACGACGGCCTCATCGGCTGGGGAGAAGCACTGGCCCCGGTCGCACCGGAGGTCGCCGCCGCGATCGTTGACCGCCTTCTCACGCCGCTCATCATCGGCGAGGATCCCCGCTCGGTCCGGACGCTGTGGCATCGGATGACGGAGTCGATGCGCGAGCGCGGCCACCTCACCGGTCATCAGGCCGATGCCATGGCAGCGGTCGACATCGCCCTGTGGGATCTCTGGGGGCACGCGACCGGTCTCTCCGTCTCGGAGCTCGCCGGCGGGCGCTTCGCCGAGGTGCTGCCCACGTACATCTCCGGCATCCGCGGGTCCGACGACGCGGACAAGGCCGACAAGGCCGCCGAGATGGTCGAAGCCGGCGTGCGGCGGATCAAACTGCACCTCGGAACCGACATCCGCACGGATCTCGCCACCTACGACGCCATCCGCGCCGTGCATCCCGACCTCGATGTCGCATTGGACGCTCACTGGACCTACCGCCTCGGCGAGGCGAAAGCGCTCGGACGCGAACTCGACGACCGTCGGGCGTGGTTCTTCGAGGCGCCGCTGGCGCCCGAGGACGTCGAGGGCCACCGCGACCTCGCCGCCTCGCTCGCCACTCCCATCGCGATCGGCGAGGCGATGCGCAGCCGGTTCGAGTTCACCGACTGGCTCACTCGGCGCGCCGTGGGGCTCACGCAGCCCGACATCGGACGCACCGGTATCACCGAGGGTCTCGCGATCGCCGCCGTCGCCGATGCGTTCCACGCTCAGGTCGCACCGCACCACTCGGCGGCCTTCGGCATCGCGATGGCCGCGGGAGTGCATGTGGCGGCGAGCGCGACCTCTCTGCTCGCCTTCGAATACCAGCCGTTCACGCTGCCGGTGGCGAACCTCATCCTCACCACTCCGCTCGAAGTCCAGCCCGACGGCGGGTTCGTCGTCCCCACAGGACCCGGACTCGGCGTGACCGTCGACGAGGACGCCGTCCAGCAGTACGTGCGGCGCTGAACGCCTGCAGGAACCGCCGAGAGGGGGCGGACCGGTTCACGCCGGTCCGCCCCCTCTGTCAGTCCCCGGTGCGGACGAACTGGGCGGCGCTGACCCTGTGGATGCTCGTGTTGCGGACTTCCAGCCGCACCACCCCGACCGCGCCGGCGTCGTATCGGAACGTGCCGAGCGCACGCCAGGCACCCGCGCCTTGGGTCTGGTCCACGATGACCTCGCTGCTGCCGCTCTGATGCTCGACGACGTAGGCCGCCGACGTGGTCGTCGTCGGGTTGGTCGGATACCAGACCGAGACACGGTAGAGCCCGGCCTGCGGCAGCTCGACGTTCCACGTCACAGTGCTGCCGACCGAATCGGTGTCGCTGTAGCGCGTGCGGGTCCCGTTCCACCCGGACAGACCGCTCGGGTACCAATGGCCTGTCTCGAGGTATCCCGGCCACGGCGACTGCGTGTGCGCGATGATGCCCTCGTCGGCGACCCGGACCAGCACACCCTTGCGCAGCGTCTGGTCGAGCCGGGCCTCGAATCTCGTCGTCGACCCCGGCGCGATCGTCGATCCCGCCGTCACCGTCCACGTGTGGGTGACGTCGGAACGCGGAGGCACGACGACCACCGCATCCCGCTGACCGATCGTCCATCCCGTGGCGCCGTAGAGACCCAGCGTCCCCTGCAGCGGTGTCACACCGGTGTTGATCACCAATGCGGTCAGCTTCACGACCGCTCCAGGGCCACTCGCGATCTCGGTGTCGCTGGTCAGCGAGACGAGTCGGCGGCTGTCGATCACCTCGACGGTGGCCGGACGCAGGGCGAGCGCGGCAGCCCCCGGTCGTGACAGCGTCGCCGACACCGCGACCTCGCCGGGAGCCGCCGCCGATCCGATGACCACCGCCGACTCCACACGTGTGGTCCCGTGTGCAGGAACCGTCACCGGCGGCACTGTGCCCTCGAGCTGCCAGCCGCCGGGCGGCGTCAGCGCCACGGTGCCCGAGACCGGGTGACCGGTGCCGTTGCGCACCTCGATGATCAGGGGAACCCTGTCCCCCGCCGTTCCTGTGGCCTGGGCCACCACGTCTCCAGACACCTCGGCGCCGACGCCGGCGATGCGCCCCGGCAGCTGCAGGGTGACCTCGTCCGTGGTGGCGCCTCCCGAGGTGACCGTGTAGCGGAAGGTCTTGCGTGGATCGTCGACCCCGATCGTCCACTCGTAGGGATACTCCTTGAGCGGGGCCTGCTGCGCGGCCTGTCCGCCGATCCTGTACGTGAGCGTCGCCGCCTGCTCGGTATCGATCTGGACATAGGCGTCGTAGCCCTCGCCGCCCGGGCGCACGAGCAGCATTCCGCGGACGAGCCCGTAGTCGGTTCCCGGCGCCGAGTCGAATTCGTGGAAGCTGTCGACGCCGTGGTCCACGACGTCATCGAAAGGCAGGCTGGGGCGCTCCACAGTCACGTTCCGCACCACCAGGGCGAGCAGTCCGTGCCCGGGCACGCTGACGGAGACCCTGCCGTGCGACGCCGTCGCAGAAGAGCGGATGCCGTCGGCCGTCACCACCTCGACCACCGGAGAAGCGGAGCGGGCCACTCCCGTGAGGTCGCCGACGAGATCGACGACGACCTGCTGCACGCCCGCCGAGGAGTTGGTGAGGCTGACGTAGAGCGCGTCGTCGCTCGCCCCCGCGATCCAGTTGATCAACGGGTTGTCGAGCGAGATGAGTCCGTCGGGGAAATAGGGCCACACGCCCGCCTCTCCGAAGAATGTGCCGGGTGCGTGCCCGTAGGCGAAGAACTTGAAGTAGGCGAAGTCCGCCTCGAAGACGTGCGGGAAGTCGATGCGCCCCCCGCTGCGGTAATAGCTCTCGCTGATCAGGTAGTCCATCGCCAGACCGAGCTGCGCCGGAGCATGGTGGAAGTAGTAGCCGGTGATGCCGACGGGGCCGCTCGTCGCGAAGTCGGGTTTCATGTGGGCCACCTGGAACTGCCGGCCGTAGTAGCCGGGATAGGTCGTGAACCGCCCGATCACCATGTTGTGCGCGACGTCTGCCAGCAGCGTGTCCCCCGTGTGGTGCGCCAGCCTGAGCAGGGCACCCGCCCAGCACGGGTTGAACACGTATCCACCACCGGGATCGGTCAATGAGCTGACCCCGAGCTTGAACGACGACAGCGCCTCGAAGGTGAGCCCGGATGGCGAGACGTACCACGCGGGGACGGTCTCGGTGGGGACCGAGGTCGTGGGATAGGCGGGCAGCGACGAGCGCGACTCCCAGTCGTACTGCTGTTCTATGACATGTCCCACCGGCACCGTCACGGTCTGATCCGGCACCGGCCGCACTGCCGTCTGGGTGATGAAGCGCTGGGCCTCGCGGTACGCACCGTCCAGGAACTCGGGATCTCCCGTGACCTCGAACAGCTCGAGGAGATCGACCCAGTACTTCGAGAAGCTGTAGGCGAAGCCGCCGGGCGGCTGGCCGTTGCTGCGGTAGGGGGTGAGGATCTGCTCCTGCACGTACCGCTTGCCGATGAGCGTCGCCTCCGCCAGGAACGCCGGATCCCCGGTCGCGCGGTAGGTGGCGAGTGCGGTCGAGAACGGCGCGCGGCTCTGTCCGACGACACCGGACTTGGTGGCCTGCACCGCCAGGCGCTGGATGCCGGCGTTGCGGCCGTGCGTGAGCTGATAGAGCGCCGTCAGGTTCACGGCATCCGTGGGGATCCTTCCGATCCGGTACTGGGTCGTGTCGTTGTAGACAGGGCTGCCGATGATCGGCGAATGCCCGATCCCCTTCCGCGACACCTGGTACTCGATGAGCGGACGGGCTCGGCGAGCGTACAGCGTGCTGTCGGGGGTTCCTGTGAGGTAGTGAGCGGAGAGCACGACGCCGCTCGCCGCCGCTCTGACGGCATCCTCGTTCTCCACGTCGACGAACCCCTTGGCGCGGTTCCACCAGCCGGAGTACGACGGGATGTAGTCGATCGCGTCGTCGCCGTCGGGCTCGACGGCGATGAGCGCCGCCATGGCGTGGACGGCATCCGTCAGCGATCGCTCGTAGACGTTGCTCCGATACGCCACCAGACCGTACTCCGTCCGGCACAGGTCTGCGTAGGTCGCGTACAGCGTGTCGGCGCGCACGGCGATGCCGAAGGCGAAGCCGCGCTGCGCCCCTGCAGCCATCGCCGTGCGCAATCCCGGCTGCGGGGAGTACATGCACGGCACCACGTCGAGGCTGTCGTTGCGCAGGCTCATGCCGTACGGCTGCCGGTCCGCCATGAGCTGCCGCTCGTGCACGAACTCCGCCACTTCCGAGGGCAGGTAGACGCCCGACGTGACCGGGATGCCGCCGACGGCGTACTGGGTCAGCGCCATCGGCGCGAACAGCTCCCACGCGCCGAGCGGCGCGGAGCCGTCGAGCACGGACAGCGCGTGCTGGTACGAGCCGCAGAGCACCTCGTCGACATCGTCGAGCGACCTGGTGTCCTGGCTCTGGTATCCGACGATGTAGTCGCCGGCGTTCTTCGCCGTGAGCACGTAGTGAGCCTCGGGGTGCGCCCCCTCCAGACGCCAGCGCACGACCAGTTCCACGTCGTCGGTGCTCGTGCGCAGCTCGATCGCCTGAGGGCCCAGCACCTGGTAGGAGGTGAAGCCCAGCCAGCTCGGCGTCAACGGACCGTAGAGCTCCGGCGCGCTCCCGGACGGCAGCGTACCCGCCAGCACCACCCACTGCTCGTCGAATCGGTGCGCCGTGTCGGTCACCGGCAGCCAGCCTCCGCCGTGTGCGACTTCGAGGTCGCGCACGATCGTCTCGCCGCCATCCCACGTCGCTCGGAAGAACGTCATCCGATGACCCGACCCGGTGAGCTGCGCGATCTGCGACACCGACAGATTCGGCATGCTCAATCGGCGCAGCGCATCGGGGTAGGCGCCGGACGAGGTCGTCGGCTCCATCGGCATGATCGATGCCGAGGCCGCAGAGTCGTACCCGCCCAGCACGGGTGGGAGCACCCCCGCGATCACGAGCATGCGCAGCACTGACCGGCGGCTCCATTGCAGCGGGCGGTCCTCTTCTTCGGAGTTCGGCGTTGAATCCATGATGCACATATTGCAATGAGTATGCGATCATGTCAATGGGCCCTCATGCACGATCATGGATGCCGACGACCATCACGCCACAGATCCGGTGAGGAGCCGCACGGTGATCCAGGACCACCCCGAGGAGATGACCGAGTACTCCCTGTCGGCCCTGCTCGCGCCGACGGACGGTCCTGAGGAGCCTTCGGACTTCGACGAGTTCTGGCAGTCGAGCTTCGAGGAGCTCGGCACCGGACCCATCGCATGGAGAACTCTCGGCGAACTAGCGCCGACGCCGTCGCATCGCGTGACAGAGATCCGGTTCTCTTCGTCGGCCGACGAGGATGCCGTGGCCTACGTCATGATTCCGCACACCTCAGGCGCCGTTCGTCGCGGACTCGTCGTCGGTCACGGATACGGAGGCCGCAGCGGACCCGACCTCGAACTGGTCCCCTCCGACACCGCCGCGATCTTCCCGTGCGCACCGGGCACCCATGCCCGCACGCCCAGCCGCTTCCCCTCCGCACCGTCAGAGCACGTGCTCGCAGGCATCGCACATCGCGACACCTACTCGCACCGCTTCGCGGTCGCGGACATCTGGCGTGCAGCGACGGTTCTGCTCGACATGGCCCCCGCAGCTGCGGCAGCTCTCGACTTCCACGGCAGCAGCTTCGGAGGCGGGATCGGAGCGATGGCGCTCCCGTGGGACTCAAGATTCCGTCGCGCGTGCCTGGACGTACCGAGCTTCGGTCATCACGCGGTCCGCCTGAGCAGGCGGTGCACGGGCAGCGGCGAGGCAGTCCGGCAGCACCTTCTGCGCCACCCCGACGCACGTCCCGTGCTCGACAGCTTCGATGCGGCGACGGCAGCACGACGTCTTCGCCTGCCGGTGCTCGTCGGGGCGGCGGTGCTCGATCCCGCGGTCGACCCCCGCGGACAGTTCGCGGTCTACCACGCTCTTGCCGGCCCGCGGCGGCTTCATGTGCGGGCGAACGGGCACCTCGAGGGTCCGATCGGCGAGCTGTCCGATCGCCTCGCGCTGCAGGCTGCGATCGACTTCCTCGCTCTGCCCGCGGACCGGGTGGAACCGAAGCTCCCAGACAACGCATAGGGCTCTCCATAGGAATCCCATAGGAGATTCCGCAGAATAACTCTATGAGCACCGTGCACCCCGAACTGCGCCGCCCCGACGGCTCCCCGCTGCGCATCCTCGCCGTCGACGACGAGCAGATGCTGACCGACCTGCTCGCCATGGCGCTGCGGATGGAGGGCTGGGAGGTGCGCACCGCATCCTCGGGCCTGGAAGCCCTTCAGGTCGCGCGCGAGTTCGAGCCCGACGCACTGGTGCTCGACATCATGATGCCCGACCTCGACGGCTTGTCGGTGCTGAAGCGCCTGCGCGAGTCGGGGAGCCTCGTGCCCGTGCTCTTCCTGACCGCGAAGGACGCAGTGGGCGACCGAGTCGCCGGCCTCACCGCGGGCGGCGACGACTACGTCACCAAGCCCTTCAGTCTGGAGGAGGTCATCGCACGCTTGCGCGCGATCATCCGCCGCACCGGGCACGCCACCGCCGACGACGGCCAGTCGATCCTGCGCGTCGCCGATCTCTCCCTCAACGAAGACAGCCACGAAGTGGTCCGCGACGGCACCGAGATCGAGCTCACAGCCACCGAGTTCGAGCTGCTGCGCTACCTGATGCGCAACGAGCGCCGTGTGCTCTCCAAGGCGCAGATCCTCGACCGGGTGTGGAGCTACGACTTCGGCGGCAAGTCGTCGGTCGTCGAGCTCTACATCTCCTACCTGCGCAAGAAGATCGACGCGGGGCGCACGCCCCTGCTTCACACCGTGCGCGGCGTGGGCTACATGATCAAGGCTCCACAGTGAGCTCCACGAGGATGACGCGCCGGCCGCTGACACTCCAGGCAAGGCTGATGACCGCGGTCATCGGCTTCGTGTCGCTCATCCTCGTGATCGTCGCCGTCATCACCTCGGCGACCCTCGGAAACACCCTGGAGCAGCAGCTCGAGCAGAAGCTCAAGGGATATGCGGCGAGCATCACGCTGCAGTGGGTCGGCCGCACCGCTCCCGAACTCGCCACCATCGACTACGTGCTCAACGGCAAGAACCCGGGAGTGCCCGGCCTTCTGCTCGCGGTGTCCAGCGCGGAAGCGGGAACGAGCGGTGTCGTCTTCGATCGATCGCAGAACGAGCTGAACGGCGCCTCCGAGACGCTGACCTCTGCACAGCTCACGCAGATCGACGAAGCGCTTCATGGTGAGGCGTATGCGACGGTGACGATCGATGATCTTGGTTCTTATCGTGTCGTGGCGACCAGTACGCCTACAGGCGTCGTCGTGGTGACGGGTCTCCCCCGCGGCGACATCCAGAACCAGCTCGCCACTCTGCTCACCGTCATCGTGCTCGCGACGCTCGGCGGCCTCATCCTGCTCGCCCTCACCACCGCGATCACTATCCGCGTCGGTCTGCGCCCGCTGCGCGCCGTCGCGGCGACGGCGACTCGCGTCGCCAACCAGCCCCTGGACCGGGGCGAGGTCGAGATCACCGAACGCGTCCCGGCATCCGAAGCCGACCCTCGCACCGAGACCGGCCTGGTCGGCGCGGCGCTGAACAAGCTCCTCGATCACGTGAACACATCGCTGTCCGCTCGTCAGCGCAACGAAGAGCGCATGCGCCAGTTCGTCGCCGACGCGAGCCACGAGCTGCGGACTCCGCTCGCGTCGATCCGCGGATACTCCGAGCTGTCGCTGCGTGCGCTCAGCCAGCAGCAGGGTCCCGCGGCGATCGAGGGGACGACCACTTCGCTCGAGCGCATCCAGGCGCAATCCCTGCGGATGACCAGGCTCGTCGAGGATCTGCTCCTGCTGGCCCGACTCGATGAGGGACGCGAACTCGTCTACGGCACGGTGGATCTCGCTCAGCTCGCCCTCGAGGGATTGTCGGATGCTCGGCCGACGGCCCCTGAGCACCGGTGGAACATCGACGTGCCCGACGAGCCGGTCGTCGTGGTCGGCGACACCGGCCGTCTGCATCAGGTCGTCACAAATCTGCTCGCGAACGCGCGGACGCATACCCCTGCGGGCACGGAGATCACGCTGAGCGTGACGCGCGAGGGCGACGAGGCGGTTCTTCGAGTGCATGACGACGGGCCCGGCATCGATCCGGCGGTGCGTGAGGAGCTCTTCGCGCGGTTCGCCCGCGGCGACAGCTCGCGCGCCCGGCAGACCGGCGGAACCGGTCTGGGCCTCGCGATCGCCAAGGCGATCGTGGAAGGTCACCACGGCCGCATCGAGGTCTCCAGCGTCCCTGGCGACACCACGTTCTCGGTGCACCTGCCCCTGAGCCCGGTCCTGGGCGCCTGAGCGTTCGGGGCTTCGCGTATCCGGGCACGTCTGCAGGATCCAGACACGCGCGCAGGAGCATCGACCGCGCTGTCGTTCTGCAAACGTGCCCGGGTCCTGCGAACGTGCCGCGTCTGCACCTGTCACGCCTGGGCCCTGACTACCGCTCCGATGACCGCGGACTCGACGACTGACCACTCCTCGACGAGCATCCTGTAGGAGATTCGCAGCGTCTCGTAACCGAGACCGGATGCCAGAGCATCCCGTCTCAGATCGCGATGCCAGGCTTCCCGGCCGCTGTGCGACTCCGCACCGTCGATCTCGAGGATGAGTCGTCCGCCGATCACGAAGTCCACGCGTCCGACCCCGGGGATCTCGACTTGGCTCTCCAGGCGGATGCCGAATGGATGCAGTCGCAGCCGCAGCAGGGATTCAGCCCCGCTTCCCGCATCCGTCCGAGCCAGATCCACGAGCCAGCGCGCGCTGACCGGCATCCGCGAGCGTACGCGTGCTCTGCCGGACGCGTTCAGCTGCCGAGATGCGAGTGCCGACTCCAGTGAGGTGAAGAACGCTTCCTCCCCCTGGCACATGTGCAGATGGACCAGAGCATCTTCCACATCTGCGAGACCCAGCGTGGTGCGACCGCTGAAGAAGTGCCCGACGCAGGAACAGCGGTCATGGTGCACCCTTCCGTGGGTGCCCAGCCACACGTGCGGCGAGCGATCGCTCTGCAGCACCCAGATGCCATGCCGCCGCAGCGCAGCCGAACATGTGAGGGCTCCGCCATGTCCCGCCGCTGTGACGATCCACGGGTCCGCGGAAGGCGAGGCGAACACCCCGTTCCTGATGCGACGGATCTCGCCGGCGATGACGGCATCCGCCAGCATCCGCCGGCTCAGACCGAACTCGTGCAACAGCCTTCCTCGCGCCACGCCGCCGAGCTGAGTGAGCAGGATCTGGGTCTTCGACATCCGTCGATCGTGCTCCATCGCAGCCGCGCCCCGGTCGCGAAAACCGTCGATGTGGACAACTTCCGCGACGCCCGGCGATGTGCAGAAGGAGTCGAGGAACGTTTGCAGGACCGGCGCACGCACGCAGGATCAGACGACGTCTTCTCTCCTGCACGCGTGCCCAGGTCCTGCAGACGTACCCACGCCTCCCGACGAACCGAACGCGGAAGGCCCGCGCGCGGCTCAGTACCCGGCGAACGCGTCGGTCGTGAGGTTGTGCGCCTTCTGCAGGGCCGGGGCGAGATCGGCGATCAGCCGCGGCGGGCCGGAGATGAACGCGTGGCGGGATGCGAGGTCTGCCACGTGCTTCTCCAGAGCCACGGCGTCCAGCCGCGCGCCCTGCGCCCAGGTCCAGTGTGCGGGCAGGTCCGCGGGCTCTTCGCGGGTGAAGACCACGACGCGGGCGCCGGTCGCGGCGAGCTCATCGCGGAACGCGAGCTCGGCGGGGTCGGACGCCACGTACACGAGCACGACGTCGCGCTTCTCCCCCGTCACCTGCAGCTGCCGGAGCTGGGACACGAACGGCGTCACCCCGATGCCGGCCGCCACCATCAGGGCGGGAACATCGCCCTTCGGCAGCAGGAAGTCGCCCCAGGTGCCGGTCACCGCGAGCGTGGCGCCCGGCTGGGCTGCGGCGAGTGCGCGCTTGTAGCTCGACGGATGCCTCTGGTCGCCGTCCTTGTATGCGATCCGCAGCGTCGGAAGGTCACCGGGCGCCGAGACGATGCTGAACTCGCGGCGCGTTCCGCGGGCGTCCGGGCGACGGTGCGGGACGTCGAGCTCGAGATACTGGCCAGGAAGGAACCGCAGTCGGCTCTTGGTGCGGAACGTGAGTTCCTGCACGGTGGGCGTGATGAACGCGCGCTTCTCGAGCGTGAGGCGCACCGATCCGCGCACCGCGAACGCGAAGGCCAGCAGGTTGCCGATCAGCAGCGCGCGCTCCTGCCCGAGCGTGAAACCTGCGACGAAGATCGGCCATCCGGCGAGCACGCCGACCAGGGCAGCCACCGAGAACTGCTGCCAGCGCCGTGGGGGCAGCGTCAGCGGCTCCGAGAGCATGAACGCGCCGAGGAAGAAGTACGGCGACTGCAGCACTGCGAACGACAACGCCTGGCCGGCGTCGAAGGGCAGACCGCCCTGGGTGAGCTGCACGTACTGGCGCAGCAGGGAGACCGCGATCGCGATGACGAGGAACACCAGCACGAGCCGCACCTTCTCGGTGCGCCACAGCACGAGCAGTCCGAGGATCACGACCGGTACGAACAGCGCGGGGGTGCCGACCCACCACGACGAGGTCGTGCCGAGACCTGTGATCGTGACGACGGCGGCGCCGAACGCCGCGGGGTTCAGGATGTGCCGTCCGCGCCACGCGATCACGTACTTCGAGACGCTGGCCAGGGCTCCGGCCAGGGCGAGCCCGCCGAGGGCCTCGGGAGCGAGGTCGGATGCCGGCGCGAGGACGAACAGCAGGATCAGCGCGGTGACCAGTGACGACTCGATGCGCCATGGCAGATGAAGCAGCCGCTGCACGGCGGCGTCGACTGCGGAGATCACCACGGCGAGGACGACGAAGGAGACGAGGATCTCGAACGGCTGCGGCGCGACCAGCCCCGCGAACGAGAGCAGCTCGGCGAACAGAGCCAGCGCGAGGAGCGAGAACAGCACCAGGCGGTACATCGACAGCGCGCCCAGGAGCGCGAGGACCCGCTGCCTGACAGCGGTGAATGCGGTGATCACGACGTCCACTCTTCCTTATCTCACGACACTCGGGGGCGGGCGAGGAACAGTTCCCCTGGCCAGCCTTCCGAGCGTTCGACCTTGCCGTCCGTGCTCATCCGCACCCAGTCGACGCCCCAGTCGGCGGCAAGCTCCGGTCCGCCCTCGAAGAACAGCGCGGTGGCGACGGCATCCGCCCTCATCGCCTCGGCATCGAGAGCCCAGGTCGCCGCCCAGGTGCGCACCGGCTGCCCCGTGCGGGCATCGAGCACGTGGTGCAGCCCGTCGCCCCACGCTCGGCGGTTGGTCGCCGAGCCGCACAGTGCGCCGTTCTGCAACTCCACGACGCCGATCGCCTTGGTGGCGTCGAAGGGGTGCTCGAGGGCCGTGCGCACGGCCGCACCGCGCACGCGCATGTCGCCGCCCGCGTCGACCACGAGATCACCCGAGACGCCGTCGAGAGCGGCGAAGACGAGATCGACCAGTCGTCCCTTGCCGAGGGCGCCCACGTCGATCAGAGCCGGAGCGGATGCCGTCGCCCTTTGTGCGCTCCACGAGATCACCTCGGACCAGTCATCCCGTGCCGCCACGGCCGCGCCCGAGGTCAGCGTGTACGCCGCGTCGTATCCCAGTGCCTCGAGGCTCGCGCCCACGAGCGGGTTCACCGCACCCCCGGTGGCGCCGGAGAGGGCCCGGTAGGCGTCGAGCATGGGGGCGGCATCCGCCGACTCCAGCACTCCGCCTGCCGTCGCCAGCCGTGACACGGCCGAGTCGGCACGGAACCGCGACCAGTCGCGGTCGAAGCGCTCGATCAGATCGCTGACGGCAGCGCGATCGCCGCTGTCGAGGTCGCCCTCGATCTCCCACCGGGTGCCGATCGCGTCGAAACGCCAGATCGTCATGGCAGGTCAGGCGCCTAGGAGGCGGCCTGCTCCTTGATCGATTCGACTGCGGCGTTGAAACCGCCGCTGGTCAGCGACGAGCCAGAGACACGGCTCACCTTCAGGTCGTCGAGAGCGACGCCGACGACCTCATCCGCGATGCCGCCGATGAACTTCGACTGGTACTGCTCGGTCTCGGGAGCCTGCGGGTCCCCGGTGACCTCGACCTCTTTCACGACGCCGTCGGCGATCGTGAGCGTCACCGTGACCGACTCGACGGTCTCGGGCGTCTGGTACGAGCCGTCTGCGGTGTATGTGCCGTCTGCGTAGGTCGCCGCGCCCGCGTTGGAGTCCGTGCTGGTCGACGGGGAGTCGGTGCCGGTGCCCTTGTCGGTCTCCGCATCGGCGGCGGACGAGCAGCCGGCGAGGACGAAGAGTCCGGCCACGCCCACGAGCGCTGAGACCTTGCGTACGGACTGGGGAACGTTCGTGCGGATCATGCTGGCCCTCCCGGTTGGGTGCGTCGACGAGCTGTCGATGCATTCAACGGTATGCATCGGTCCTATGCGCGGGCTGTGCCGCGGCGATGAGACGCCTAGGCGTCTCCGCCGAACATGCTGGTCACCGAGCCGTCTTCGAACACCTCGTGGATCGCGCGTGCCAGCAGGGGCGCGATGGGGAGGATCGTGAGCTTGTCCCAGCGACGCGACTCGGTGAGCGGGATGGTGTCGGTGATGACGACCTCGTCGATCGAAGCGTCCTGCAGGCGGTCGGACGCCGGGTCGCTGAAGATCGCGTGGGTCGCCGCGACGATGACGCGATGCGCACCGGCCGACTTGAGGGCCTGTGCGGCCTTCACGATCGTGCCGCCGGTGTCGATCATGTCGTCGACCAGGAGGCAGGTGCGGCCCTCGACGGTTCCGACGATCTCGTGCACCGAGACCTGGTTGGCGACCTTCGGGTCGCGGCGCTTGTGGATGATCGCGAGCGGAGCGCCGAGGCTGTCCGACCAGGTGTCGGCCACACGCACTCGGCCCATGTCGGGCGAGACGACCGTGAGGATCTCGCGGTCCTCCTTCGACAGCGTGCGCTGGAAGTAGTCGAGCAGCACGGGCTTGGCGAACAGGTGGTCGACGGGCCCGTCGAAGAAGCCCTGGATCTGCGCAGCATGCAGGTCGACGCTCATGACGCGGTCGGCGCCTGCGGTCTTGAGCAGGTCGGCGACCAGGCGCGCGCTGATGGGCTCGCGGCCACGGCCCTTCTTGTCCTGGCGCGAGTAGGGGTAATACGGTGCGACGACGGTGATGCGCTTGGCCGAGGCGCGCTTGGCCGCATCGATCATGATGAGCGTCTCCATGAGCCACTCGTTCACGGGCTCGCCGAACGTCTGGATGAGGAAGAGGTCGCAGCCGCGGATCGAGACCTCGAAACGGGCGTAGATCTCGCCTGACGCGAAGGTGCGGTGCTCGACGGGGGCGATCTCGGTGCCGAGATCCGCTGCGACGGCGGCGGTCAGCCCGGGGTGCGAACGTCCGCCGGCGATGACGAGTCGCTTCTTCGTCTTGGCGACGAGCCCTGGGGCGATGTCGTTATCGCGGTCCAGATCGACAGTCTTCTTCTTGCGCGCCATTTCCGCCTATTCCGCCGATCGCTCTCGGGCTGCAGCATCCGCCGCACCCGTGCCTGCCCTGTTCTTCTCGACCCAGCCCTCGATGTTGCGCTGAGGCGCGACGCTCATGGCAAGCGCACCGGCCGGGACGTCTTTTCGGACGGCGGCACCGGCGCCTGTCTTCGCGCCAGCACCCAGCCTAACGGGAGCGACCAGGGTCGTGTGCGATCCGGTGTGCACCTCGTCCTCGATGACGGTGCGGTGCTTGTTCACATCGTCGTAGTTGGCGGTGATCGTGCTCGCCCCGAGGTTCACGCCGCGACCGATCGTCGCATCTCCCACGTAGGACAGGTGCGGGACCTTGCTTCCCTCGCCGATCTCGGCGTTCTTCGTCTCGACGTAGGCGCCGATCTTGCCCTTGGCGCCGAGGATCGTGCCTGGGCGCAGGAACGAGAAGGGGCCCACCGTCGCCTGCGCACCGATCACGGCGAGCGTCGCGTCGGTGCGGCGGACGGTCGCGTCCTCCCCCACTTCGCAGTCCACGAGGGTGGTGTCCGGCCCGATGATCGCGCCCGCGGCGATCGTGGTGGCGCGCAGGATCTGCGTGTTGGGGAGGATCGTCACGTCGGATGCGAGCGTGGCATCGTCGTCGATCCAGGTGGTGTCGGGGTCGACGATCGTGACGCCCTCGAGCTGCCAGCGGCGCACGATCCGGGAATTCAGCAGCCGGCCGACGAGGGCCAGCTGAGCGCGGTCGTTGACGCCGTAGGTGACCGTGACGTCGGAGACGACGGATGCCGCGACCCGGTCGCCGTCGCGACGCAGCAGACCGGGAACATCGGTGAGATACATCTCGCCCTGCGCGTTGTCGACGCCGATCTCGGGGAGGTAGCGGCGCAGGGTCTCCGAGCGGAACACGTACATCCCGGCGTTGATCTCGCGGACGGCAGCCTCGTCGGCGCTCGCATCCTTCTGCTCGACGATGCGGTCCACGCCGCCGTCGGCGTCGCGGATGACCCGGCCGTAGCCCGTGGGGTCGTCCACCACGGCCGTCATCAGGGTCGCTGGCGCTCCTGCGGCTCGGTGTTCGTCGAGGAACGCTGCGAGGGTGTCGGCGTCCGCCAGCGGGCAGTCTCCCGAGAGCACGAGCACGTCGCCGTCGAAGTCGTCGGGCAGCGCGTCGATCGCGACCTGGACGGCGCGTCCGGTGCCGGGGATCTCGTCCTGATCGACGAACACGGCATCCGGGTAGTCCTCGGCGAGCGCGGCGACGACCTGGTCGCGCTCGTGCCGGACGACGACCTCGATGTGGTCGGCGGCGAGCCGCACGGCGGTGGTGAGAACGTGACCGACGAGGGGACGCCCGCCGATCGGATGCAGGACCTTCGGCAGGCGCGACTTCATGCGCGTGCCTTGGCCTGCGGCGAGGATGATGATCGCGAGCTTGTTCCCAGTCATGCTCCGCCGCCAGGACTCGAACCTAGACCTAACAGCTCCAAAGGCTGTCGTGCTGCCATTACACCACGGCGGACCGGACACCCCGAATGGCTTGGTGAGCCCGTCGAAGAGTCTGCCCCTCAAGTCTGCCATGTCCTCCTGGGTGCGACGGGCGGTCGCGCTGGAGCCGGTCGTCATACGTCGGAAATACGGCCTTGGCATGCTGATGAGATGAGCATCGTCATCGAACGGGTCGAGACGTCGACGTCCGCACTGTCCGACTTCATCGCGGCCCATCACGCGGACATGCAGGGAACCGCTCCGCCCGAGAGCCAGCATGCGTTGGCGATCGAACGGCTTCTCGCCCCCGGCATCCGCTTGTTCGCGGCGACGCTCGAGGGCCGGATCGTCGCATCGGGCGCCCTGGCGCCGGTGGATGAGGACCACGAGGAGCTCAAGTCGATGCGCACAGATCCGTCCGTGCGCGGCCGCGGGCTCGGACGGGCGATGCTCGCCTTCCTGATCGACGACGCCGCAGGGCGCGGCATCCGTCGTCTGTCTCTGGAGACCGGAAGGCACGACTTCTTCGCGCCGGCCCGTGCGATGTACGCGAAGGCCGGATTCGTCGAGTGCGCGGCCTTCGGCCGCTACCTTCCCGACGAGAACAGCGCGTTCATGACGCTGACGCCGGTACCGCCAAGGTCCCCCGACTCGGCGTTGCACCCGCGATAATGAACGGATGAGCGAGGTGGATGAGGTCGACCGGATCGTCGGCGCGTGGAACACGCAGCGACCGGACCTCGACTTCTCCCCGCTCGAGGTGCTCTCGCGCGTGGACCGCTTGACGCGGCTGCTCGACCGCGCGCGCCGTGACGTGTTCCGCCGCAGCGACCTGGAGCCGTGGGAGTGGGACGTGCTGTCCGCTCTGCGGCGGGCCGGCGCCCCGTTCCAGCTCTCCCCCAAGCAGCTGCTGCAGCAGACCTTGGTCTCCAGCGGAACCATGACAAACCGCATCGATCGGCTGGTAGGGCGCCGCTTCGTGCGCCGGGAGTCCGACCCCGCCGACGGTCGCAGCGTGCTCGTGACCCTGACGGACGACGGACGGATCCGGGTGGATGCTGCGATCACCCGCCTCGTCGACGTGGAGGCCGACCTGCTGCAGGGGCTGTCCCGCAGCGACCGCGAACGGCTGGCCGGCCTCCTCCGCAAGCTCAGTCTGAGCTTCGACGCCTGAGTCCTACACGGTCGGGTCGACGATGACGGCGACCTTGCCCGTGACCCGGCCGGATTCCACCCGTTCCTGCGCCGCGGCGAGGTCGTCGAGCGGGAACTCCGAGTCGAGGTGCACGCTCACCCGGCCGGCCTCGGCCAGGGCCGCGATCTCGGCGAGCTGACCGCCGGACGCGGCGACGAGGATCCGTCGGATCGGCCCGGCGCCCCACGACGCGAGCTGAGCGGCGTGATCGTCGGAGAGCCCGGTGATCGTGACCACGGCGGTGCCCGCCTTGACCGAGCCGCGCGGAGGCAGCGTGTCGTCGACCGTGATGACCACGGCATCCACCGGGGCGATCGCGGCGAGCGCCTGGTCATCCCGATAGTCCACGGTCTGTCCCGCGCCCCAGGAGCGCAGCAGCTCGTTCTTCGCGGGGCTGCCGGTGGCTACCACCTCCGCACCGCGCGCCGCCGCCAGCTGGATCGCGAGATGCCCCACGCCGCCCGCGCCGCCCAGCACCAGCACGCGCTGGCCGGCGACCACACCTGCCGCCTCGAGCGCCTGCCAGGCGGTCAGGGTGGTGAGAGGTGCGGCCCCGGCCTGCGCTGTGCTCCAGGTCGAGGGAGCCGCCGCGAGATCCTCTGCGGCGACCACCGCGTACTCGGCGAGGGTGTGCGCGGCATCGGGGAACGCCGCGAGCGCGAACACCCGGTCGCCCACAGCCCAGGCGTCGACACCGGAGCCGACCGCCGCGACGACGCCCGCGACGTCCCACCCGGGGAGGTCGGTGTAGATGATCTGTCCGAAGTCGGTCGCGGCCGCACGGATCTTCACATCGACGGGGTTGAGACCGGCGGCGCCGACCTTCACGAGGACCTCTCCATGTCCCGGGACGGGAACCTCGATGTCGATGATCGAGATGACCTCGGATGCTGCTCCGGCCCCGGAGTACTTCGCTGAACGCACGTGATCCACCTTTCGCTGCTGGCCGTTCCGGCCTGTGAGCCTCCAGCCTGGTCGATCCGATCTCGGCGCAACAGTGGCCAGAAGGTCAATGTGTGTCACGATATAGCCATGCACAAGATCGTCGTCGTCGCGCTCCCCGGGGTGTTCCCCTACGAACTCGGCATTCCCGCCCGCTTCTTCCGTGCCGCGCTGCGCGAGGGCGAACCGCTGTACTCGGTGACCACGTGCACGCTGGACGGCCGACCGGTGCCGACGAACGCCGATTTCTCGATCACGCCGACCGCCGATCGCACCGCACTGGAGTCGGCCGACACGATCATCGTTCCGCCATGGAGTGCCGCCGAGATCTCCGGAGACCCCATCGGGCTCAGCGACTTCGCCGATCGGCGCATCGTCAGCTACTGCACCGGAGCGTTCACGGTCGCGGCATCCGGCCTCCTCGACGGCAAGGAGGCCACCACCCACTGGTGCTCCGCCGACGACTTCGTCCGGCGCTTCCCTCGCGTCCGCCTGCGTGCCGATGAGCTGTTCGTCGACTCCGGGTCGATCCTGACCGCTGCCGGCGCCTCCGCCGCGGTCGACGCGACCATGCATCTCATCGCGAGCGACCACGGCTCGGCCGTCGCCGCCGCGGTCTCGCGGGCGACCCTTGCGGCTCCGCACCGGGGCGGAGGACAGCGACAGTTCGTCGCGCGTCCGACGATCACCCTCCCTGCCGACGTCGGCTCCGCGAGCGACATCCAGAACTGGCTGATCTCCCGGATCGACGAGCCGTTGTCGCTGACCGAGGTCGCCGACCGCTTCGGGATGAGCGTGCGCACCCTGACGAGGCGATTCCGTGCCGAGACGGGGCGCACGGTCGGCGACTGGTTCGCCGACGCCAGAGTCGACCGAGCGCGCGAGCTGCTCGAGACCACGGATCTGCCCGTCGATGCCGTGGCGGCGAGCTCGGGCTTCGCGACGGCGGCGGCACTGCGCAAGCACTTCCGCGAGCGGATCGGGCTGGCGCCTCAGCAGTACCGGTCGCGCTTCACCCGCGCGGCATAGAGCCGCGTAGGCTTGATCGAATGGGCATGCCCTCCCCCCTCCCCGTGCGCGACGGCGTCGGCGCGACCCGCCTGCACGTGCCGTTGAGCGGCGACTGGCCCACCGTCTCGGCGTACATGATCGAGCGCTTCTTCCACCTCGACCCCGAGCGACTGCTGACGCGCTTCGACCGCGGTGAGATCGTCGCGCGCGACGGCAGCGCACTGAGCCGCGACACGCCCCTCGGCGCCGAGGAGTTCGTCTGGTACTACCGCGAGCCTCCGGTCGAGAAGGCCATCCCCTTCGATGTCGACGTGCTGCATCAGGACCGCGATCTCGTCGTCGTCGACAAACCACACTTCCTGCCGACGACCCCCGGCGGGAAGTTCGTGCAGAATTCCGCGTTGGTGCGGCTGCGCAACCTGCTCGACATCCCCGAGCTCACACCGATCCACCGCCTCGACCGTGCGACGGCCGGCTTGCTGATGTTCTCGACTCGTCGCGAGACGCGCGGCGCGTATCAGCTGATGTTCGAGAACCGTCGGGTGCAGAAGGTGTACGAGGCGGTCTCCGACCGGCCCTCCGACTGGGACCCGTCGGCATTCCCTCTCGTCTACCGCAACCACATCGTGAAGAACCGCAGCGAGGTGTGCGTGCGGGTGGACACCGCGCGCGAGCCGAACTCCGAGACGCTCATCGAGCTGCTCTCCGCCGACGAGCTTTCGGTGCACACGCTGCTGCGCCCGCACAGCGGCAAGATGCACCAACTGCGGGTCCATCTCGCAGCTCTCGGGCTCGGCATCCGGGGCGACGGTTTCTATCCCGTACTGCTGCCGGAGGCGCCCGACGACTTCGAGCGCCCGCTCCAGCTGCTCGCGCGCGAGCTGCACTTCGTCGACCCGCTGAGCGGGACCCCGCGCGAGTTCATCACCCGCAGGACGCTCAGCGCCGCATGACCTTGCGTGCGAGGCGTGTGCCCAGCAGCTGCACGAGGTGCACGAACACCACGATCAAGACGATCGCCGTCCACATCACGACCGGTTCGAACTGCCGGAAACCGTAGATCTGCGCGAAGGCGCCGAGACCGCCGCCGCCGATGAGGCCTGCCATCGCGGTCATGTCGATCAGAGCGACGACGATGAACGTGTAGCCGAGGATGAGCGGCCCGAGTGACTCGGGTATCGCGACGGTGAACAGAATGCGCCACGGGCCTGCTCCCATCGAGCGAGCCGCCTCGATCACTCCGGGCGAGACCGACACCAGGTGCTGCTCGACGATCCGGCCGATCGCGAAGGCCGCTGCGAGGCCGATCATGAAGGCGCCGGCTGTGGTGCCGATGCCGGTGCCGACCACGAAGCGGGCGAACGGCTGGGCGACCGCCACGAACAACACGAACGGAATCGGCCGAAAGAAGTTCACAGCGAGATTCGCGACGACGGCGACGGCCCGGTTCTCCGCGAGACCACCGGGGCGGGTGACGTAGAGGATGACGCCGATCGCGAGGCCGAGGACGCCGCCGAGCACGAGGGCGAAGGACGTCATGTACAGGGTCTCGAGCGCGGACTTCCACAGCTCGGGCCACAGTTCGTTCAGACGATCCATCAGCGGACCTCCTCTTCCGCGATGACGGTCACTTCGACGCGTTCGGCGATGCTCGCGAGCGCCCGGTCGATCGCGGACGCGCCGCCGCGGATCGCGAGGGTCAGGTGACCGAACGCGCGTCCGCGGATGTCGTTGATGCCGCCGTAGATGAGCTCGAAGTCGAGTCCTGCTCCCGCGAGGTCGAGGAAGACCTGCGCCTGCGAGGAGTCGCCGTCGCGGAACGAGAACGTCACGATCCTCCCGCCGTGACGCTCGCGCAGCACCGCGAGCTCGGCGGGCGACGGCACGCCCTTGACGACCGTGCCCACGAAGCGCTGGGATGCCGGGTTCTGCGGTGCGGAGAACACATCGAACACGTCGCCCTGCTCGATCACGCGCCCGCGCTCCATCACAGCGACCTTGGTCGCGATCGTCTGAATGACATCCATCTCGTGCGTGATCACGATGATGGTGACGCCCTGCTCCTCGTTCACGCGTTTCAAGAGGTCGAGCACCTCGTGCGTGGTCTGCGGATCGAGGGCGCTTGTGGCCTCGTCGGCGAGCAGGATCGCGGGCCCGGTCGCGAGAGCTCGTGCGATGCCGACACGCTGCTTCTGTCCGCCCGAGAGCTGCTCGGGGTACGCCCTGGCCTTGTCCGCGAGCCCGACGAAGCCGAGCATCTCGGTGACCCGGGCCTCGATGTCGGCCTTCGACCAGCCAGCGAGAGCGAGCGGATAGGCGACATTCGCCTTGACCGTCTTCGAGGCGAACAGATTGAACTGCTGGAAGATCATGCCGATGCCGCCGCGCACCTTGCGCAGCTCGCGCTCGGTGAGGGCCGTGATGTCGACGTCGTCGACGGTGATGGTGCCGGCGGTCGCCGGTTCGAGGGCGTTGATCAGACGGACGAGGGTGGACTTGCCCGCCCCGGAATAGCCGATGATGCCGAAGACATCGCCCTTCTCGATCGACAGCGTGACATCGTCGACGGCGACCACGTCGCCGGAACCGGGCGAACGGGACGGATACGCCTTCGAGACATTCGAGAGGGTGACGATCGGCATGTGCGGCTCCGGTCTACTGCTGTCAACGGAGAATCGGGTGGCGCGGTGCGCCACCCGATTCTCTCAGTCGTGCTGCTACTTCTTGTCCTTCGTGTCTGCTTCGACCTTCTTCAGCGACGCCACGAGGTCTTCGACGGGGATCTGCAGCGCGACGGCAGTGTTCCCGGACGACTCGAGCAGGCCTGCCTGCACGTCCTCGTTGGTCTGGAAGATCTCGACGAGCTTCTGGTAGGTCTTGTTGTCGGCGTCCTCGGCCCGCGCCGCGAAGATGTTCACGTACGGCAGCGCGTTCGGGTCTTCAGGGTCGTCCTGCGCGATCGCGTCTTCGAACTTGAGCCCGGCGTCCTCGACGAAGTCGTTGTTGATGATCGCAGCGGCCACGTCGGGCAGCGAGGTCGGGATGAGCGCCCCCTCGAGAGCGGTGATCTTGACCTTCGACTTGTCGGTGTCGACGTCAGCGAGGTCGGAGAAGATCGTGCCGCCGCTCTTGAGCTCGACGAGACCTGCCGACTGCAGCACGAGCAGGGCCCGCGCCTGGTTCGAGGCATCGTCGGGCACGGCGACCGTTTCGCCCTCGGGGATGTCCTTCACATCGTCGTACTTCGTCGAGTAGAGGCCGAGCGGATAGATCGCGGTGGAGCCGATCGGAACCAGGTCCTCACCGGAGGCGTCGTTGTACTCGGCGAGGTAGACGATGTGCTGGAACTGGTTGAGGTCGATCTCGCCCTCGGTGAGCGCCGGGTTCGGCTGCTCGTAGGAGCCGAAGTCGACGAGTTCGACTGTGATGCCCTCGTCTGCGGCGGCCTCGACGAACGGCGCCCACTGCGCGTCGCCCTTGCCGACGACGCCGATCTTGACGGTCTCGTTCTCGGTCGACTCGCCCGAGCCGGAGCCGGTGGATTCGGATGCCGTCGCGCAGCCCGCGAGGGCGACGAAGAGCGGGACCGCGGCGAGCGCGGCGATGATGGACGTTGTGCGACGGGTCATGTGAAGGGTTCCTCTCTTGGGGGACTCTTCAACGGTAGGCAGGCGTCAGGCATCCGATGGAATCGAGTGTCACATGACGTCACAGCGCTCGACCCACCCTGGGTCCCTGAGCCTGTCGAAGGGTCAGTCGAATTCCTCGATGCCCTGCAGCCGCACCTGCTCGAGATCGAGGCGCGCAGAGATGCGACGGACCACCATGTCGTCGACCGCGCCCGAGCGACGAAGGCCCAGCAGCACCTCGCGCTTGCGATCGAGCAGGGCGAGCTTGAGGCGGGTGTGCTCCTCATGGCGGATGAGCGGCGAACGCTGTGCGAGGTCGACGGCCGTCGAGGTCGCGATGATCTGCAGGGAGCCGCTGCCCGCGGCATCCGAGTCGACCATCTCGAGGCCCCCTCCGTCGTAGGGGTCGGGTTCGTCGAGCATCGCGTCGAGGACGTTCGCCTCGGCGTCGACGACGGCCTGCTCCCGGGCCAGGGCTCGCGCGTTCGCGTACTCCAGCATCATGTAGCCCTCGCTGCGCACGCGGTCGAGCACCTCCTGGCCGACGCCGTGCTCGGTCGCGAGATCGTCGAGCGCGGAGAGGGCGGCACCTGAGATCGTGCGTTCTGCGAGCTCGTACTCCTCGATCTCCGCCGTGTCGGACGGCGGACTCGCCCAGCGCACGACCGCAGGCAGCAGCGGCCCCTGCACGAGAAGGCTGAGCAGGATGACTCCTGCGGTGACGACCACGATCTCGTCGCGCCCCGCTCCCCCGATTTCGACAGGCACCGACAGGGCGATCGCGAGCGACACGGCGCCGCGCATGCCCGCGACGGTCGAGACGAGGCGCATCCGCGAGCGGAGTCCTCGCGGAGGCCGAGGCCCGGGAGCTCTCTGGAAGAGGACGTTCAACAGCTGGAAGAAGTAGCGCACCAGGAGAAGCACGACCCACACGGCGAGGGTGGTCAGCACCAGTCGGCCGACCGCGGCCGCCGAGATCTCGTGCACGACGTACTGCACTTCGAGGCCGATCAGCACGAAGAGCGCCCCGTTGAGGAGGAAGACGCCGAACGGGAAGGCCGCCTCCGACTGCCGCCGAGACGACGCGGTGGTGATGCGCGGCGACACGTAGGCGATCACGAGGCCCGCGACGACCACGGCGAGCACTCCCGAGGCGTGCATGATCTCGGCCAGCAGGAACGCGGTGAAGGGCACGAGCAGCAGGGTGACGTTGATGACGGCCGTGCGCGTCGCCTGACGAAGGAGCAGGTACGCCAGCGCGGCGATCACGGCGCCGGCCAGGACGCCGCCGACGTACGACACGAGCACGGTCCAGGTGATGCTCCACGGGGTGACGTTCCCACCGACCGCGAGCGAGATCGCGATCGCGTAGAGCACGAGCGCTGTTCCGTCGTTGGTGAGGCTCTCGGCCTTGAGCTTCATGAACGTGCGGCGCGGCAACAGACGGCCGAGTGCCGCCACCGCCGTCGCATCCGGGGGCGCGACCGCAGCCCCGAGGATGAGGGCGATCTCCCACGGCATCCCGAGAAGCACGCCGACGCCCGCGACAGCGAAGGCTGATGCGACCACCAGCAGCGTGCTCATCGGGAGGATGTAGCGGAAGTCTCGCCTGATCGAACGCAGCGAGGTCGTCAGGCTCTCCCAGAACAGCATCACCGGCAGGAAGAGCAGCAGCACCGTTTCCGGAGGCAGCTGCACTTCGCGCAGCGCGGGGACGAATCCGAGGAGCAGGCCGAACACCACGAGAACCAGCGGCAGAGCGAGCCGGATGCGTGGCGCGAGCAGCGTGCCTGCGAGGATCGTGAGCCCGAGCAGGACGGTGACTTCGAGGCCTTCCATGTCAACCTCTCAACAGTGGTGTCTGAAGGATATTCCCCCGCAGCGTTCCCCCGCGGGCGGAGCCGGTCAGCCGATCTCCTCGGTGAGCTCGAACCAGCGGAGTTCCAGCTCCTCGATCTCGGCCTCGGTGTCGCCGATCGCCTTCATCTTCTCGCCGAGACCCGCGTAGTCGGCCTGATCGTGGTCGGCGAGCGCGCGCTTGGCGGCATCCACCTTCTCGGTCAGCTTCTGGATGCGCCGCTCGAGGGCGGCGACCTCCTTCTGGGCCGTGCGCAGCGCGGCTCCGTCGAGTCCCTGGGGCGCGGTCTTCGCGGAGGCCGCCTTCGCAGGCTCGGCGTCCTGCAGATGCCGGAGGCGGAGGTACTCGTCGACGCCGCCGGGGAGGTGGCGCAGACGTCCATCGAGGATCGCGTACTGCTGGTCCGTGACGCGCTCGAGGAAGTACCGGTCGTGGCTGACCACGAGGAGCGTGCCCGACCACGAATCCAGCAGGTCCTCGATCGCCGCGAGCATGTCGGTGTCGAGATCGTTGGTGGGCTCGTCGAGGATCAGCACGTTGGGCTGATCGAGCAGCACGAGCAGCAGCTGAAGTCGCCGCTGCTGGCCGCCGGAGAGGTCCTTGACCGGGGTCGAGAGCTGGGCCGAGTCGAACCCGAGCCGTTCGAGAAGCTGCCCCGGCGTAAGATCCTGCGCCTTGGATCCGGCCCCCATCGTGTACGAGGTGCGCAGGCCCGAGATGATCACGCGGACCGGGTCGTTCCAGTGCTGGTCGAGCTCGTCGAGGCGCTGCGTGAGCGTCTGCACCTTGACGGTCTTGCCGCGCTTCACGCGCCCGACCGTAGGCTCGACGCTGCCTGCGATCAGGCCGAGAAGAGTGGACTTGCCGGCGCCGTTGACACCGAGGATGCCGGTGCGCTCGCCCGGCGCGATGCGCCATTCGATGTCACGCAGGACGACCTTCTCCTGGGTCCCCGAGCCTGTCGAGGGGTAGGTGACGCCGACGTCGAGGAGATCCACGACGTCTTTCCCGAGGCGCGACACGGCGAGCGACTGCAGCGAGACCTTGTCGCGGATCTCCGGGACGTCGGCGATGAGCTCATTGGCCGCATCGATGCGGAACTTCGGCTTGCTCGTGCGAGCGGGCGCGCCTCGGCGCAGCCAGGCGAGCTCCTTGCGGGCGAGGTTCTGCCGCTTCGCCTCCGTGGCCGCCGACATCCGGTCGCGCTCGACGCGCTGCAGGATGTACGCGGCATAGCCGCCTTCGAAGGGCTCGACGATGCGGTCGTGCACCTCCCACGTCTCGGTGCAGATCTCGTCGAGGAACCAGCGGTCGTGGGTCACGACCATGAGCGCTCCGGAGTTCGCCGACCACCGCTTCTTGAGGTGTCCGGCGAGCCAGGTGATGGCTTCGACGTCGAGGTGGTTGGTGGGCTCGTCGAGGGCGATGACGTCCCAGTCCCCTGCTAGCAGCTTCGCGAGCGAGACCCGACGGCGCTGGCCGCCGGAGAGCGAGCCGATCTCGGCATCCCAGGGCAGATCCTTCAGCAGCCCTTCGATGACGTCGCGGATGCGTGCGACGCCCGCCCACTCGTGCTCAGGCATGTCGCCCACGACGGCCTGACTGATCGTCACGTCATCCGCAAGCGTGTCGGCCTGGCTCAGCACTCCGATCGTGGTGCCACCGCGCACCGTCACTCGGCCCGAGTTCGGCTCCTTGAAGCCGGCGAGCATGCCGAGCAGGCTGGACTTGCCGTCGCCGTTGCGGCCGACGATGCCGATGCGATCCCCTTCCTCGATGCCGAGGGTGACGGAGTCGAAGACGACTCTGGTCGGGTATTCGAGGTGAAGCGCTTCGGCTCCCAGAAGATGTGCCATGTCATATCAAGGGTACTCGCCGAACACCTCGGGCACGGATGCCGTGAACTCGTCGAAATGGCTGTACCAGACGGTGTGGGCGGCGGAGCGGATCCCGCGCACGCTCACGCCCTGCTCGGAGAAGCGGTGCCTGTCATCGTCGGTGACCCAGTTGCTCGGCTCGGCGTGCACGAGGATCGCCCCTTCCCGGGGCATCAGCACGACATCGTCTCCGCACGAGATCGACGCGCTGGTCGCCGGGTCGAAGCAGGCCGCGGCACGGGCTTCGACCTCGGCATCCTTCGCGGTGTAGAACGGGCGGGAAGAGCGAAGCCACGCCGGATCCTGCCGATTACGGCGGTCGCTCTCGTACCGCTCGATGAGCCGCGTACGGTCGTCGCCGCCCGTGAACGACAGGGCGGAGTCGACGTATACGGTCACCTCGGCGTCGAGTCCGGCGGCGGCGAGCACCGTGGCGCCATAGGAGTGGCCGATCGCGTGGAGCGGACGCTGCGGTGCTCGTGCCTCGAGGGTCGCGGTGACGGATGCCGCGGCCTTCGCCACCGTGAGATCGGGGTCGCGGGGCGAGAGGCCGTGCCCCGGGAGGTCCATGGCGAGCACGCGGTAGCCGTGCTCGACCAGCAGAGGGATGACGCGCCACCAGCTCTCGGCGGATCCCATCAGCCCGTGCAGCAGGAGCGCGGTCTTGTCGCCGTGTCCGACGTCGACGGTGCGCAGCAGCATCCGATCACTCCTCCCGCAGCGCCACATCGACGACCCGCCGATGCCGCTCCTCGAGCTGCGCGTCCCACACCCCGAGGAGCTGGAACGTCGTGATGCGGAACGCGAGCGCCCTGATGAGGTATCGGCCGTCGCCGCCGAGCATCTCGTGCATGCGCTCGGGGGCCAATCCGTGCCAGCACGCCGCGTCGGCCACGACGATCGCATCGGCGTATCCGGTCGGCCGCCAGTACGGCGCCCAGTCGATGATCGCCGGCGGGTGCCCCTGCGCGAACATCACGTTGCCGAGCAGATCGCCGTGGATCATCTGCGATGCGTCCGAGACCGGGCGGAACGCCGCCGCAAGACGGCGCACCACGCCGTCGTCAGGCAGGGGCTCTTCTTCCCAGGCGATCCGGTCCGCCCTCGCCCAGGGGTCGTCGGCGAAGTCGAGGAACGAGGGTCGTGGGAGCGGGACGAGTGCGGCGTGGAAGGCTGCTCCGGCGCGGAGTACGTCTGCGACACGGCGTTCGTCGGCCTGGCCGGGCAGCCATTGCCAGGCTTCCCAGCCGTCACTGGTCCATCCGCCTGATAGCGCGGGAATCGGTCTGGAGATGCGGAATTCGGCACTGTGACGGAGTTCGGCCAAGACCTCGGCCTTCCAGACGGTCTCAGCATCGCCGCCCGAGGGTCGAAGGATGAGAGGGCCAGAGCGCCAGGTCAGCCCTCTCCCACCGGGAAGGTTCTCGAGGTCGTTCTCGGATGCGCCGAAATCGGCGAGGGCACGACCGGAAGGCGGGGACGGCGACATGGAGCCACCCTACGCGAAGGTCGTTATCGTTCTGTGATCATCGGGGCCTGCGATCGCCTCGAATCTTCGTTCGAATGTCCGTGGCCCCTGGTGTACTGGACTCATGGACGCGATGATCGACGCAACCGACTCCCAGATGGCGACTCTCGCCGATCTGCTCGAGTCGCTCGCCGCGGCCGACGCGACCGTGAACGCCATGATGGCGGCGCGTGACGGCCTGCTCGCCCTGGCGGGGCGGATGGCCGTCGACATCGCGAAGCAGGGCGACCACACCGACGGCGGCGACATGACGATGCGCACGGTGGCTGCCGAGATCGGGCAGCGGCTGCGGGTCAGCGACCGCACGGTGGAGCGGCGGATCGCCGAGGCCTCCTGCCTGGTCGACGGCTTTCCTACCGTGTGGGCGGCGCAGGGCGCCGGTCGCATCGCCGCGGCGCACGCGCATGTGATCATCGAGACGGGTACGCAGCTGATCGATGCCGTTCAGCGCGACGCCTACGCGGCCGCCGTGCTGCCGCTGGCCGAGGTCGAGTCTCCGAACAGGCTGCGCCCGCTCGCCCGACGTATCGTCGAGCGGTTCCAGGAGCTCCCGGTCGATGATCGCCACCGCCAAGCGCGATCGCAGCGGCGAGTGTGGGCCCGCGATCAGGACGACGCGATGGCAGACCTCACCCTGCACGGACCTGCCGTGCTCGTGCACGCGATGATGGACCGGCTGTCGCAGATGGCCCACGAGATCCGCTCTGAGAACCTGCGTGCGGCGAAAGAGGCGCGGGGGATCGGCGGCGATTTCACACCCGATGCTCGCTCGGTCGACGAGATCCGCGCCGACCTGCTCGCTGATCTCGTGCTCACCGGCTCGCCTGCGGGTCACGACATCGCAGACGGGTTGCTCGGCGAGATCCGTGGACGGATCGAGATCACCGTGCCCGTGATGACTCTGATGGGTCAGGATCTCGGAGCGGATGCCGGTCCGGCGCCCGCCCGCGGCGATGAGCACGGCTGGCCGATCGCGAGCACCGCAGAGTCTCCCGCCGAGTCCGCAGGAACGAATCCAGATCCCCGTTCGTTGAGCGAGCGCAGCGAGACGAAACGCCCCGTCACTGACGACACCGATGCCGACGGCCGTTCGCCGAGCGGGAATAGCGCCGACGAGACGAAACGCCCCACGATCGACGGTTTTCCGCCCGCGATCCTCGACGGCGCGGTTCCGATCGACACCCGCACGGCACGCCTCCTCGCCGGGACCACTCCTGGCTGGGACCGGGTTCTCACGCACCCTGTCACCGGTGCGGTACTCGCCGCCGACCGATACCGGCCGCCGGAACAGCTCAAGCGTCACCTTCGAGCCCGCGACCAACGATGCCGGTTCCCCACGTGCGGGCTCGCCGCCCGCAAATGCGATCTCGACCACAATGACGCCGCTTCCACGGGCGGATCCACCAGCGAAGGAAATCTGAGCGCGTTCTGCCGGCGACATCACACCTTGAAACACGCCTCTCCTTGGCATGTGAAACACCAGGCGCGCGGGCTGCTCGAATGGACGAGTCCGACTGGCCGAACGTACCTCGACACTCCCCCGCCACCGAACACCGTCGTGTTCACTACGGAGACGTCCGAGCCGTGCGATTCCGTCGAGATCTTCGTCGACCGTGTGCGAGCGCCGTTCTGAGACGACCTGTGGATAACTTTCCCGCTGTCACCCCGATCCGGGTTACCGTTTCGGGGTGACATCGCACAGGACCGCATCCCACGCCCTCGCCGGAATCGGCGCTGCACTGCTGATGGTCGCGGTCCTGTCAGGGTGCACGCCAGAGCCAGAACCCACTCCGACACCCACTGCGGCCTTCGCCAGCGAGGAGGAAGCCTTCGCGGCGGCGGAAGAGGTCTACGAGGAGTACCTCGCCGCCTCGGCCAAGAGAGCGGCCGGGGATGCATCATCTGCTCCCGAGTCCTTCCTGACCGGCGATGCCCTGCAAGCCGACGTCGATGCGCAGCGCACATTAAAGGAGCAAGGAATCTCGATATCTGGCTCTAGCACGATTCACCAGTTCAGCCCCGTATCCGCCGACACCTCGGGGCGAGTCGCAAAGGTCGTCGCGGACGTCTGTGTTGACATCAGTGCTTCACGAGTCGTAGACACCTCGGGAACTGACGTGACGCCAGCTGACCGCCCCGACCGCAGCTTGATCACGGTTACGTTCACAGGCTCTTCAGCAGAACTGTTCGTTGCATCATCTTCTTCGCAGCAGGGGGATGAATGCTGACAGCAACGATTCTCGTGAGCCTGATCTTGGCGCCAGCGCTTCCGAACACTGCGCTCAGCCAGGCCGCCGCCAGCAGCGCCACCTGCGATATCGCCATCGTCCAGGCTCTCGGATACTGCCCCACCGTTGATAACACCGGCAGCTCGGTGGATCTGACGGGCACGAGAACCGATCCCGGCACCGACTCCACAGACGGCACATCCGATCCGGACACCAAGACCTTCACGCCCGTCGAGAAGTGCAACATCACGACCACGACCATCGAGTTCTGTCCAGTGTCGCCGACGGTCAACGGCGTCGGAGAGATCCCCGAAGTCACGCTCACAGACCTCGCGCAGTTCGCCCCGGCTCCCGCGACCCTTTCCGCGGAACCCTCCAACGCCGGAATCGCCGACATGCCCACGAACTTCCTCGGCGCGGCATCCGTGCACACGCAGACCGGGAGTCTGTTCGGCTTCCCGGTCACCGTCCGCTTCACCCCGGTCGGCTACGACTACACCTACGGCGACGGCACGAACGCTACGGTCACGACAGCGGGGCGCTCGTGGGGCGACCTCGGTCAGGCGCAGTTCACCCCCACCCCGACCAGTCACACCTACACCGAGCGCGGCACGTACAACGCCGGTCTCAGCATCCGCTACTCGGCCGAGGTCGACCTCGGCCGCGGTTGGTACCCGATCGCCGGACAGCTGACGATTCCGACCGCACCCCAGCAGATCCAGATCTTCGAGGCTCACACGGCCCTCGTCGCCCACGCCTGCACCGAGAAGCCCACCGCCCCCGGCTGCTGATTACTGAGCGGTCTGCCCGCCTCGCACGCAAAAGGGCGGGCCGCCCGAACCCGAAGGTCCGGACGGCCCGCCCGCGATGTCAGAACCGCTTACTGGTACGACTTCACGATCTCGAGCAGGCTCGGAACGTTCGCGTACGCCTCAGCGGCGTTCTCCTTGGTCACGATGACCGGGTCGAGCAGGTAGGCCGGAACGACCTTCACGCCGTTGTCGTACGACTCGGTGTCGTTGACGTCGACCTTGTCGCCCTTCTGCAGCTGCTGGACCATCTTGATCGACTGCTCGACGAGCAGCGTGGTGTCCTTGTTGATCGTGGAGTACTGCACGCCCTCCATGATCGACTTGACCGACTCGACCTCGGAGTCCTGACCGGTGACGACCGGAGCCGGCTTGCCGGCACCCGTGACCGAGGTGATGATGGCGCGAGCCAGCGTGTCGTTCGGCGACAGGACGCCGTCGAGCGTCTCGGAACCGTACGACGCGGTCAGCAGCGAGTCCATACGACGCTGAGCGTTCTCAGCCTTCCAGCCCTCGGTCGCGGTCTGCGCGATCTCAGTCTGGCCGGAGACGACCTTCAGCGTGCCGTCGTCGATCTTCGGCTGCAGCACGCTCATGGCACCGTCGAAGAAGACCTTCGAGTTGGCGTCATCGGGCGAACCGGAGAACAGCTCGATGTTGTAGGGAGCCGCGTGGCCGGCGCGCGCCTCGAGGCCGTCGAGCAGAGCGTTGCCCTGCAGTTCACCGACCTTGAAGTTGTCGAACGCGACGTAGTAGTCGACGGCCTCCGTGTTCTCGATCAGACGGTCGTACGCGATGACCGTGACGCCGGCGTCGCGAGCGGCCTCGACCTGGGTCGCGAGCTGCTTGCCGTCCTTCGCGCCGATGATGATGACCTTCGCGCCACCCGTCACCATGGCCTGGATCTGGTTCTGCTGCTCGGCGACCGTGTTCGACGCGGGAGCGTACTGGACGTCAGCCTTGAAGCCAGCCTTCTCCAGACCGTCGGTGAACAGCTGACCGGCCAGGACCCAGTTCTCACTGGTCTTGTCGGGAAGCGCGACGCCGATCGTGGCATCCGCAGCGAAGCCCTTCGTGGCCGCCGTTTCGGTGCCGCCGTCGGTGCCGCCGCCGCGCTCCGAAGAGCAACCGGTGAGGGTGAAGGCTGCCGCTGCGACAAGCGCTGTCGCTGTGACGATGATCTTCTTCATGCGATCTCTTTCTCTGGTGAGGGACAGATTCTCTGCGCGAGCCATGCGCGGGGAATCCGCCTACTTGCCGCTCGTCTTGTCGACAGCGGGGGTTTCGTAGGTCTGGTTGGGAGTGAGCGGCGGAACGGCCGGAGTCTCCTTCGACGCGAACCGGCGCATGATGAAACCGGTCAGCGAGGGTCGACCCTGCTGCTTGTTCCATACGTCGACCGCGACGGCGAACAGCAGCACGAGGCCCTTGATCATCGAGACGACGTCTGCGCCGGCGCCCATGAGGGCGAGGCCGTTGTTGAGGAACGCCATCACGAGACCACCGATGATCGACCCGATGACCGTGCCGATACCGCCCGAGACCGCAGCGCCGCCGATGAACACCGACGCGATCGCGTCGAGCTCCCAGCCGTTGCCGTCCTGTGGACCGGATGCCGCCGCGCGGGCCACGTAGATCATGCCCGCGAGAGCCGCGAGGACCGACATGTTCATCATCACGAAGAAGTCGACCCAGCGGTCCTTCACGCCGGACAGACGGGATGCCTGGCGGTTGCCGCCGACCGCGTAGATGTGGCGGCCGAACACCGTGTTGTTGGTGACGAACGAGTAGAGGATGACGAGCACGAGCAGGATGATGCCCGAGACCGGGAAGCTGGTGCCCGGGCGGCCGGTGGCGAACAGCCAGCCCGCGACCAGGATCACGGCCGAGATCAGCACGACCTTGATGACGCTCACCCAGAGCGGCGCGCTGACGGAGCCCATCCTCTTCTGCACTCCGCGGGTGCGGATCTCCCAGAACACGATCCACGCGACGCCGAGCAGGGCGAGGACCATCGTGAGCACGTTGAAGTTCAGCGGCAGTGCGAGCTCGGGCAGGTATCCGGAACCGATCACCCGGAATCCCGGCGGGACAGGGATGGTGGTGGACTGTCCGATGAACTGGTTCGCACCGCGGAAGAACAGCATTCCGGCCAGCGTCACGATGAACGCGGGGACGCCGACGTAGGCGACCCAGAAGCCCTGCCAAGCACCGACGAGGATGCCGACGCCGATGCCCAGCACGATCGCGAGAGGCCAGGGGAGGTTCCACTCCGCCATCGACTTCGCGACGATGATGCCGGTGAACGCCGCCACCGAGCCGACCGACAGGTCGATGTGGCCCATGATGATCACCATCACCATGCCGATCGCGAGGATCAGGATGTACGAGTACTGGTTGACGACGTTGATCAGGTTTTCGGGCGACAGCGTGAGTCCCGTGCCCTTGACGACGAAGGTGAGCAGCTGGAACAGCGCCAGGATCACGATCAGGCTGCCGAGGATGCCGAACTGGCGCAGCTTGGACTGACCGCCGCCGAACATCTTGGTGATGTCGCGGAAGTGGAATGACGACGACGTCTGCGAAGTGTCGGTGCTCATGCGGAAGCCTTCTGGTTCGAGGAGGTCATGCTGCGCATGAGGGCCTCCGGAGTTGCCTGATCGGCCGGGATGCAGTCGGTGACCCGGCCTTCGAAAACGGTGTAGATGCGGTCGGAGATTCCCAGCAGTTCAGGGAGCTCGCTGGAGATGACGATGACACCCTTGCCCTGAGCTGCGAGCTGGTTGATGATCGCGTAGATCTCGTACTTGGCGCCGACGTCGATGCCACGGGTCGGCTCGTCGAGGATCAGCAGGTCGGGATCGGTGAACATCCACTTCGCCAGCACGACCTTCTGCTGGTTCCCTCCGGACAGCTTCCCGACGCCCTCCTCCACGGACGGGGTCTTGATGCGCATGGCCTTGCGGTATTCCTCCGCGACCGCGTACTCGGCGCGCGAGTCGACCACGCCGTGCTTGGAGATCTTCGACAGCTTCGCCGCCACGGTCGACCTCTTGATGGTGTCGAGCAGGTTGAGTCCGAGCACCTTGCGGTCCTCGCTCACGTACGCGAGCCCGTGCTTGATGGCCGACGCGACGTCGGGCAGCACGATCTCTCGTCCGTCCTTGATCAGGGAGCCGGAGAGGAAGTTGCCGTAGGAGCGGCCGAAGATGCTCATCGCGAACTCGGTGCGCCCGGCGCCCATCAGGCCGGCGATGCCGACGACCTCGCCGCGACGGACGTTGATGCTCGAGCCCTTCACGACCATGCGCTCGGAGACGCTCGGATGCTGCACCCACCAGTCCCTGACCTCGAAGAACACCTCGCCGATGTTCGGCGTGCGGTCGGGGTACCGGCTCTCGAGCGAGCGCCCCACCATGCCGCGGATGATGCGGTCCTCGTTGATCTCGCCCCGGGAGATGTCGAGCGTCTCGACCGTGCGTCCGTCTCGGATGATCGTGATCTCGTCGGCGATCTGCTCGATCTCGTTGAGCTTGTGGCTGATGATGATCGACGCGATCCCCTTGGCCTTGAGGCCGAGGATCAGGTCGAGCAGGTGCTGCGAGTCGTTCTCGTTCAACGCCGCAGTCGGCTCGTCGAGGATGAGCAGCTTGACGTCCTTGTTGAGCGCCTTCGCGATCTCGATCAGCTGCTGCTTGCCGACGCCGAGGGTCTTGATGGCCACGTCGGGATCTTCGTTGAGGCCCACGCGTGCGAGCAGTTCGACGGCGCGCTGCTTCTGCGCCTGCCAGTCGATGCGGGCGCCCCGGCGGATCTCGTTGCCGAGGAAGATGTTCTCGGTGACCGACAGCTCCGGGATCAGCGCGAGCTCCTGGTGGATGATCACGATGCCCGCGGCTTCGCTGGCCGCGATGTCCTTGAAGCGCTGCTCCTGCCCGTAGAGCAGGATCTCGCCGTCGTAGGTGCCGAACGGGTACACACCCGACAGCACCTTCATGAGGGTGGACTTGCCCGCACCGTTCTCGCCGCAGATCGCGTGGATCTCACCGGAGCGAACGGTGATCGAGACATCGGACAGTGCCTTGACCCCGGGAAACTCCTTGGTGATGCTGCGCATCTCCAAGATGGGGCCTGATACGACCGGCAACGTTGCTGTGGTGCTCACGGATCTTCCTCGCGCCTTCGCGGTCATCTTCCATGTGACCGTTCACATTGGTTTATATGGTCTACGTTCCACGGGGCAGTGTCAAGCCCGTGATCGAATCGTGCTCTTTATCGCATCGCCGAAGACTCGCGCAGACGCAGCGTCGTCTGCAGCGGCCCGAACTCCGGCACGGCCTCGCCGCGGATCTGTGCGAGCAGGATGCGCACCGCCCGTCGACCGAGCTCGGTGAAGTCCTGATGCACGGTCGTCAACGACGGGGCGACGTGAGCGGCCACCGGGATGTCGTCGAACCCGACCACGCTCACATCCGCGGGCACCCGCACGCCCGACACGCGGAACCCGTGCATGAGTCCGATCGCCATCTGATCGTTGGCGACGAAGATGCCGGTGAAGTCACGCCTGCGCGACAACTCCTCACCTGCGAAGAACCCGAAGTCCGCCGTCCAGTCGCCGCGGATCGGCGGGAATGTGGGCAGGTCGGCGTCACGCAGCGCTTCGAGGTATCCCCGCATCCGCGACTCCGCCTCGATCCAGTCCTGCGGCCCCGCGAGATGGAGGATGTCGGTGTGGCCCAGGGAGATCAGGTGTTCTGTGGCCGCCCGCGCACCGGCGACCTGGTCGGCGGAGTGGCTGACGCCGTCGGACCCGGATGCGGTCTGCAGCGTGACGAACGGGATGTCGACCGCCATGCCGCGCAGCACATGGAACACCCGCACCTGCGGGGCGAGCACGACGATGCCGTCGACCTGCTCACGAGAGAGCTGGCGCAGCGCCTGGCCGATCGCCTCGGGAGTGGTCGCCGAGAGGTTCAGCGTCGAGACCGAGTAGCCCGCTTCGCGCGCTGCATCCTCGATCCCCACGATGGACGACGTGGGGCCGAACTCCCCCACGGTCGCCGACAGGATGCCGAGCATGTTCGACTTGCTGGTCACCAACGCGCGGGCCGCGAGGTTCGGCCGGTAGTCGAGCACCGAGATCGCGTCGAGCACCTTCGCCTTGGTCTCCGGACGGATGCTCGGATGATCGTTCAAGACGCGCGACACCGTCTGATGCGACACCCCCGCCAGCCGCGCCACGTCGCGGATGCTCGGCATCCTCCCGCGCTCTGAAGCCGTCGACATCACAGCCTCCTCGCATGTGCACGGTCACATAGAACACCCCCATTATGTACACAGAACGCTTCGTGCGCATTCGCGTCTCGCCGAGCAGGGCTCTTGCGCCTCCTCCCAGCAACCTCTCAGCAAAAAACCTTGTCCCCCATTTGGGGGACAAGGTTGATCGGGGTTACCCTCGATATGCAGCTGGGGCTGTCTGCCGGATTTTTGGGGAACCGACAGCAGATGTATCGCCTCCTTCACGGAGACTCGCGCCCTCCCGGGAACCCGAATCCTGAGAGGGCGCGGTGCGTCTCGGCGTCAGCCGCGCGCCGCCATCCCCGCATAGAGGAGGCTCCCCGTCTGCGGGTCGGCCAGCACCTGAACCTGCTCCCCCACCCGCGGGATCTCCAGCCGCGACACCAAGGCGTGGATGGCCACCGCCTGGTCTCCCACCTGCAGGGTGAGCACGATGCTGGGGTTGTCATTGATCGTCTGCCCGGTGTCCTGCATCCCGAGCACCGTCGCGGGCTGCGTCGGCACCCCGGCCGCGCGCAGCGCCGCAACGTGCTCGGCCTGATGGATCGACGATGTCGCCTGCTGCATGGCCTCGGTGAACTCGAGACCCATGAACGCCTTGGTCATCTTTCCCATGAACCCGCGGCCTGCGGCGATGTCATCGGCCATCTGCATGGCCTCTTCCTGACGCTCCTGCGCCGACTTGCGGTTGAACAGTCCCATGATCGCTCCCTGTGGTGGTTGACGTACCGCCACGCTATGGAACGGCCGACGTCTACCGATCACGGATCTCAGGAGATGATTCGGGCTCCAGGCACCGGCCCATGCACATGCAGCGATTCGAGGCCGCGATCGCGCAGCGCCGCCTGCACCTGTTGAGCACCCTCGGGGTCGGCGCACAGCAGAGCGACGGTGGGGCCCGAACCGGAGACGATCCCCTGCAGCGCCCCCGAGCTCACGCCGAGCCGGATGGTCTCGTCGAGATCCGGACGCACGTCCACGGCGGCGGCCTGCAGGTCGTTGAACAGACTCCCGGCGAGCTCTTCCGCGTCTCCTGAACGCAGCGCCTGCAGCACCGGGACCGGAACGTCGAGAGACAGCGGCGGATCGTCGGCGAACGCTCCCTCCTGCTCGCGCAGCACATCCAGACGCTCGTAGACGAGCGGCGTCGAGAGTCCTTCTTCGCTGGTCACCAGCACCCAGTCGAAGCGTCCGCGCGCCAGCGCGGGATTCAGTTGATCGCCGCGGCCGGTGCCGACGGCGGTGCCTCCATGCAGCGCGAACGGCACGTCCGCTCCGAGGCGTGCGGCCAGTTCGTGCAACCGGGTCTGCGAGAATCCGGTTCCCCAGAGCGCGTCGCACGCGACCAGCGCCGCCGCAGCATCCGCCGATCCACCGCCCATGCCGCCGGCCACCGGGACGCTCTTGCGGATCTCCAGTGCGACGCCGCCGTCGTAGTCGGCTGCTGCGGCCAGCAGCTTCGCGGCGCGCATCGCCAGATTGCGATCGTCGAGCGGCACGGAGTCGGGGTCGTCGAGCCCCGACACGGTGATGGAGAAGTCGGATGCCGGTCTGGCGATCACGTCTTCATAGAGCGAGACGGCTTGGAACACGGTCGCGAGCGCGTGATAGCCGTCGTCGTGGCGCCCCCCGACGCCGAGATACACGTTGATCTTCCCCGGCGCGCGCACATGCACGGCTCCGATCGACGACAAGACGCTCATTCCCGGCTCACAGATCCGAGGACTTCGCCCACAGATTGACGTCGATGGAACCTGCGAGTTCGTCGATGCGCCCGAGCTCGTCGGCGGTGAAAGCCGCACCGTTCACGGCCGCGATGTTCTCATCGAGCTGCTCAGGTCGCGAAGCGCCGACAAGGGCCGAAGCGACGACGGGATTGCGAAGCGTCCACTGCAGCGCGAGCTGAGCGAGGGATTGCCCGCGTTCCCGCGCGATGTCGTTCAACGCGCGCAGGGCGTGCACTGCGGATTCGGGCAACGGCTCGTCCGACAGCGAGCGGCGCTTCTGCGCGCGCTCGGCCGTGCCGTCTCCCAGGTACTTGTCGGTGAGCAGCCCCTGCGCCAGCGGCGTGAATGCGATCGCACCGAGGCCTGACTGCTCGAGGGTCTCGGTCAGCCCGCCTTCGATCCAGCGGTTGAGTATCGAGTACGCGGGCTGATGGATCACGAGCGGGGTGCCGAGCTCCTGAGCCACCGCGACGGCCTCGGCCGTCCGCTCGGCACTGTACGACGAGATGCCCACGTAGAGCGCCTTGCCCTGCCGCACCAGAGTGTCGAGGGCGCCGACGGTCTCAGCGATGGGCGTGACGGGATCGACCCGGTGCGAGTAGAAGATGTCGACGTAGTCGAGGCGCATGCTCGTGAGCGACTGCTCGGCGCTCGCGAGGATGTACTTGCGGCTCGCGTAGTCGCCGTAGGGTCCCGGCCACATGTCCCAGCCGGCCTTCGACGAGATGATCAGCTCATCGCGGTACGGGCGGAAGTCCTCGGCGAAGATGCGTCCGAAGTTCTTCTCCGCAGATCCGTAAGGGGGTCCGTAGTTGTTCGCGAGGTCGAAGTGCGTGATGCCGCGGTCGAAGGCGTGCCGCAGCAGGGCGCGCTGGTTGTCGAGCGGGATGTTGTCGCCGAAGTTCCACCACAGGCCGAGCGAGATCGGCGGAAGGTAGAGGCCAGACGTGCCGACCTGGCGGTAGTCGAACTGCTCGTAGCGACTCTCCGCGGCGGCGTAGGGCCGGTGGATCTCAGGGACGTCAGGGCTGAAGCGCGGCGAGGGTCTCACCGTGCCAGATTAGCCCCTGCGATGCGCTGATAGTCGTCGACCGTCAGGTCTTCGCCGCGGGCGGTCGGCGCGACGCCTGCCGCCTCGAGGATCTCGGAGGCCGCCGCCGAGCTGCCGAAGATGCCCGAGAGCGCCTGCCGCAGCATCTTGCGACGCTGGTTGAAGGCGGCATCCACGATCTGGAAGGTGCGCCGACGTTCGTCGATGGACCCGCGCTCGCCTGCGGCCCGGTCGAATCCGACCAGCAGGCTGTCGACGTTCGGCACCGGCCAGAACACCTGGCGAGACACTGTGCCCGCCAGTTTCCACTCGCCGTACCATGCGGCCTTCACGCTCGGGGTGCCGTAGATCTTCGAGCCGGGCTTCGCGGCGAGGCGCTCGGCGACCTCGGCCTGCACCATCACCACGCCGCGCTGCAGGTGATCGAAGGTCTCGAGGAAGTGCAGCAGCACGGGCACGGAGATGTTGTAGGGCAGGTTCGCCACCAGCACTGTCGGCTCTCCCGGAAGCTCGGTCACGCGCAGCGCGTCGGCGTCGACCACCGTCAGCATGCCCGGCTCGACGCCGTGGTCGGCCGCTGTCCGCGGAAGGCGGGCGGCGAGGCGGTGATCGATCTCGACCGCGGTGACCGATGCTCCCGCTTCGAGGATCGCGAGAGTCAGCGAACCGAGACCCGGACCGACCTCGACCACGTGCTCGCCGGGCTGCACGCGCGCCGCATGCACGATCTTGCGCACGGTGTTCGCATCGACCACGAAGTTCTGGCCCAGCTTCTTGGTGGGAGTGACGTCGAGCTCGGCGGCAAGACTGCGGATCTCGGTTGCGCCGAGGAGGGTGACGGTCATTGCTCCATTGTCCCCTACCCTCAGTAGTCTTCTGGGATGCCCTCCCTCGGTGACGTGATCGCGCCTCGACGCATGGGCGCCGATTTCCGGTGGCTGCTCGCGTCTTCGTGGACCAGCAACGTCGGCGACGGGGTCGCTCTGGCCGCGGCGCCGTTGTTGATCGCCTCCATGACGTCGTCGCCGATCCTCGTGGCCGCGGGCGCCATCCTGCAGTTCCTGCCCTGGCTGGTCTTCGGGTTGCACGCGGGCGCCATCGCCGATCGCTTCGACCGCCGACGGCTCGTGATGCTCGCGAACGGAGCGCGTGCCGTCGTGCTGCTGGCGCTGTGCGTGTTCCTGTTCACCGGCACCGCGAACATCGGGATCGTGCTGGCCACCGCGTTCCTGTACGGCACGGCCGAGGTGTTCGTCGACACGGCGGGCAGCACGCTGCTGCCGATGATCGTGAAGCCCGCGGATCTCGGCATCGGCAACGCGCGGCTTCAGGCGGGCTATCTCGTCGCGAACCAGTTCGCCGGTCCCCCGCTCGGGGCGTTCCTGTTCGCCGCAGGCACCGCGTGGCCATTCCTGCTCGAAGTCGTCTGCGTCGCGCTGGCCGTGGTGCTGATCTCGCGCATGGCGCGCACGCCCGTGCCACCGCGCGCTTCGACGGACTCAGCGACCGAGAAGTCGCACGTGCACACCGACATCGCCGAGGGTCTGCGCTGGCTCTGGCGCAATCCGCCGGTACGGATGCTGGTGCTCATCATCCTCGTCTTCAACGTGACCTGGGCAGCGCCGTGGGGCGTGCTCGTGCTCTACGCGACAGAGCACCTGCACATGGGGGCCATCGGCTACGGCGCCCTCACCACGGCGTCCGCGGCCGGAGGTCTGCTGGCGACCGTGAGCTTCGGCTGGCTCGAACGCCACGTGTCGTTCGCGACCCTCATGCGCGTCGTCCTGTCTCTCGAGGTGCTCATGCACCTCGCGTTCGCCCTCACGACGGTCGGCTGGGTCGCGCTCGTGATCATGTTCGTGTTCGGCGCCTACGCCTTCGTCTGGGGCACGATCTCGACGACCGTTCGGCAAAGGCTGGTGCCGCACGAGCTGCAAGGTCGCGTGTCGTCCGTGAACATGGTGGGGGTGTTCGGCGGCATGGTGATCGGCCAGGCTCTCGGCGGCGTGATCGCCGAGATCTGGGGTCTCACCGCGCCGTGGTGGTTCGCCTTCGTCGGAGCGGCGCTCACGCTCGTGCTCGTGTGGCGCCCGATCTCACAGATCGTGAGCGCCCGGCCGGTCGAAGATCCGGATCAGTCGGTGAAGGAGCCGTAGACCCGCAGAGTGTTCTCGGCGAGCTGTGCGCACAGCTCGTCGACGTCGAGATTCAGTTCTGCGGCCATGAACCGCACCGTGATCGGCACGAGGTAGGGCGCATTCGGGCGACCGCGCAGCGGCGTCGGGGTGAGGAACGGAGCGTCGGTCTCGACGAGGACGCGATCGAGCGGCGTCACCGCGAGCGCATCGCGCAGGTTCTGCGCGTTCTTGAAGGTGACGTTGCCCGCGAACGACAGGTGGTAGCCGGCATCCGCGCAGATCCTCGCCATCGCGTCGTCGCCCGAATAGCAGTGGAACACCGTCTTCTCGGGGGCTCCGACGCGGGTCAGGGTCTCGAGGACCGCCACATGCGCGTCGCGATCGTGGATCTGCATCGCGATGCCGTGCTTCTTCGCCAGCGCGATGTGCGCCTCGAAGGACTCGAACTGCGGCGCGCGGCGCTCCGGTTCGGTGCGGAAGAAGTCCAGGCCGGTCTCCCCGATCGCCCGTGTGCGCGGGTGAGCAGCGAGTTCGTCGATCACCCTGATCGCCTCGTCGAGCATTCCCTGCTCGGCATACGTCGGCGCGTCGTTCGGATGGATCGCCACGGCGGCGAGCACCCGGGGATCGGATGCCGCGGCCTCGACGGCCCAGCGCGACGACTCGATGTCGCCAGAGGCCTGCACGACACCGGCGATGCCGGCGGCGGCGGCGCGATCGAGCTGCTCGCTCAGCGACAGCGGCTCATCGCCGTCGAGGATCTCCAGGTGCGCGTGGTTGTCATAGACCGCGACGGCGAGCGGCTCGGGCGCCGGCGGATACTTCAAGTCCTTGCGCCCGTCGCCCGAGCGCTCCCGCACGTAGGTCTCGACCATCAGAGCGACGCCGTGATCTTCTCCATGAGCTTCTTGGCGCTCTTCGCGTTCTTCGCGCCGTCCATGAGTGCGACCGGACGGTTGTGGTGCGTGTTGAGAACCAGGTCGATGCGGCTGCCTGCGGCGCCCGGAGAGACCACGATCTGCCCCTCGAGCTCCCAGGAGAGCATCGTCTTGCGCGTCGTGAAGTTCACCGCGAGCGCCTCGGGGAACCGCTGGGTGATCGTGCACTTCTCGGCGAGCAGCGCCTGCTCGACTCTGGCGGCGACGTCCTGCGGCGAACCGGGGACCTCTGCGGACTGGCGGGCTTCGGAACTCATGCTCAGACCCCCTGCTCGACCCGCGGGAACAGCGGCGCGAGGCCGTTGACGCTGGTGCCGGAGCGCAGCACGCCCCACGCGCCAGCCTCGCGGAGCGGCTGGTCCTGCAGACGACCGATCGATTCGGCGGCGCCCAGCGCGACCCAGAGCTTCTCGGTCGACTGCGGCATCACCGGCGACAGCAGCACGGCGAGTGCCCGCAGGCCCTCGGCGCACGTGTACAGCACGGTGCCGAGTCGCCCCCGCTGCTCCTCGTCGCGGGCGAGCGCCCACGGCTCGTTTTCGGTGATGTATCCGTTCAGGGCGTCGACGATCGTCCAGATCTCCTTGATGGCCTCGTCGATGCGGAACTGCTCGATCGCGGCATCCGCGTTCTTCGCCGCGTCCGCCACGATCCGCTGGATCTCGAGGTCCTTCTCGGTGTACTCGGCTGCGGGCGGCACGATGCCCTCGAAGTACTTCTCGATCATCGCGGTCGTGCGCGATGCGAGGTTGCCGAACCCGTTGGCGAGCTCGGCCTGGTAGCGGGCCGACAGATCCTCCCACGAGAACGAGCCGTCCTGTCCGAACGCGATCGCCGAGAGGAAGTAGAAGCGGTAGGCGTCGGAGCCGAAGACATCGGTGATCTCGGTCGGCGCGATGCCGGTGAGCTTCGACTTCGACATCTTCTCGCCGCCGACGAGCAGCCAGCCGTGCGCGAACACGCCCTTGGGCACGTCGAGACCTGCGGCCATCAGCATCGCCGGCCAGATGACGGCGTGGAAGCGCAGGATGTCCTTGCCGACCACGTGATATGCGGGCCATCGGCGGGCGAAGGTCTCCTCGTCCTCGCCGTAGCCGACTGCCGTGGCGTAGTTGAGCAGCGCATCGACCCACACGTAGATGACGTGCGAGCTGTCCCACGGCACCTCGATGCCCCAGTCGAATGCGGAGCGCGAGATCGACAGGTCCTTCAGCCCCTGCCGCACGAACGAGACGACCTCGTTGCGCGCGGACTCCGGGCGCACGAAGTCGGGCTCGGTCTTGTAGAGCTCGAGCAGGCGGTCCTGGAATTCGCTGAGCTTGAAGAAGTAGTTCTTCTCCTGCAGCAGCTCGAGCGGCTTGGAGTGGATCGCGCAGACCTTCAGGCCCTCGAAGGGCCCCGTTCCGTCGAGGATCTCCGACTCGGGCTTGAACTCCTCGCAGCCGACGCAGTAGAGCGCCTCGTACTCGCCCGCGTAGATGTAGCCGCGGTCGTAGATGGCCTGGACGAATTTCTTCACGCGCTCCTCATGCCGCTCCTGCGTGGTGCGGATGAAGTCGTCGTTCGCGACATCGAGGGTCTTCAGCAGCGGGAACCACGCCTCGGTGACGAGCTTGTCGACCCACTCCTGCGGCGTGACGTTGTTCGCCGCTGCGGCGCGGAGCATCTTCTGGCCGTGCTCGTCGGTGCCCGTCAGCATCCAGGTGTCGTCGCCGCTCTGACGATGCCAGCGCGCGAGCGCGTCGACCGCCACCGAGGTGTACCCGTGGCCGATGTGAGGCACATCGGAGGGGTAGTAGATGGGCGTGGTGATGTAGAAGGATTCGCCTGCGGGCATGGGGTCAATTCTAGGTGGGATGCCGAAGCGGGTTACGCCGGGTCAGCGCACTGCGATGGTGATGCGGTGCCACCCCGTCGCGCCGTCCGGAGCAGGCGGCGCTGCAGCATCTGTCTGGGTGACCGCGTCGGCGCCGATCGCGCGGCATTCGATCTCATGCGAACCGCTCTCGGCCGTCCAGGCGAGGTGCCACTGCACCCAGGTGTCGTCGGAGATCGCCGCAGCCAGGGTCGCCCGCTGCCACTCGCCGCCGTCGATGCGCACCTCGACGCCGTCGACGCCGACGTGCTGCTGCCAGGCCATCCCGGCGATCACCACCTCGCCGGCGTCGACGGAACCGCGCGGCACGTCGATACGCGACTGCAGTTTGATCGGCCCCCGCTCCGACCAGCCGCGAGTGGTCCAGTACGCGGTGGCGCGATCGAACCGGGTGACCTCGAGTTCGGTCACCCACTTCGTGGCCGACACGTAGCCGTAGAGTCCTGGCACCACGAGCCGCACCGGGAAGCCGTGCTCGACGGGGAGCGGCTCGCCGTTCATGCCGACCGCAAGCAGCGAGTCGCGCTCGTCGGTGAGAGCCTCGAGCGGAGTGGATGCCGTGAACCCGTCGATCGATGTCGAGAGCACCATGTCGGCATCCGCATGCACACCGGCGCGAGTGAGCACGTCCCGCACCGGCAGCCCGAGCCAGCGGGCGTTGCCGATCAGATCGCCGCCGACGGTGTTCGACACGCATGCGAGCGTCACGTCAGCCTCCTGCAGGGGCGATGCGAGCAGATCGTCCCAGGTGAGCACGACCTCGCGGTCGACCATGCCGTGCACGCGCAGACTCCAGTCGGCCGGATCCACCTGCGGGACGATCAGCGCGGTGTCGATGCGGTAGAAGTCGGCGTTGGGCGTGACCACGGGCGCGAGCCCCGGGATGCCCAGCTCGGCGGCCTGCGGCACCTGCGGCGCGGCCGCCGCCGGCTTCGGCAGGCGGAGCGCGCTGCGAATCGTCTCCACGCTCTGCGAGGCGGTGCGGGCGACGTTCGATACGGCGAGCGCGAGCAGGCCGGATGCCGTCGCCACGGCCGTCCAGACCAGGAACTTCCGCCGCTCCGGCTCCTCCTCGCGCTCGCTGAGCGAGATGAGCCCGCGAACCGTCAGCGCCGCCACGCCGCCCGCGAGGAGCGCTGGGATCGCGGCGAGCAGCGCTCCGTCCGAGCGGACGACGGCGATCACCGCGCCGACGACGCCGAGCGCGGCGAAGGCCACTGCGCCCAGCGGCGGCCGGCGTCGCTCCAGCATCCCGGCTGCGAACGCCACTGCCAGGAGGACCACGGCGATTCCCACGAGCAGCGCCGCCTTGTCGCCGGTGCCGAACCACGCGATCGCGGTGTCCTTCGCCCAGCTGGGGGCGATGTCGATCAGCGCTCCGCCGACGGCCGCGAAGGGACTGGCGGACGGCAGCAGGAAAGCCGCGACGACCTCACCGAGCCCCGTGCCGAGCAGCACCGACACGATGCCGAGGACGCCCGGCCTCGGTCCTGTACGCACTCGCTCCCGCACCATGGTCCGAGGGTACGCGCTCAGCCTGCCGATCGAGGGATGACGGCGGTCACGGAGGCGTGCGGTCGCGCGCTGATCTCCCCGGGCTCACGGGCACGGCGTTCGCCGCCCGTGACCACGAAGCCGGCATCCACCAGCAGCTCCCCGAGCGTCTCCTGGTTCCAGTAGTACGCCGGGGCCACGGCATGCGCGAAGGGCTCGCGCGGCTCCCCCTCGAAGAATCCGATCAGAAGACCGCCGCCCGGTGCGAGAGCGCGTGCGAACTCGGAGAGGACGTCGTGCACCTCGGCGGGCGGAGTGTGGATCAGCGAGTACCACGAGAGGATGCCGCCGAGAGATGCTGTCGGCACAGGGATACGGCGGAAGGATCCCACCTCGAACGGGAGCCCGGGGTACGTCGAGCGCGCGAAGGCCACGAAGCTCTCCGTCAGGTCGATCCCGCGCGCGTCCCGCCCGTCCTCTGCGAGGAGCGCCGTCCACTGCCCGGGCCCGCATCCGACATCCAGCAGAGGACCAGTCGTCTCGTCCCGCCAGCGCACGACCGCGGCGACGTCCCTTTCGTCCATCTGCTCCAGAACGCCGGCGATCTCGATGTACTCGGCCGCTCTGCTGCCATACGCCGCTGCGATGCTCGAGTCTGAAGAGATCATGACTTCCGGGCGGCGAGCGCGGACTGGTACAGGTCGCGGGAGGACAGCCCGGTGAGCCCGGCGACTTCGGCGGCGGCGTCCTTCAAGCGGATGCCGGAGGCCACGAGAGCCTGCACCTGGGTGAGCGCGTCGTCCGCCGAGGCGACTCGGGCGGCCGCCCCCTCAACGACGACGACGATCTCGCCCTTCACTCCATCGGCGGCCCACGCCGCGAGCTCTGCGGCGGTCCCCCGGCGCACCTCTTCGTAGAATTTCGTCAGCTCCCGGCACACCGCGATCCGGCGTTCGTCGCCGAAGGCCGCGCCCATGTCGACGAGCGAGGACGCGAGCCGCGACGGCGACTCGAAGAACACCATCGTGCGCGGCTCGGCCGCGAGGGCACGCAGCGTCGAGCGCCGCTCCCCCGGCTTGCGCGGCAGGAATCCCTCGAAGGTAAAACGGTCGGTGGGCAGCCCCGAGATCGCGAGGGCCATCAGCACCGCGCTCGGGCCCGGGATCGCTGTGACCGTGACGCCCTGGGCGACGGCTTCGGCGACCAGCCCGTACCCGGGGTCGCTGATCGCGGGCATCCCCGCGTCGCTGACGACGACCACGTCCGACTCCAGAGCCAGAGCCGCGAGCTCTCCCGACTTCTGCTTCTCGTTGTGGTCGTGCAAGGCGATCAACCGCGGTCGGTTCTCGATCTTCAGGGCCTGCAGGAGCCGCCCGGTCGTTCGCGTGTCCTCCGCGACGACGACCTCGGCGTTCTCGAGCACCTCGATCAGCCGCCGAGAGGCGTCGCCGAGATTTCCGATGGGCGTGGCGGCGAGAATGATCACACGCTCAGCCTATGCGCGTTGTCTAGGCTGTAGCGGTGACTGAACCTGCCCCGCTGCTGCCACCCCCCGACGAGCGCCTCACACGCTACGGGCAGCTGCGCGACAGCATCCTGCGCACCCCCGACTGGGGACGGATGATCGCATGGTTCGCGCCCCTCGTCGTCACCCTGGTGGCGGCGGTGCTGCGCCTGGTCAATCTCGGCCATCCTCACCAACTCGCCTTCGACGAGACGTATTACGTGAAGGACGCCTGGTCGCTGTGGACGCTCGGCTACGAGGGCACCTGGGGCGAGAACGCGAACGAGGCGTTCATCACCCTGCAGCAGCTCCCCCTCGACCCCAAGGGCTCGTTCATCGTGCACCCGCCGCTGGGCAAGTGGCTGATCGCTCTGGGAATGGCTCTCGGTGGACCCGACAACAGCGTCGGCTGGCGCCTCGCGACCGCCCTTCTCGGCACCGGCACGGTGCTGCTCACGTATCTCATCGCTCGCAAGCTCACCGGCTCCGTCGTCGTCGCGACCGTCGCCGGCGGTCTCCTCGCGATCGACGGCCTCAGCATCGTGCTGAGCCGCATCGCCCTGCTCGACGGCATCCTCACCTTCTTCATCATGCTCGGCGTGCTGTTCATCCTGCACGACAGAGCGCGCACGATCCCGCTGCTGGAGAGACCCGATGAGGACGAGCCCGAGCCGATGTGGGGGCGCGTGCTCTGGCGCCGCCCATGGCTCGTCGCGGCCGGCCTCGCTCTCGGCGCGGCGTGCGCCGTGAAGTGGTCCGGCCTGTACGTGCTGGCGGCCTTCGGACTGTACGTCGTGGTGACGGATGCTCTCGCCCGCCGCCGTGCGGGGGTCGTCCTGTGGCCGACAGCGGCGGCATTCCGTCAGGGACCGGTGTCGTTCGTGCTGCTGGTCGTCCCCGCGTTCGCCGTCTACCTCGCGAGCTGGACGGGCTGGCTCGTCACCGCAGGCGGCTACAACCGCGACCTCGACCCGAACCCCTTCATCTCGCTGTTCCGGTATCACCAGGCCATCCTGAACTTCCACGTCGGCCTCAGCAGCGGCCACCCTTACGCGAGCCCCGCCTGGGAGTGGCCGTTCCTGCTGCGCCCGACGGCTGTGTGGGTCGGCAGCGATCCGGCGGGCTGCGGCACGGATCACTGCATCGCCGTGATCAGCAGCATCCCGAATCCCCTGATCTGGTACGCGGCCGTCGCGGCATCCGTGTATCTCCTCTACCGCCTGGTGCGGGCCTGGATCCAGAAGCGCCCGATCGAGCCCGCCCTCACCTTCCCGCTCATCGGACTGGCGGCGACCTACGTGCCGTGGCTGATGTTCCCCGAGCGCACGATCTTCCAGTTCTACACCGTGGCGATGATGCCGTTCCTCGTGCTCGGCCTCGCGATGACGATGCGAGTTATCGCCGGACGACGGGACGATCCCCTGTACCGGCGCCATGCCGGCGAGCGCACGGTCACGGTCTTCCTCGTGTTCGCCGTGCTCGTGTCTGCGTTCTTCTATCCGGTGTGGACCGGCATGAGCGTGCCATACGACTTCTGGCTGCTGCACAACTGGCTGCCGGGCTGGGTCTGAGCTAGCTCTTCTCGGCCTCGGCCTCGGCGACGTGCGCGACCAAGGGCAGCACACGCCCCGAGAGATGCGTGCGCATCGCGATGGATGACGCCGTGCGCGCGACGCCGGGCACGACGGCCACCCGGTCGAGCACGTCCTGCAGCTGCACGGCGTCTCGCGCCACGAGCCGCAGCTGCATGTCGCTCGCCCCGGTGACGGTGTGCATGTCGACGATCTCGGGCACCGCGTCCGCGAGCGCCGCCGCGACCTCGTCGTGTCCCACCTTCTGATCGATCTCGACCAGGCAGAACGCCACGAGCCCGTACCCGAACCCGCCGGGCTCGATGCGGGGAACGATCGCATCGATCACGCCGCCCTCGTGCAGACGCGCGAGCCGGCTGGTCGCGGCGCCGCGAGCGATGCCGAGCCGGCGGGCGCACTCCAGGATCGGCAGCTGAGGTTCCTCGGTGAGTAAACGGATCAGTGCGGCGTCGAGTCGATCGATCTGCACGTCACGGCTCCCTGACGACTCCGGGCCGCGCCACCGCGCGTGTGAGACGGGCGACGATCAGGAGCAGGGCCGTCAGTCCGATCGTCAGGAGCAGCTGGATGCGGGCCGCCGGGTCGATCATGGTGAGGGCGATGACGCCCGCCAGCAGCACCAGGCACAGCCACGACAGCCACGGGAATCCCCACATGCGCATCGGCATCACCTCGCCCGACCGGTCGGCACGACGACGGAGGATGATCTGCGAAACCGCGGTCGACGTCCAGATCACGAGCAGCGTCGAGCCGACGACGTTGAGGAGCGCCGGCAGCACGGTGTCCGGGAACGCCCAGTTCAGCGCGACGGTCACGAACCCGAAGACCACCGAGGCCAGCACCGCGACGAACGGCACGCCGTTGACGGTGGTGCGGGTCGCGGCGAGCGGCGCGAGGCCGCGCTCGCCGAGCGAGTAGGCCATCCGAGAGGCGCCGTAGATGTTCGCGTTCATCGCCGAGAGCAGGGCGATCACGACGATGAGATCCATCACGAGCCCGACGCCGGGGACGTTCAGAGTGTCGAGCACGGCCGAGAACGGTCCAGCCTTGACGGCGGGATCGTTCCAGGGAAGCACGGCGACGATCACGAAGATCGAGCCGACGTAGAAGATGAGGATGCGCACGAGCACCTCGCGGACGATCCTGCGGATGTTTCGCGAGGGGTCGTCGGATTCGGCGGCCGCGATCGCGACGACCTCGGTGCCTCCGAAGGCGAACACGACGATCAGCAGTGCCGCGGCGACGCCGGTCATCCCGTTCGGTGCGAAACCGTCGTGTGCGACCACGTTGCCGACGCCGGTGGCGGGGACGCCGGGGACGAGGCCGAGGATCGCGCACACGCCGACGATCAGGAAGGCGATGATGGCAGCCACCTTGATCGCCGCGAACCAGAACTCGAAGCGTCCGTAGTTGCGTACGCCGAACAGGTTCACGGCGGTGAGCGCGGCCACGAAGACCAGCACCCAGACCCAGGCCGGGATCGCGGGAACCCATCCTGCGACGATGCCTCCTGCGCCGGTAGCCTCGGCCGCGATCACGACCACGAGCTGTATCCAGTACAGCCAGCCGACCGCGCTGCCCGCGCTGCGCCCCATGGCCTTCTGCGCATAAGAGCTGAAGGCTCCCGAGCTGGGACGGGCGGCGACCATCTCGGCGAGCATGGCCATCACCAGCACGACGATGCCGCCGGCGACGAGATAGGAGACCAGCACGGCGGGCCCGGCGATGCTGATCGCCTGTCCGGAGCCGACGAAGAGACCGGCGCCGATCGCTCCGCCGAGGCCCATCATGGATATCTGCCGGCGAGTGAGACCCGGGTGCAGGCCCTTGGTCGTGGTCGTCGTGGTGGGAACCTCGGTCATGCGATCGCCTCCGTGCGAACGAGCGTGGCTGCCACGCGGTCGATGTCTTCGATGCTGCCGGAAGAAATGCGCACGCCTTCGCCCGGGAAGACGCGCGTGATCACCCCGCCCTCGCGGAGCAGCGCCTCGAGTTCCTCGGTGCGCTCCCCCGCGGGCACCCACACGAAGTTCGCCTGCGAAGCGATCGCGGGCCAGCCGGCGTCGGCGAGCAGAGCGCGCAGTCGGTCGCGCTGGGTCACGACCTCATGGATCCGCGCGGCGAGTTCATCCTCGGCATCCAGCGACGCGCGGGCCGCTGCCTGCGCGAGGTCGCTCACACCGAACGGCACAGCGACCTTGCGCTGGTTCTCGGCGACCTCGAGAGGCGAGATCGCGTAGCCGATGCGAAGGCCGGCGAGCCCGTAGGCCTTCGAGAAGGTGTGCAGCACCGCGACGTGCGGATGCTGTCGGAAGAGCTCGATGCCCGCTCCGTAGCTGTCGGTCCGGTCGAAATGCACGTATGCCTCGTCGATCACGACGAGGATGTCGTGCGGCACGGCTGAGACGAAGCGCTCGAGCTCTGCTGCGCTCACGACTGTGCCGGTGGGGTTGTTCGGATTGCACACGAAGATCGCACGGGTGCGCGGCGTGATCGCGGCGAGCATCGCGTCGAGGTCGTGGGCATGCTCGGCATTCAGCGGCACGGCGATCGGGGTCGCGCCTGCGATGCGCACGAGCGACGGGTAGGCCTCGAACGACCGCCACGCGAACATGACCTCATCGCCCTCACCGGCCACGGCGTGGATGAGCTGCGCCGCGAGTTCCACCGAGCCGGCGCCGACGGTCACCAGTCGAGGGTCGATCCCGTAGCGGTCGGCGAGCCGCGTGCGCAGCGCTGCAGCACTCATGTCCGGGTAGCGGTTGATGCTGCCCAGGGCGTCTTGCACCGCTTCCCGCACGGAGGCCAGCGGCGGATGCGGGGATTCGTTCGACGAGAGCTTGGAGGCGCCGGCCGGAGCCGAGCGACCCTGACGGTATGCGGGTACCGCATCGAGTCCGGCGCGGGAGGGAAGAGTCATTCGTCAGAGCGTCCTTGCTGAGATCCGATCGGTCGGTCGTCGTCGACCGCTGTCGCGCAACACTAGAACGGATGCGGGCGACTGGGCAAACGGTTCACTCATCACTGCGCATGGCGCGCATCCGCACGGCGCTTGCGTGCAATCCGCTGAGCAGACTGCACACCCTCGCGAGAGGATACGATCACGTCATGGGAAGCCCGGCCGGATTCGACTACGTGCTGCGCGCCGGCGACGTCGTCATCCGCCACCACGGGAAGGCCGCGACTGTGCTGCGCGGAGCCCGCGCCGCCCAGTTCCTGATCGAGGTCGAGCAGGGCGACCCTCAACTGCTCATGGCGAGAGTCACGGGGAACTACCGTCGTGGCAACGAGCGCGCCGCGAAGCGGCATCCTCGCAACGCCGGCTGAGTCAGCGCGCCGCGATCACCTCGGCGGGCTCGCTCACCGGCAGGCGGCACACGAAACCGCGGCAGTCGTACACCCTCTCCGCCACGTCGGCCCGTGCGTCGAACAGCTCGAATCCGGCGTCTGCGAACTCCGCAGCCTGCGTCGGCGTCACCACGGCGATCACGTCCGCATCAGCTGCCCGCGCCGCCGCCGCGAGATCGCCGTCACGTGCAGCGGTGACCGCGACCACCTGCCGTGGAGCCTCGTTGAGAGCGGCGGCCACCCGCAGCAGGCTGCCGTGCGCGAACGGCTGCTCCCGCGCGCTCTTCGAGAGCGAGCGCACGATCACGACGGCCGAATCCCGGTAGTGCTCCCCCGCCCCGAGTCGCCAGGCAGACAGTGCGGCCATGGCGACGGAGGCGGCGTCAGAGGGCAGATCGCCGTCGGTCTGGTCGGGGGCCGTCGCGATGCCCTGTTCCGACAGCAACGGATCGCCGCCCACCCCGGAAAGCGATTCGTCGAGCACAGCGCGCCCGGTCACGGCCCACGACGCGTCGCCGCTGGCTGCGGCGAGCGCGAACAGCCCGTCTGCGAGAAGAGCGAGATCGGATGCGGTCGCCGATGCCGTCGATGCGACCCCGTCGAGCGACGCACGCACGAGCCTGCCGTCCTGATCGCGATTCTGCCGGAGCACGGCCTCCGCGGCCTCCGCAGCGGCCGACACGAGCGACGGATCGCCGAGTCGCGCGCCGGCGCGGGAGAGAGCGCCGATCGCGAGCCCGTTCCAACCCGTGATGATCTTTCCGTCGACCTCGGGCGGCTGGAGACCTGCTCGCGCCGTGACGGCGCGCAGGTAGTAGCCGCCCTCGTCGCGGCGCCCGTCGATCCAGGACTCCGAATCCTGTGCGGCTCCGAAGCCGCCACCGGGACGACGAAGGGTGGCGATGAGGAAGTCGGCGACGCCTCGCGCCACCGCGTCGTCCCCCACCTCGAGTGCGATGTCGAGCAGCTGGGCGTTGTCGGTCAGCATCCGCTCGTAGTGCGGCACCGTCCAGTCGCTCTGCGTCGCGTACCGGAAGAAGCCGCCGTCTTCGTCACGCAATGCGGACGCGGCCATCGCGTCGAACGCACGGACGCCCGCCGCCGATGCGTCCGGGACGTCACGTCGCACCAGCGGGCTCAGGAGGAAGCCGAGCACCGTCGCCACCGGGAACTTCGGGGCGCCGCCGAAGCCGCCGTGGATGCGGTCCTCCCGACCGGCGATCGCGGTGGCCGCGGTCGCGAGATCGGCGGTGTCGGGCAGGTCGGCTGGTACGGACTGCGCCGCGCGGGCGAGAGCGTCGGCGACGGCATCCGCAGACTCCTCCGCCTGCGCCCGCCGCAGCGTCCAGGCTTCACGCACCGCCGCGAGCACGTCGCGGAACGCCGGCATCGGCGGGCGAGCCTCGGGCGGCCAGTAGGTGCCGGCGTAGAAGGTGCGTCCTCGCAGAGTCGCGAACACGGTCAACGGCCAGCCCAGGTTCTGGGTGAAGGCGGATGCCGCGGCCATGTAGGCGCCGTCGACGTCGGGATGCTCCTCCCGATCGACCTTGATCGCGACGAAGCCCTCGTCGATCAGGGCCGCGATCGCAGGGTCCGAGAAGGACTCCCTCGCCATCACGTGGCACCAGTGGCAGGTCGAGTAGCCGATCGAGATCAACAGCGGAACGTCGCGCCGCTGCGCCTCGGCGAAGGCTTCGGGCCCCCACGGATACCAGTCGACGGGATTCTCGGCGTGCGCCCGCAGGTACGGGCTGAGCGTGTCTGCCAGTCGGTTCGTCACCTCTGTAACGCTACGCCTGTGCGAGGCTCAGCCGGCTCCGTGCATCTCAGCCGGCGAGGAGCTCCACCGGTCTGGTCGCCGCGTACCCGACGAGCGGCAGCGCTCGTTCGGCAGCCAAGGCGATGCGCGATCGCAGCACCTCCGACTCGATCACGTAGCCGGCGAAGTCGGTGTCGCTCGCGTACACGCCCAGCGGGAGGGTGAGCGCCTGGAAGAAGGCGAACAGCGGCCGCAACTGGTGCTCGATGATGAGCGCGTGACGTTCGCCACCGCCCGTCGCCGCCAGCAGCACGGGCTTGCCGACGAGCTCGTACTGCCCGACGAAGTCGAAGAGGTGCTTGAACAGCCCGGTGAACGATGCCCGGTAGACCGGGCTGCCCACGATCAGCAGATCCGCCTGCTCGATCGCGACGATCTTCTCCTCGACCTGAAGCGGAAGCTGGTCGCGGCGGAGGGCTCCGGCCAGCGCCGGCCCGATGTCGGTGAGCTCGATCAGTTCGAACTCGATCTCGGCGCGCTCGGCGATCGCCGCGCCGATGGCGCGGATGAGCGCGGTGGTCTTGCTCGGCTCGTGAAGCGAACCGGACACGGCGACGACACGGTAGGCAGCTGTCATGTCGATGAAGCTACTCCCGGCGACGCCCCGCGTCGCGGGGAGCGACACGGGGCGTCATCGGAGGAATCATTACGTCAGTTCACGTCGTCCGGGTGCGAACCGACGCGGCCGGTTCCGTCGAGAGGATCGAGGGCGTCGATCGCCGCGATCTCCGCGTCGGTCAGCTCGAAACCGAACACGTCGAGGTTCTCGCGCAGGCGCTCGGGACGCACCGACTTGGGGAAGACGATGTTCCCCTTCTGCAGATGCCAGCGAAGCACCGCCTGGGCAGGCGTGACCTCGTGAGCTGCTGCGGCATCAGCCACCGCGGGGGTGCCGAACAGGTCGTACTTGCCCTGCCCGAGCGGACCCCAGGACTCGATGCGGACCCCGTGATCGGATGCCCAGTCCACGACATCGCGCTGCTGGTACGCCGGGTGCAGCTCGATCTGATCGACCGCGGGAGTGACACCCGTCTCGGCGACGATGCGCTCGAGATGCGGGACGAGGAAGTTCGAGACGCCGATGCTGCGGGTGAGGCCCGCATCGCGGATCTCGATGAGCTTCGAGAACGCGTGCACGTAGTCGTCCTTCGCCGGGGTCGGCCAGTGCACGAGGTAGAGGTCGACCTGCTCGAGGCCGAGCTTCTCGAGGCTCTCGGCGATCGCAGCGTTCGACTCGTCGCCGTGGTGCCGATCGTTCCACAGCTTCGTGGTGATGAACAGCTCGTCGCGAGGGATGCCGGATGCCGCGATCGCCGCACCCACACCCTCCTCGTTGCCGTAGATGGCAGCGGTGTCGATGTGGCGGTAGCCGATCTCGAGAGCCTGGCTCACGGCCTGCTCGGTCTCGTCGGCCGGCACCTTGAAGACGCCGTAGCCGAGCTGTGGGATGGAATGGCCGTCGTTCAGTTCGAGTGCAGGAATCGTCATGAGTCCAGCCTATGACCGGTCGTCCGGGGTGGGCTCGCCATAGCGCGGGCCGCTGCGCCGACCAGCCTCTCCAGAGGGCCGCGGCCCACGAACACCGACCACGCGGTCGCGATGACGATGAGTGCGAGCGCCGTCAGCGCCCAGAAGGCGTTGCTCTGGACGAAGCCGCCGGGGCCGCTGATGAGCGCGGCGGAGACGACGTGCAGACTGTATGCCGACAGAGGCATGGAGCCCAGGGCGCCGAGCGGAAGCAGCATCCAGCGCAGAGGTCGGGCGAGCAGCAGGCACAGCGAGATCACCACGAGCGCGAAGCCCCCGGAGCCGAGGATCTCGGCGACGCCGCCTGTATGCGGGTCGACCGCGAAGACCGAGGCGAGCACGGCCCCGAGCGGATCGGCATCTGCCAGCGCCTGCGGATACGCACCCCAGCCGCCCTCTCCCGACCCGCCGGCGCCCTGGGGCGTGCCGATCCCGGCGACCATCCCCACCGCTCCCAGGCCGTATCCGATGACCGTGAGTCCGACGCCCGCACCGAGTGCGATCGCCGCGGTCTCGGCCTGTTCGACGCGCAGGCGCCCGAGTGCCATGCCACCCAGCACGAACGCCATCCACACGGTGATGGGATACGAGCCGTAGAGCACGAAACCGATCCCGGCTCCGTAAGGGTGCAGCGTCAGCGCCGTCACGAGCGCGAGCAGCGGCGGTCCTGCGACCGCCAGCACGGCCGCCGCGAGAAGCAGAGACGACGGACGCCAGCGGAGGAACGGGATCACCGCGACGTAGAGCAGACCGTACAGCGTGAGGATCACCGCGATCGGCGTGCCGAACATCTCCAGGACGAGTCCGATCACGAAGATCACGGCTCCGCGTCCGACGAGGTTCAGCCGCAGGCTCGGGATTCGCGCAGGGTCCGGCAGGTCGCTGCGTCCGGTCATCAGCGCGATCGAGACGCCTGCGAGCACCGCGAACAGGATCGACGAGCGCCCGTGCACGAGCGACGACCACGTCGACGGGTCGAACGGGTCGAACGACCCCGTCTCCCCGATGTGAGCTCCCGCCATGCCGAGGATCGCGAGGCCACGGGCGACATCCAGCCCCAGGATCCGCGGGGGACGTCCGAACTCGCGGAACCAGTGCAGCGCTCTCGTCATCCGACGATCGTATGTGCTCGATCCCGGCATACGATGGAGGGCTATGTCTTCTCCCGTGATCACCTATCCCCCTGAGCTGCCCGTCAGCGCAGCCAGGGAAGAGATCGCCGACGCGATCCGCGACAACCAGGTCGTGATCGTCGCCGGCGCGACCGGCTCGGGCAAGACGACGCAGCTGCCGAAGATCTGCCTCGACCTCGGACGCGAGCGGATCGCGCACACCCAGCCCCGCCGGCTCGCCGCCCGCACGATCGCCGAGCGCGTGGCCGAGGAGCTGCAGGTCGATCTGGGCGGTCTCGTCGGCTACAAGGTGCGCTTCACCGACCAGGTCTCCGACGAGACCCGTGTGGCGCTGATGACCGACGGCATCCTGTTGAACGAGATCCACCGCGACAGACTGCTCCGCCGCTACGACACGATCATCATCGACGAGGCGCACGAGCGCTCGCTGAACGTCGACTTCCTGCTCGGCTACCTCGTTCGCATCCTGCCGGAGCGGCCGGACCTCAAGCTCATCATCACGTCGGCCACGATCGACCCGGAGAGCTTCGCGAAGCACTTCGCGGACTCGACGGGACGGCCCGCCCCCGTCATCGAAGTCTCCGGGCGCACGTACCCCGTCGAGATCAGATACCGCCCGCTGGTCGATGACGAGTCGACAGCATCCCTGAGCCCGTCGCGGGGCGGCGATCAGGAACCGGGCGACGAGGTGACCGCGATCGTGAAGGCCCTGCAGGAGCTCGATCGCGAAGCGGCTGGTGACGTACTGGTCTTCCTCCCTGGTGAGGCCGAGATCCGCGACGCAGCGGACGCCGTGCGTGGCGCGTATCGTTCGCACACCGCGCCCGTCGAGGTGCTGCCGCTGTACGGCCGGCTCTCCGCCGCCGAACAGCACAGGGTGTTCGAGCGCTCTGCGGTCGCCGGCCTCCGCCGTCGGGTCGTCCTCGCCACGAACGTCGCCGAGACGAGCCTCACGGTGCCGGGCATCAAGTACGTGATCGACACCGGCACCGCCCGCATCTCGCGCTACAGCAACCGCTCCAAAGTGCAGCGCCTGCCGATCGAGCCCGTGTCGCAGGCCTCGGCGAATCAGCGTTCCGGTCGAGCGGGTCGAACCAGCGACGGAATCGCGATCCGTCTGTACGGCGAAGACGATTTCGCAGGGCGCCCCGAGTTCACCGAGCCCGAGATCCTGCGTACCTCGCTCGCCTCGGTCGTGCTGCAGATGCTGTCGCTCGGCTTCGGTGACATCACGGAGTTCCCGTTCCTCACTCCCCCCGACTCGCGCGGCGTGAAGGCCGCCCTCGACCTGCTCGGCGAGCTCGGCGCGGTGACGAGCGACGCTTCGGCGGTATCAGGCACGCCGTCGCATCGGCTCACCCGCATCGGGCGCGACATCGCGCGAATGCCGATGGACCCGCGATTCGCACGGATGATCGTCGAGGCGTCTCGCTCGTCGACAGGCTCAGCGGCCCCTGTTCTCAGAGACGTGCTGCCCATCGTCGCCGGACTCTCGATCCAGGACGTCCGCGAGCGCCCCTCCGCCGAGGCCCCGCAGGGCGTGCGCGACGAGGCCGACCGGATGCACGCCCGTTTCGTCGATCCGACGAGCGACTTCCTCACGCTGCTCAACCTGTGGAACCACCTGCGCGAACAGCAGAAGGAGCTCGGCTCCAGCGCCTTCCGGCGCATGTGCCGCAGCGAGCACCTGAACTACGTCCGCGTGCGGGAGTGGTTCGACGTGCACCGCCAGCTGCAGAGCCTCGTGAAGAATCCCAGAACGACCGGTGCGGTGGATCCTGACGCGATCCACAGGGCGCTCCTGTCGGGACTGCTGTCGCAGATCGGCATCCTCGACGAGCGCAGCGCGCCCGCCAGAGGGCAGAGCAAGACGCCGCCCAAGGACGCGAAGCGCAGGATCGCCGAGTACCGGGGAGCCCGCGGCATCCGCTTCTCGATCTTCCCCGGTTCAGGACTCCGCAAGAAGAGCCCGCAGGCGGTGATGGCAGCCGAGATCGTCGAGACCTCGCGCACTTTCGCGCGGACGGTCGCCGCGATCGACCCTGCATGGGCGGAGTCTCTCGCGGGCGACCTCGCCAAGCGGCAGGTCACCGAGCCGCACTGGTCGAAGGACGCAGGAGCCGCGGTCGCCTATGAGAAGGTGACCCTGTTCGGAGTGGAGATCATCCCCCGCCGCCGCGTGCAGTTCGCGCGCATCGATCGGGCGGCTTCCCGCGAGCTGTTCCTGCGGCACGCACTGGTCGAAGGCGAATGGGATCCGTCCCGCATCGACAAGAGGGTCAGCGCGTTCTGGCGCAGCAACGCCGAGCTGCGCAAGAGACTCGAGAAGCTCGAGGAGCGCGAGCGCCGTCGCGACATCCTCGCCGGCGACGAAGCGGTCTTCCGCTTCTACGATGAGCGCATCCCGGCCGAGGTGTTCGACGTCCGCTCCTTCGAGAAATGGTGGCGCGAGGCGCTGACGGCCACGCCGAAGCTGCTCGTGATGCGCGAGAGCGACCTCGTCGACGATGACGAGCGCGCCGATCAGAGCGAATTCCCCACCAGGTGGACGCAGGGCGACCAGGTGCTCGGACTCGCCTACCGCTTCGAGCCGGGTGCGGCGGATGACGGAGTCAGCGTCGTCGTGCCGTTGGCCCTGCTCGCCCAGATCGAGGACCGAGGATTCGATTGGCAGGTGCCGGGGCTCCGGGCCGAGCTCATCACAGGCCTCCTCCGCGCCCTGCCGAAGGCGATCCGGCGCCATGTCGTGCCGGCGGCCGACTGGGCCGAGAAGTTCGGCGAGGCGCTTGCCGGCGAGGGCCCGGAGTCGCACGGCGGCACACCACCGCGCACGCTCAAGGAGGCGCTGGCGAAGCTCATCCAGCCGCTCGCGAATCAGCTCGTCGCCGCGAGCGCTTTCGACGACGAACGGGTGCCCGCCCACCTGCGCATGAACTTCCGCGCCGTCGACGAGCGCGGGCGCGTGGCCGGCGCCGGTCGAGACCTCGGCGAGCTCCAGGCACGGCTCTCCGACCGGGCTCGGTCGAGCGTGGCGCGATCTCTCAGCACCGATCGGCCCTCGCGCGAGCGGGATGAGACGAGGCGCCCCAGTCCCGCAGCGGTGGCGTCCACCGCGTCCATCGAACGCTCCGGCCTCACCGCCTGGACGTTCGATGATCTCCCCGAGGTGCTCGACACCCGGGTCGCCGGCGGCGTGGTGCGCGGCTATCCGGCGATCGTCGACGACGTCAAGAGCGTCTCGGTGCGCGTCGAGGCGACGGCGGATGCTGCGGCGGCGGCGAGCCGTGACGGCGTTCTGCGGCTCGTGCTGCTGAACGTGCCGTCGCCCACCTCGTATGTGCAGGAGCACTTGACCAGCCAGGAGAAGCTCGCGCTCGCGGCTTCTCCCTATCAGAATGCGGCCGCGCTTCTCGAGGACTGCCGTCGGGCAGTCGTCCAGCGGTCTCTCGCCCTTCGACAGGCTCAGGGACCCAGCTCCATTATCCGGACCCAGGCCGCTTTCGAGCAGGCGCGGGATGCCGTCTCGGCCACGCTGGTCGACGAGCTCTTCGCCTGCGTCTCCCTGGTCGCCCGCATCCTCACGAAATCGCGCGAGGTCGAGCGCGGCATCAAGTCGCAGAACTCGCTCGCCCTGCTCGGGCCGCTGAACGACATCCGCACGCAGCTCGCAGGGCTTCTGCACCCGGGGTTCATCTCGGCAGCCGGTGTCGACCGACTGGCGCACTTCCCCCGCTACCTCGACGGCATGATCGATCGTCTGAAGACACTCGCGAACGAGCCGGGCAAGGACCGCACGCGCATGAGCGAGTTCGAGCGGATGGCGAGGGCATACGAAGAGGCCGGAGGCACGATCCCGCTCGTCGCCGGCGCATCTCCGGCGATCGTCGAGACGCGATGGCTGCTCGAAGAGTACCGGGTGAGCGTGTTCGCCCAGCGTCTGGGCACGGCGCAGCCGGTGTCACCTCAGCGGATCACGAAGGCCCTCGCCCCCGCCGGTCGTTGAGCGCGAACCGGTAGTTCAGCACGAACCCGGTCGTTGAGCGAGCGAAGCGAGACGAAACGCAGAGACGAAACGCGATTAGCCTTGTCATCATGGCCCGCGCGATCGTGTACACCGAAATCGGCTCTCCCGACGTCCTGCACCTGACCGAGATCCCCGATCCCCTCGCCGCTCCCGGCGAGGTCGTGGTGCGCATCGAGGCGGCCGGAGTCAATCCGATCGACGCGAAGATCCGCGCCGGAAAACGCCCATCCCCGCCGATCGTCGAGCCGCGGCGCATCGGGTTCGACGGCGCCGGTGTGATCGAGGCGCTCGGTGAAGGCGTGGACTCGTACAGCGTCGGTGATCGGGTCGCGATCCGCGACACGGTGGGCACCTATGCGTCTCACCTCGCCGTACCGGCCACGAACCTCGCGGCTCTTCCCGACTCCGTGACGGCGTCCGAGGGCGCCGGCATCGGCATCCCCGCCGGCACGGCGTACCAGTGCCTGAAGTCGCTGGGCGTCAAGGCCGGCGACGTCCTGCTCGTGCATGCGGGCTCCGGCTCGGTCGGCCAGGCCGCCGTGCAGTTCGCCGTCGCCTGGGGTGCCACGGTCATCGCCACCGCGAGCCCCGCCCGGCACGAGCAGCTCCGCGAACTCGGCGCGATCCCCATCGCCTACGGCGAGGGGCTGCTCGAGCGGGTGCGCGAAGCCGCCCCCGGCGGCGTCACCGTTGCCCTCGACGGCGCGGGTACCGACGAGGCGATCGAGACGTCGCTCGCCCTGGTCGCTGATCGCGAGCGCATCGCCACGATCGTCCGAGGTCCGGATGCGGCATCCTTCGGCATCCGAGCCTTCTCCGGCGGCTCGCCGGTGCCCCTCAGCGAGCAGGAGCTCGCCTGGCGTGCGGAGGCGCTCCCAGCGACCATCGCCCTCATCGCCTCGGGGGATTTCACGATCGAGCTGGGGCCCGAGCTGCCGCTCGCCGAGGCCGGGCGCGCGCACGAGCTCGTGGAGTCGCACGCCGCCGACGGGAAGATCATCCTCGTCCCGTGACCCGCCACAGCATCCCCTCCGGACGAGCCCGGCTGGTGGTCGACGCGACCGGTGACGGCGACGCACTGCTGATGATCCACGCCGGCGTCACCGACCGGAGTTCCTGGGAGCCGCTGATCGCCCGCATCGGCGACGGCATGCGCGCTATCCGATACGACGCTCGCGGCTATGGAGAGACCGCATACGAGACCGAGGACGGATGGTCGCCGGTCACGGACGCTGCTGCGGTGCTGGACGGTCTCGGCATCGACAGGGCCATCGTCATCGGATGCTCGATGGGCGGCCGCACCGCCATCGACCTGGCACTCGCGCACCCGGATCGGGTGGCGGCTCTGGTGCTGATCGCACCGGCAGTCGGTGGAGCACCGGCACCGGTGCTCGATCCGATCGTGGCCGAGCTCGACCGGCAGATGGACGAAGCGGATGCCGCGGGCGATCTCGAAGAGGTGAACCGTCTGGAGTCGATCGTCTGGCTCGACGGACCTGATCGCCCTGGGCGCGCAGCGCCTCGCGCCAGAGAGCTCTTCCTGGCGATGAACGGGATAGCCCTCCACGCCCCCGACCCCGGCGAACAGCTGGTGCCGGATGACGCCTGGAAGCGCCTGGACGAGATCGCCGTGCCGACGCTCGTGCTCGTCGGCGACCTCGACCTCGCGCACGTCCGCCGCAACTCCCAGCAGGTGGCGGCGGCCGTTCCCGGCGCCGAGCTCGTGGAGTTGGGGGATGTCGCGCACCTCCCGCATCTCGAGGCGCACGCCGCCGCCCTCGACACCGTCGCGGAGTTCCTCGGCCGGTAGCGGCGCCTATTCCCCCGGGCGCAACAGTTCGACATACGCCGAGCCGGACCGGCCGGGGTCACGACAATGGTCTGATGAGCGAGTTCGCGACCCAGCAGATCCAGGCCGGCTACGTCCCCGGGACGCCGCAGAACAGCGCCGTCCCGCCGATCTACCAGACCGCCGCGTTCCAGTTCGCCTCGCTCGCCGACGCCGCCGATCTGTTCGCTCTGCGCAAGAGCGGCAATCTGTACAGCCGCAACGCCAGCCCGACCCAGCAGGTGCTCGAGGAGCGTGTCGCCGCGCTCGAGGGGGGTGTCTCCGCCGTCGCCGTGGCCTCCGGCCAGGCCGCCGTCGCGGTCTCCCTGCTCGCGATCGTCGGTGTCCGCGGACACATCGTCGCGGCGAACCAGCTCTACGGCGGCACGGTCGACCTGTTCCAGGACACCTTCGACGACTTCGGCATCGACGTCACCTTCGTCGACCAGGACGACGCAGACGCCTGGCGCGCCGCGATCCGTCCTGAGACGCGCGCCCTGTTCGCGGAATCGGTCGCGAACCCGGTCGCGCAGGTGCTCGACATCCGTCTGGTCGCCGACATCGCGCACGATGCCGGCGTCCCCCTCGTGATCGACAACACCGTCGGCACTCCCTATCTCGTCCGCCCGGGCGAGCACGGCGCCGACTTCGTCGTGCACTCGGCGACCAAGTTCCTCTCCGGCCACGGCACCTCCCTGGGCGGAGTCGTCGTCGATCAGGGCACCTTCGACTTCGGCGCGCAGCCTGAGCGCTGGCCCCAGTTCACCGCCGAGTACAAGAGGGTTCCCGGTCTCGTGCTGTGGGAACGTTTCGGCATCGGGCAAGCGTTCGCGGCGCTCGTGAAGTCCAAGTACGTGCACGACCTCGGCCCCTCGCTGTCGCCCTTCAACGCCTGGCAGATCCTTCAGGGGATCGAGACGCTCGACCTGCGGGTGGCGCGCCAGTCGTCGACCGCGTTCGCCGTCGCGCAGTTCCTGGCGCAGCATCCGTCGGTCTCCCATGTGAACCACCCCGGCCTCGCGGGCAACCGCTGGCACGACCTCGCGACCCGGTACCTCCCGAGCGGCGTCCCTTCGGTGTTCTCCTTCGATCTGGCGGGCGCGGAGGACGAGGGCACGCAGCAGCGCGTCGCGCGCGTCATCGACAGTCTGAAGGTCGTGCGCCTGGTCGCGAACATCGGCGACGCGCGCAGCCTCGTCGCCCACCCCGCTTCGATGACGCACTCGCACCTGAACGCCGAGCAGCGAGCCGCTGCCGGCATCTCCCTGAACACGATCCGGCTGTCGGCCGGTCTGGAAGATCCGCGCGACATCATCGCCGATCTCGATCAGGCACTCGCCGTCGGCTGAACAACTACGCTGAGACCATGACTGGTCTTCGTTGGGGAATCCTCGCGACCGGCGGCATCGCCGGCGCGTTCGCATCCGACCTCCGCACCGCGGGGCGTGATCTGGTCGCGGTCGGCTCGCGCTCACAGGAATCGGCGGATGCCTTCGCGGCGCGCTTCGAGATCCCCCGCGCTCATGCCTCCTACGAGGCGCTGGTCGCCGACCCGGACGTCGACATCGTCTACGTGTCGACGCCGCACCCGATGCATCACGAGAACGCGCGTCTAGCGCTCGAGGCCGGCAAGCACGTGCTCGTCGAGAAGGCGTTCACGCTGAACCGCTCAGAGGCCGAGAACCTGCAGCGGCTCGGCGCCGAGCGCGGTCTGCTGGTGATGGAGGCCATGTGGTCGCGCTACCTTCCGCACATGATCCGCATCCGCGAGATCATCGCTGCAGGAACCCTCGGTGAGATCCGCGCGGTGAGCGCCGACCACACCCAGCTCCTCCCCTCCGATCCGGAGCATCGTCTGAACGCGCTCGAACTCGGCGGCGGCGCCCTGCTCGATCTGGGCATCTACCCCATCTCTTTCGTGTGGGACATCCTCGGCGCCCCCACAACAGTGAAGGCGGTGGGCCGTCTGATCGAGACGGGAGCGGATGCCGAAGTGGCCACGGTCATGACGCATGGCACAGGCGCAGTGTCGACCACGCTCTCCTCGTCTCGAGGAGCGGGCCCGAACGCCGCGAGCATCGTGGGGACAGAGGCCCGGATCGACATAGATCGCGTGTGGTACTCCCCTACGACCTTCCGCGTGACCCTGCCGGACGGCACGGTCGTCGAGGAGTTCGCCTCCGACGAGGTGGCCGGGCGGGGCATGGAGTATCAGGCGCTGGCCGCCGAGCGCTACGTCGCCGACGGCTCGCTCGACTCCGACGTGCTGCCGGTCGCCGAGAGCATGGCGATCATGGGCACGCTCGACGAGATCCGAGCGCAGATCGGCGTGCGGTACCCGAGCGAGGAGGCCGACAATGGCTGAGACCACAGACGCCCGCGTCGCCGTCTACCTGGACTTCGACAACATCGTCATCTCCTGGTACGACCGCGTCCACGGCCGCAATTCCTACGGCAAGGACCGTCAGCGCATCACGGAGCATCCGAACGATCCCGAGGTCGTCGAGCGCCTGAAGGGCGCGATGATCGAAGTCGGCGCCATCATCGACTACGCGGCCTCCTTCGGCACACTCGTGCTCACTCGCGCCTACGCCGACTGGTCCTCACCCGTGAACGCCGAGTACCGCTCGCAGCTCGTGGCCCGCGCCGTCGACCTGGTGCAGCTGTTCCCCGCTGCCGCGTACGCGAAGAACGGCGCCGACATCCGTCTGGCGGTCGATGCCGTCGAGGACATGTTCCGGCTGCCCGACCTGACCCACGTCGTGATCGTCGCCGGCGACAGCGATTACGTGCCGCTCGCACAGCGCTGCAAGCGACTCGGCCGCTACGTGATCGGTGTCGGCGTCGCCGGTTCCACGGCGAAGTCCCTGGCTGCGGCCTGCGACGAGTTCGAGTCGTACGACTCCCTGCCCGGCGTGGTGCGGCCCACGAAGGCTGCACCGCCGGTGGCGGTCGTCGAGCCGGCGATCGTCCCCGAGCCGGAGCCCGAACCCGCCGCCAAGACGAAGACCGCCCCGAAGAGCAGGTCGCGGACGAAGGCCGCAACGGCCGCAGCCTCCGCCGTGCCGCCTGCCCTCGATGAGCAGGGCGAAGCCACGGCACTTCTGCAGCGCGCTCTGCGCCTGGGCCACGACAAGACCGATGCCGACGAGTGGCTGCACAGCTCGGCCGTCAAGACGCACATGCGCCGAATGGACCCCTCGTTCAGCGAGAAGGCCCTCGGCTACCGTTCGTTCTCGGACTTCCTGAAATCGCGAGGCGACATCGCCGAGCTCGAGGAGACAGGACACGAGCGCCTGGTCAAGTTGCGCGAGTCCGCCGCCTGACCGTGAGGAACGTTCCACAGTCTCCGTATGCCAGGGCGCTGGGCGACCGGATCGATGAGCTGCACCCGCGTCTGCGCGCCTACTTCCAGCCGATCCCGGAGGGGAAGGTCGGCGTCGGCGAGGGCGTCTTCTCGTACGTGGGAACGACTCGGCGCTGGTTGTGGCCGTTCCTTCGCCTGCTCGAGCGGCGCGGTGTGGTCGCGGCCTGCGGTGAGCACGACGTGCCGTTCCGTGTGGTGAACCGCTCGGTGGCCTCTCGCGCGATCGGCACACGTGAGTTCCGCTTCGCCCGCGGCTCCTGGACGATGCACGACGCCGTCGCGGTGACCCGCCACGGCCGCGTCGTCGACGAGCTCGGAGAACCCGCGCTGGTCGCCGCATGCTTCGACGTCGATGTGCAGGGCGGCACGCTCGCCCTCACGAGCAGGGCCGTCGGCATCCGTCTCGGCCGGCTTCGACTGCGGGCTCCGCGCTTGCTCTCGCCGGTCGTCCGCCTCAGCGAGCGCTTCGACGACGAGATCGACCGGCAGCGCGTGGCGCTCACCGTCGACATTCCCTTGATCGGCCGGGTGTACGAGTATCGCGGCTCCTTCTCCTATCGCCTCGAGGAGGCATCGCCGTGAACACAGGACGCGTCGTGATCGGCGGCTCCAGCGGATTCATGGGGCAGTACCTGCTGCCCCGATTGCGCGAAGCAGGACGCGAGGTCGTGACGATCTCGCGATCGAACGCCGACATCGCCTGGGATGATCAGGACGCGATCGATCGAGCCGTCGACGGCTCCTCGCTCGTGATCGGTCTGGCCGGCAAGAGCGTGAACTGCCGATACACGGCGGAGAACCGCGCCGAGATCTTCCGCTCGCGTCTCGACACGACGAAGGCCTTGAGCGGGGCGATCGCGAGAGCCGAGAACCCGCCCGCGCTGTGGGTGAACTCCTCCACCGCGACGATCTACCGCCACGCCGAGGACCGTCCGATGACGGAGTCGACCGGCGAGATCGGCACCGGGTTCTCCGTCGAGGTCGCGAAGGCCTGGGAGAAGGCGCTGTTCGCCGACGACCTGCCCACGACCCGCCGCGTGGCACTGCGCAGCACGATCGTGCTCGGCCACGGCGGCGTCCTCGGTCCGCTGAAGAATCTCGCGCGACTCGGCCTCGGCGGAGCCCAGCACGACGGATGGTGGCCGGTGAGCAGGGCCCGGCGAGCGGCCGGCACCGCGCATCTGCCCGGCGCCAGACGCGGTCGACAGCGGTTCAGCTGGGTGCACGTCGACGACGTCGCGCGCATCATCGACTTTCTGGAGGAGCATCCGGAGCTCGACGGCCCCGTGAACGCGGCATCCCCGAACCCGGTCGACAACACGACCTTCATGGCCACGGTGCGCGCGGTGCTGGGGGCCCGCATCGGGCCGCCGATGCCCCGATGGATGCTCGAGATCGGGGCGATCGGCATCCGCACCGAGACCGAGCTGATCCTCAAGAGCCGATGGGTGCTGCCCGAGAAGCTCAGCGCAGCCGGCTTCGAATTCCGCTATCCGACGCTGGAAGCCGCAGTCAGGGAGTCATTCGACCGCTAGCTGTCGGTCGAGTCGCGTTTGCGCTTCTCGATCTCCTCGCGCAGCCGCCATTCCTCGATCTCGCGGTCGAGGTCGGCGATCTGCTGCTCGGTGGTGCGCGTGTCGACGGGGACGGCAGGCGCCGCAGGCGCCGCGGTGCGAGGCGGATGCTGCTCGCGTCGGGCCATGCGCGGGAGCCGGATCCCCGCCTCCGCGTACTCCCGGCCGATCGCGAACCACAGGAGGCCGCCGATGAGCGGCAACAGGATCACGATGATCAGCCACGCCATCTTGGGCAGGAAGCGCACCTGCGAATCGTCACGCGTGATGATGTCGATCAGGGCGCCGATCATCAAGGCGATGACGAGAAGGTAGAACACGAGCTGCATGGCTTCAGGCTAGACGACGGCTGCCGGTTCAGGGGAGGAGGTGTCCTGCGGCCCGGAACAGCTCGTACCACTCGGCTCTGGTCAGCTCGATGTCGGCGCCGGCTGCGGCATCCTGCACCCGTTCGGGCGTCGTGGTGCCGAGCACGACCTGCATCTTCGCCGGATGACGCGTGATCCACGCGGTCGCGATCGCGATCGGCGTGACGCCGTGAGATGCCGCGAGCCGGTCGATGACGGTGTTGAGTTCGGCGTACTCGGGGTTGCCGAGGAACACGCCGGTGAAGAATCCGCCTTGGAAGGGCGACCATGCCTGCACCGTGATGCCCTTGATGCGGCAGTACTCGACGATGCCGCCGCCGTCGCGCACCACGCTCTGATCCTCGCTCGCCATGTTCGCGGCGACCGGCTGGGCGATGATCGGCGCGTGCGTGATCGACAGCTGCAGCTGGTTGGCGACGATCGGCTGCCGCACCGCGGTCTGCAGCAGGTCGATCTGCCGCGGCGTGTGGTTCGAGACGCCGAAGGCGCGGACCTTGCCCGACGTCTCCAACTCGTCGAAGGCCCGAGCGACCTCCTCCGGTTCGACGAGTGCGTCAGGTCGGTGCAGCAGCAGCACGTCGATGTAGTCGGTGCGCAGCGCTTTCAGCGAGCCGTCGACCTGAGTCATGATGTGCTCGTACGAGAAGTCGAACGTGCCCTGGGCGGGCACGATGCCGCATTTGGTCTGCAGCACGATCTCCTCGCGCTCGTCGCCGCTCAGCGCCAGGGCCTCGGCGAACCGCTCCTCGCAATAGTGCATGCGCCCGCCGTAGATGTCCGCGTGGTCGAAGAAGTCGATCCCCGCTCCGCGAGCCGCGTCATACAGTGCGCGGATCTCGGCATCCGTCTTGCTGTCGATGCGCATCATTCCGGAGATGACGGCCGGGGCGGTGGCGGTGCCGAACGGTACTGTCTTCATACCGCCACGATAATGGCATCATGGCATTCCTCGTCTCCCCCGCTCCCGTCACGCTCACCGGCTCCCTCGTCGAACTGCGCCCGCTCGACCCCTCGCATGCCGACGGACTGATCGACGCCGTGACCGAGGGAGACCTCTGGAAGAACGCCTGGTACACCTCGGTGCCGTCGCCTGACGGCGTGGTCGCGGAGATCGATCGCCGGATCTCTCTCATCGAGACCGGCGAGATGGTGCCGTTCACGGCCTTCGACGCGACCGGACGAGTGCTGGGGATGACGTCGTTCTACGACCTGGAGGCTGACGTTCCGCGGCTGCACATCGGGTACACCTGGAATCGCCCCTCCGCTCACGGCACCGGCACGAACGCGGAGTCGAAGCTGCTGCTCATGCAGCACGCCTTCGAGACGCTCGGCGTGTTCCGCGTGGGTCTCACGACGCAGTGGGTGAACTTCCAGTCGCGCGCCGCGATCGAGCGCCTGGGGGCCAAGCAGGACGGCGTGATGCGGGCCATGAGCCGCTACCGCAACGGCGCACTGCGCGACAGCGTCGAGTTCTCGATCATCGAGCCGGAGTGGCCCGCCGTGAAGGCGAACCTCGAAGCGCGCCTCGCGAAGAGGCGCTGAGCGTCACTCGGTGGGGTTGCCCGACCAGTTGTCGCTGCGGCGGGTGGCGTCGTTCTTGCCGGCGCGCATCAGGAACGCGATCGACAGCGACACGATGAGCAGACCCGCCACGAACACGAGCCCCTGGAAGTCGGCGATCGACTGCGCGAAGCCCATGAGCCAGATTCCTCCGAGGAAGAGGATCAGGAAGAAGATGAGGCTGAGGATCACGGGGGCTCCTGTCGTTGCGGGCAGCTATCAGGATACCGTGCGGCTGAAGGTCACGACATCGCCGCGGCGCGAGCGCGTGACGACGAGACCGACCCGCTCCAGTCGGGTGAAGACCCGGCGGGGCAACGGCGGGAGCTCTGCGGTGCGTCCGGGCGCAGGCTTCGCGAGGCCGATGAACAGCGAGAGGTCGACGCCTCTCCCCCGCAGTTCGACGCGTGCGTAGTCGCTGCCCCCTCGCCAGCGCAGGTGCTCGAGATCCGAGAAGCGGATGACGGATGCCGACTCCCCCACCGTGAGGCGGACCTCGTCGTTCCCGAAAGCGATCATGCACTCCTCGGTGCGTCGGCGCAGCACGGTGCTGAGCGCGGCGTAGGCGGGGAGGCCGAGCACGATGCCGATGAGGACGATCGACAGCCGCGCACCGAGGTGCGAGACGGCATCGTCGAACGCGATCAGCAGCGCGATCCCGAAGCCCGAGACGGCGAGCACGACACCGACGATCGCGACCGTCACCTGACGCATACGGAGCCGGATCGCCCTGACGCTCACGAACGAGCCGTCACCGCCCTCGTCGCGTTCCCACTGCGAGGTCGTCCGGGTGGGTGCGTTCCTGCGTTCGCGGCGGGTGAGAGCATCCGTCACCCTGCTGAGCAGCCCCAGCCAGATCCAGGCCACCGCCGTGATCCCGGCCATCTGCACCACGATCAGGGCCGCACCGACGTGCTCGGGAAGCGCGGCGAGGAGCGGACCCCCGAACTCGATCATCGCGAACCCCTCGGCGGAGATCACGACGGCACCGGCGATGTGCAGGAAGAGCCCGTTCCGGCGCATCCGGAACGTGAGGTTCACGAAGGCGAAGCCGAGACACCAGCCGCCGACGAGCATCAGCAGCAAAGGGACGATGCCGAGGTCATTCGTGACGAGCATGGCGACGAACGCCGCGGCGAGCAGCACCAGCCCGCAGATCGTGGCCTTCACGCTGTCGCTTCCATCACGGCAATCCTAGAGCCGCGATTCCTCGCCCTTCACGCACGCAGACGCCCTCTCAGCGACAGCGGCCTTTGTGTGAGGTCTATGTCGTCATCCATGGCTGAGGCTCCCACCGTGCGCGGTAGCGTGGAGCCATGAACGCTCCCGTCGATCCGACCCGCACTGCCGCCTGGTCCGAGCTCACCACCCTGCGCGACTCGTTCTCCCCCGACCTGCGCGGCTGGTTCGCCGCCGATCCCGACCGCGCAGAGCGCCTCTCGCTTCCCCTGGCCGACCTGCATGTGGACCTGTCGAAGAACCTGGTGACCGACGACGTCCTCGCCGCTCTCCTGCGCCTCGCCGAGGAGACCGGCGTCGCCGAGCGCTACCAGGCGATGCTCTCGGGTGCCCACCTCAACACGACCGAGGATCGCGCGGTGCTGCACACGGCACTTCGACGTCCGGCCGGCAGCTCCCCCGCCCTCATCGTCGACGGCCAGGACGTGGACGCCGATGTGCAGGGCGTCCTCGACTCGCTCGCCGCTTTCGCCGATCGGGTGCGCACCGGCAAGTGGCGCGGCGTCACCGGCAAGAAGGTCACGCACGTCGTCAACATCGGCATCGGCGGCTCCGATCTCGGACCGGTCATGGTCTACGAAGCGCTCAAGCCGTACGCGGATGCCGGCATCCAGGCCCGGTTCGTCTCGAACATCGACCCGACAGACCTCGCGCAGAAGACCGCTGATCTCGACCCCGAGACCACGCTGTTCATCGTGGCGTCGAAGACGTTCACGACTCTCGAGACGCTCACCAACGCGCGCCTCGCGCGCGACTGGCTGTGGGCCGGGTTGACCGCGGCCGGCGCGATCGACGACACCGACGACGCCCGCACCGACGCCGTCTCGCACCACTTCGTCGCCGTCTCGACCGCTCTCGACAAGGTCGCCGCCTTCGGCATCGACCCCGTCAACGCCTTCGGGTTCTGGGACTGGGTGGGCGGCCGCTACTCGGTCGACTCCGCGATCGGCCTGTCGCTCGCGATCGCGCTCGGCCCTGCCGTGTTCCGCGACCTTCTCGCCGGCTTCCACGCCGTCGACGAGCACGTGCACACCACGCCGCTCGAGAAGAACGTCCCCGTGCTGATGGGGCTCCTGAACGTCTGGTACGTGAACTTCTTCGGCGCCCAGTCGCACGCAGTGCTCCCCTACGCCCAGCAGCTCAGCCGCTTCCCCGCGTACCTGCAGCAGCTGACCATGGAGTCGAACGGCAAGTCCGTACGCTGGGATGGCTCGCCCGTCACGACCGACACCGGAGAGGTGTTCTGGGGTGAACCGGGCACCAACGGTCAGCACGCGTTCTACCAGCTCATCCACCAGGGCACACGCCTCATCCCCGCCGACTTCATCGCATTCGTGAACCCGGCGTACCCGCTGACCGATGGCGGGCAGGATGTGCACGCGCTGTTCCTGGCGAACTTCCTCGCGCAGACCAAGGCACTCGCTTTCGGCAAGACGGCCCACGAGGTGGAGTCCGAGGGCACCACCGGCGCCCTCGTCGCCGCCCGCACGTTCGCGGGCAACCGTCCGACGACCTCGATCTTCGCCCCGGCTCTCACCCCGCAGGTGCTCGGTCAGCTGATCGCTCTATACGAGCACATCACGTTCACGCAGGGCACGATCTGGGGCATCAACTCCTTCGACCAGTGGGGCGTCGAGCTCGGCAAGCAGCTCGCCATGCAGATCGCCCCGGCGATCGAGGGCGACGCGGATGCCGTCGCCGCCCAGGACCCGTCGACGAAGGCTCTGCTGGCGTACTACGCGGCGAACCGCAAGCAGTAGCCGGTAGTCACGCGACGCGCTCCTGCCCCGTGATCCACGGGGACAGGGGCGTGCGCAGCGCCGCGAGACCGAGCACGAGGGGCACGACGAGCCCGATCCCGAACTGCGCCCAGGGCGAGACGTCGAGCCAGAGCACGAGCGGATGCAACAGCACCACCGTGAGCAGCGGCAGCGCCAGGAGCGTGCACGCTCTCGAGAATCGGCCGGGCCACACGATCCCCTCGGCGAGGAGGATCAGACCGATCGAGATGGCGCTCGACGCGAGGGTCGAGACCACCGGCGTGCCGTTGTCACCGAGCTTGATGTCCAGAGGTGCTGCCCAGCCGACGGAGACGAGAACCACGCCCACCGCGAGCGAGATCGCGCCAGCGATAAGGGGACGGGAGATCCGGTCGCGCGCGCGGCGCAGCGCGTCTCCGATCAGCAGGTAGATGAGGCAGGTCGCGACGTAGCCGATGCCGAGCGGCGTGCGCGAGAGCGGTTCCGGCCAGGTCCATGCGATGACGGCGCAGACGAGGCCGATCGCCCACTGCAGCGCATAGGGCAGCCGCTCAAGCAGGCGGAACAGCACCGCCGTGAAGAACAGCGCCGAGACGAACCACAACGTGACGAACGGCATCTGCGCGTGGCGTCCGCCCTCCGCGGCGCCGACGATCGTCGTGATCGCGTCGCCCGGTCGCACCACGACGAGCGCCACCGAGAGCACGGCGAACGCGGCGACGTACGGTCGACCGAGGCTCAGCGCTCGTCGTGAGACCTCGGCGCTCAGCATCCGTCCCGGCTTCCAGAGATATCCGGTCAGGATGAAGAACACCGCGACATGCCAGGTGTACAGCCAGTCCTGAGTGACTTCTTTCGTGAAGGCGTGCCCGGCGACGATCGCCCCCACCGCGATGAGGCGGACGAGGTCGACGGCTCCGGAACGAGCGGGGAGCTGAGCAGGCATCGCCCCAGTATCCGCCCCCGCCCCTATGAGAGCAGTGGGCTTGACCGGCGAGCTCGCGACCTCATCCGCAGGGCCACCGGTCATTGCGTTCCCTCTCGCGCGGATGCTGAAGGAACAGCCGTATTCCGCGTGATCTGGCGCCTGTCAAGGCCCTGTCCGCGCCGCGACAACTCGGGCATCGTCGTGATGCGGCACAGCGCCGCCCTTCCGAAAGGAGTACCCGATGACCATCGGAACCGGAATCGTGCTGTTCGTGATCGGCGCCATCCTCACGTTCGCACTCGACATCCAGCTCGAGGGCGTGAACCTCGACATGATCGGCTACATCCTGATGGCAGCAGGCGCCGTCGCCTTCCTCATCGGTCTCATCCTCCTGCTCGTCCGCCGCGATCGCCCGCGCGGGACGACGGTGGTCGAGGACGACGTCCTCTGACCATCGCAGAAAGACGGAGGGGCGGATGCTGTCAGCATCCGCCCCTCCGTCTTTGTCAGCTTGTTCAGAAGTCCCAGTCGTCGTCTTCCGTCGCCTCGGCCTTGCCGATCACGTACGACGAGCCCGACCCCGAGAAGAAGTCGTGGTTTTCGTCGGCGTTCGGTGAGAGCGCCGACAGGATCGCCGGGTTCACGTTGGTCACGGTCGACGGGAACATCGCCTCGTAGCCGAGGTTCATCAGAGCCTTGTTGGCGTTGTAGTGCAGGAACTTCTTGACGTCCTCGGTCAGGCCGACGCCGTCGTAGAGGTCCTGCGTGTACTGCACCTCGTTGTCGTAGAGCTCGAACATCAGGTTGAAGGTGTAGTCCTTCAGTTCCTGACGACGCTCTTCGGTCTCGTTCTCGAGACCCTTCTGGAACTTGTAGCCGATGTAGTACCCGTGCACGGCCTCATCGCGGATGATGAGGCGGATGAGGTCGGCCGTGTTCGTCAGCTTCGCCTTGGACGACCAGTAGATCGGCAGGTAGAAGCCCGAGTAGAAAAGGAACGACTCGAGCAGGGTCGAGGCGACCTTGCGCTTGAGCGGGTCGTCTCCCTGGTAGTAGTCCATGATGATCTGAGCCTTCTTCTGAAGGTTCGGATTCTCGGTCGACCAGCGGAACGCCTCGTCGATCTCCTTGGTCGACGCGAGCGTCGAGAAGATGGACGAGTAGCTCTTCGCGTGCACCGACTCCATGAAGGCGATGTTGGTGTACACCGCCTCCTCGTGCGGGGTGATCGCGTCCGGGATCAGCGAGACGGCGCCCACGGTTCCCTGGATCGTGTCGAGCAGCGTGAGTCCGGTGAAGACGCGCATCGTGAGCAACTGCTCCTCGGGCGTCAACGTGTTCCACGACTGGACGTCGTTCGACAGCGGCACCTTCTCGGGCAGCCAGAAGTTGTTCACCAGACGGTTCCAGACCTCGAGGTCCTTGTCGTCCTGGATGCGGTTCCAGTTGATCGCCTGAACGCTGTCGACCAGCTTGAGCGGGGGGTGAGGAGTCATGATGATTCGTCGTTTCTTTGAAACTGGGTCACTGAGCCTGTCGAAGTGTCAGAGCATGCAGGAGACGCACTCGGCCATGTCGGTGCCCTCCAGTGCCATCTGACGCAGACGGATGTAGTAGATCGTCTTGATGCCCTTGCGCCATGCGTAGATCTGCGCCCGGTTGATGTCGCGCGTGGTGGCGGTGTCCTTGAAGAACAGCGTCAGCGACAGGCCCTGGTCGACGTGCTGCGTGGCGGCCGCGTAGGTGTCGATGACCTTCTCGTAGCCGATCTCGTATGCGTCCTGGTAGTACTCCAGGTTGTCGTTCGTCATGAACGCGGCCGGGTAGTAGACGCGGCCGAGCTTGCCTTCCTTGCGGATCTCGATCTTCGACGCGATCGGGTGGATCGAGCTCGTCGAGTTGTTGATGTACGAGATCGAGCCGGTCGGCGGGACGGCCTGCAGGTTCTGGTTGTAGATGCCGTGCTTCTGGACGGACTCCTTCAGCTCGGCCCAGTCGGCCTGCGTCGGGATGAACTGTCCGGCGAACATCTCCTTGACCTTGTCGGTCGCGGGGACCCACTTCTGGTCGATGTACTTGTCGAAGAAGGCGCCCGACGCGTACGTGGAGTCCTCGAAGCCGTCGAAGGCGACACCGCGCTCGATCGCGAGCTTGTTCGATGCACGCAGCGCGTGGAAGAGCACCGTGTAGAAGTAGATGTTCGTGAAGTCGATGCCCTCTTCGGAGCCGTAGTACACGTGCTCACGAGCGAGGTAGCCGTGCAGGTTCATCTGGCCGAGGCCGATCGCGTGGGAGCGGTCGTTGCCGTCCTCGATCGAGCGGACCGAGGCGATGTGGCTCTGGTTGCTCACCGCGGTCAGTCCGCGGATCGCGGTCTCGACGGTCGCGCCCAGGTCGCCGCCATCCATCGCCAGAGCGATGTTCATCGAGCCGAGGTTGCAGGAGATGTCCTTGCCGATCTGGTCGTACGAGAGGTCTTCGTTGTACGTGGTCGGCGTGTTGACCTGCAGGATCTCGCTGCAGAGGTTGGACATGTTGATGCGGCCCTTGATCGGGTTCGCCTTGTTCACCGTGTCCTCGAACATGATGTACGGGTAACCCGACTCGAACTGGATCTCGGCGATGGTCTGGAAGAACTCGCGCGCATTGATCTTGGTCTTCTTGATGCGCGGGTCGTCGACCATCTCGCGGTACTTCTCGGTGACCGAGACGTCGCCGAACGGCACGCCGTAGACCTTCTCGACGTCGTACGGCGAGAACAGGTACATGTCCTCGTCGTTCTTCGCGAGCTCGAACGTGATGTCCGGCACGACGACGCCCAGCGAGAGGGTCTTGATGCGGATCTTCTCGTCGGCGTTCTCGCGCTTGGTGTCGAGGAAGCGCATGATGTCGGGGTGGTGCGCGTTGAGGTACACCGCACCGGCGCCCTGACGTGCGCCCAGCTGATTGGCGTAGCTGAAGCTGTCTTCGAGGAGCTTCATCACCGGGATGATGCCGCTGGACTGGTTCTCGATCTGCTTGATCGGAGCGCCCGACTCGCGGATGTTCGACAGCAGAAGCGCCACGCCGCCGCCGCGCTTGGAGAGCTGCAGGGCGGAGTTGATGCCGCGGGCGATCGACTCCATGTTGTCTTCGATGCGCAGCAGGAAGCAGCTGACCAGCTCACCGCGCTGGGCCTTGCCCGCGTTGAGGAAGGTCGGGGTGGCCGGCTGGAAGCGCCCGGAGATGATCTCCTCGACGAGGTTGACCGCGACCTGCTCGTCACCGTCGGCCAGGGCCAGAGCGGTCATCACGACGCGGTCCTCGAAGCGCTCGAGGTAGCGCTTGCCGTCGAAGGTCTTCAGCGTGTAGCTGGTGTAGTACTTGAACGCGCCGAGGAAGGTCTCGAACCGGAACTTCTTCGAGTACGCGAGGTCGTTGAGCTTCTGGATGAACTCGAAGGGGTACTTCTCGAGGACGGCGCCCTCGTAGTACTCCTTCTCGACGAGATAGTCCAGACGCTCCTTGAGCGAGTGGAAGAACACCGTGTTCTGGTTCACGTGCTGCAGGAAGTACTCCCGCGCGGCCCGCTTGTCGGCGTCGAACTGGATCTTGCCGTTCGCGTCGTACAGGTTGAGCATCGCGTTGAGGGCGTGATAATCCATGCCCTCGTATGCGGGGTTCGCCTTGAACGCCACCGTCTCGGTCACTGAAGCTGCCACCGTCTTTCCAATCCGTCGGTCACGCGATCGACATCGTCTTGTGTGCCGAAGATCTCGAGCCGATACAAGTGAGGCACGTGGCACTTGCGGCTGATGATGTCACCGGCGAGACAGAACGACTCGCCGAAGTTGGTGTTGCCCGCGGAGATGACCCCGCGGAGGTTGCGCCGGTTGTTCTCGTCGTTGAGGAACCGGATCACCTGCTTGGGCACGGCGCCTCGTTCGACGCCACGACCTTCACCCCCGCCGTAGGTAGGGGTGACGAGCACGAAGGGCTCGTCGATGACGAGGGGCCCTTCCTGAGAGCGGAGCGGGATGCGATGGGCCGGAAGCCCGAGTTTCTCGACGAAGCGCGCGGTGTTGCCCGACACGCTCGAGAAGTAGACCAGGAGCGGCGCTGCGGTCGCGACGGCGCTCATAGCTCTCTCCTTGGGTTCCTGAGCCTGTCGAAGGGCTTGGGTTGGTGAGCGTGTCGAACTACGCCAGACGGGACGCCAGTTCGGCGATCTTGTCGGGACGGAAGCCCGACCAGTGGTCCTCGTCGGTGACGACGACCGGTGCCTGCATGTAACCGAGCGCCTTGACCTGCTCGAGGGCCGTCGGGTCCTCCGACAGGTCGTGGATCTCGTACTCGATGCCCTGGGCATCCAGCGCGCGATAGGTGGCGTTGCACTGAACGCAGGAAGGCTTCGTGTAGACCGTGATCGACATCGTGATTTCCCCTCAAATCTCTGGCTCGATCCCTTGATCGAGCGACTTTCTCCGGCAGACCCCCGCCGGGACTTCAATACTACATATAGGTGCGGACATTGGAAGCGACCACAAGGGGTAGTAGTTACATCCGTGTAGTTTTCCACCGTTCTCCACTGATACAACACAGGTTCTCCACCGTTTCTTCCACAGGTCGACGGGGGTCGAACAGACCGTCGAAACGCGGAATCACGCGGCTCGAAACCACCCCCGTGAGAACCATCCACAGGCGGCACGTTACGCCGGGCATCCGACATCGGATTTTCTGTGGAAAGAACACCTCGGCGTGTCGCGGCGTGTCGCCCGCGCCCCGTCTCGACCCGCGTCCCCGACCCCCGGTAGCGTGGTGTGGTGGCGGGATACAGAGAGCTTCTTCGCACGCCCGGTGTGGGGCGCATGATCGCCGCACAGCTGACCGCGCGGTTCCCCAACGGGATGAGCTCGCTCGCCATCCTGCTGCACGTCGAGCAGCAGACCGGATCGTATGCGGCAGCGGGTCTCGTGCTCGCCGCGACCAGCGTGGGGCAGGCTGTAGCCGGCCCGCTCACGAGCCGCTGGATGGGCGTCTGGGGCATGCGTCGCGTGCTGACGCTCACCCTCAGCGTCTGCATGGTCGCCGTGCTCGGCCTCGCCCTGCTGCCCCTCACGGTGCCCGGCTACATGATCCTGGGCTGCGTCGCGGGTCTGTCGACCCCGCCGATCCAGGCCGCAGTGCGCACCATCTACCCCAAGCTCGTGACCTCCTCGCAGCTCACCCCTCTCTTCTCACTCGACGCCTCGCTGCAGGAGATCATCTGGATCCTCGCGCCCGTGCTGATCACGCTCGTCTCCACGCAGATCGGTACGGTGGAGGGCCTCCTGCTGGTCGCCATCATCCTCGCCGCGGGCGGGGCGTGGTTCATCCTCTCCCCCGAGGTGGGCAGGGTGCGCATCCCGCGCAGCCGCAACGCTCTCGGCAAGGTCGTCCTCAAGCCTCCGGTGATGCTCGCGACGGTGATCGGATTCCTCCTCATCGGCGCCTGCGCGGCCGTCGAGGTCGGCGTCGTCGCCTCGTTCGAGCACGGCAGCCTCGCAGCCGGCCTCGTGCTCGCGGTCTTCTCCGTTGGCAGCCTGGCGGGCGGCCTCGCTTTCGGGCACATCCCGATCGGGCCGTGGGCGATGGCACGGCGGCTGACGATCGTGACGATCGGACTCGCCCTGACCATGGTGATGCTGAACGCGTACTGGCTGGGCGGCACGCTCGTGCTCGCGGGCATCGGGATCGCCCCTGCACTCGCCGTGCTCTTCGCGATCACCTCGGCGAGCGTGAAGTTCAGCGAGACCGCCGAGGCGTTCGGCTGGGCGGGCACCGGGCAGCTCATCGGCGCCGCGGCCGGATCGGCTGTGGCCGGATTCCTCGTCGAGGTCGGAGACTGGCGGGGAGCCTACCTCGCAGCGACCCTGTTCGCGGCCGTCGGCCTGATCGTCTCGATCGTGTTCGTGCGCGCATTCCCCGATCTCCGAGGTCGCGACGCCAGCCCCGCGCCCGACACCGAGCCGCTCGCGGTGACCCCGTCATAGGCTGGGCACATGCCTGCGCCGCTGACGCTCCCCCGCCTCTCCTGGGGCGACCCCGCATCCGCCCGACGAGCGCTCCTCGTGCACGGCCTCGGCTCCTCCGCCGCACTGATGTGGCGTCTCGGAGACGCGCTCGCGAACGCCGGATGGCATGCGACGGCCGTCGATCTGCGCGGTCACGGCGACGCCCCGCGCGCGCTCGACTACACGGTCGCGGCCTACGGAGCTGATCTCGCGGCAACCCTGCCCGAGAGCGACGGCCGCTGGGACGCCGTGATCGGACACTCGCTGGGAGGGGCGTCCAGCACGGTCGCCGCGGTATCCGTCCCCGACTGGACCAGGAGGCTCGTGCTCATCGATCCCGCGATCGTGCTCGAAGGGCGCGATGCGAAGGCGATCCGCAAGAGCCAGCAGCGGGCCTTCGACGACAACCGCGTCGAGGTCGTGCGCGAAGAGCACCCGCACTGGCATCCGCAGGACATCGAGCTCAAAGTGGATGCCGTGCATCGAGCGAGCCGCTGGGCTGTCGAGCAGACGAGCGCGCAGAATCAGCAGTGGGACGTACGGGCCGAGGCCGCGCGGCTCACCGTCCCCACTCATGTGATCGGGGCCGATCCTGCGATCTTCAGCCTGTTCACGGGAGAGTCTGCGGCCGAGGTGCTCGACACGAACCCGCGCCTCACGATGAGTGTGGTCGAGGGAGCGGGTCATTCCGTGCATCGGGACCGGCCTGATGAGTTCATCCGTCACCTGCTGGAGGCCCTGTCATGAGCGATTTCGATCCCACCTCGTTCCTGCCCGACGATCTGCTCGAGCGCATCCGCGATCGCGCCCCGATCCACGACCGCGAGAACACCTTCCCCCAGCAGGATCTGGATGAGCTCCGCGACGCCGGGTATCTGTCGATCCTGGTTCCGACGGAGCGCGGCGGGGCAGGGCTCGGGCTCGAGGAGGCTGCGATCCTGCAGCAGCGCCTCGCCACGGCCGCGCCGGCGACCGCGCTGGCGATCAACATGCACCTCGTCTGGACCGGAGTCGCCAAGGTCTTCTCCGACCGCGGTGTTTCGGGCCTCGAGTTCGTGCAGGACGGCGCAGTAGCAGGCGAGGTGTTCGCCTTCGGCATCAGCGAGGGCGGAAACGACCTGGTGCTGTTCGGCAGCGACACCGCGGCCGTGCCGACCGGCGACGGCGGCTACGCGTTCACCGGCACCAAGATCTTCACCTCGCTCGCCCCCGTCTGGACGAAACTCGGCCTGCACGGACTCGACACGACCAGCCCCGACGCCCCGAAGCTCGTCTTCGCCTTCGTGGAGCGGACGGATGCCGTCGAGACCGGCGACGACTGGGACACTCTCGGCATGCGGGCGACGCAGTCTCGCACGACGCGGCTCGACGGCGCCGTGGCGGATGCCGCACATATCGTTCGTCGCATCGATCCGGGGCCCAACCCCGATCCGATCGTGTTCGGCATCTTCAGCGTGTTCGAGATCCTGCTCGCCTCGGTCTACACCGGCATCGCCCGTCGCGCGCTCGACCTCGCAGTCCTCACGGTGCAGAAGCGCACCTCGAAGAAGACCGGACTCCCGTACAGCCAGGATCCCGACATCCGCTGGCGGATCGCCGACATGGCGCTCGCCTACGACGCGTTGCCCGCCCAGATCACCGCGCTCGCACGCGACGTCGACGAGATGTCAGACAACGGCGCGCGCTGGTTCACCCTGCTCTCGGGCGTCAAGCACCGCGCCATCACGATGGCGAAGCACGTCGTGGACCAGGCGATGCTCTCCGCCGGGGGCGGATCGTATTTCTCGGCGAACGAGCTGTCGCGTCTGTACCGCGACGTGCTCGCCGGCGCCTTCCACCCGTCCGACCCGGAGTCGGCGCATGCGACGGCGGCGAGCGCCTGGCTCGGTCCACTCAATTCCTGACGTCCGCGTGCAGCGCTAGCCGTTCGTGGCGCTCCGCCTGACCAGGAGCGCCAGGTGGAGCGCGGCGAGAGCCTCGCCGTCGTCGAGGTCGACGTCCAGAAGATCGCCGATCAACGCCAGGCGCTGATAGAACACGGAGCGCGACAGATGGCTCGCGGACGCCGCCGCCGAGCGGTTTCCCGGATGCGCGACGAGCGCGCCGAGCACGTCGATCAGGTCTCCGCGGCGCTCCCGGTCGTACGAGATCAGGGGCGTCAGCATCCGCTCGCTGTGCTCGTGCAGGCGATGGTCGTCGCGCAGTGAGGCGACCAGCCGCTCGAGCGGACGATCCTCGACGCGCCTGATCCGCGGCCCCACGTCGGAGGGGTCACCCGCCGCCAGCTCGCGCGCGGCGCGGAGCGAAGCGAGCAGACCGAGCACGTCGTCGGCCGCCGGGCCCAGGAAGACCGTGCGACCCGGGCCCACGATGCTCGCGACCTGGGCATCGCTGAGCACGCCCGATGCGGGCGCCGACAGCAGCACGACACCGTCGCCGTCCACGGTCGCCGCGACCACCGCGCATCCGTGGGTGGCGGAGCGCTCCGCGAGCTCACCCGGCGAGATCTCCCCGCGGATCACGAGACCGTGGCAGCTGCGGCCGGCGAGGGCGAAGCCGCCCGCCGCCAGCCGCCCCAGAACATCATCAGGGCTCGCGAAACGCGCCCCGAGCAGATCACGGATCATGCCGCCCTGCGCGAGCAGAGACCACTCCCCGTCTCCTCCGTCGGCAAGGCAGCCGAAGGCCAGAGCCGTCGCCCCCTGCTCGAGGACCGTGATCCTGCCCGCGGGATGAGCAGGTCCCGCAAGGGCAGACAGCGTCCCCCACCGCACCCCGCGGGCCTGCACCGGCACCCGGTCGGCCTCGCCCAGGCGCCCGAGAGCCTCGGCGACCGGAACACGCAGATTCTCGATCGCGATCACCTCATGCGCCAGGTTCTGCAGGACCACCGGCGCACCGATCGCACGAGCGGTCTCGGCGACGACGACATCCGCCGGCGCTCCCTGCAGGCTCAGGGCGGTGAAGAGTTCATGCAGATGCTGCCGCTCGCGCAGGGCGCGGGTGTGGGCGGTGAGCAGCGCTCTGTGCACGGCCTCGGTCACGGCGACGAACTTCACCTCCCTGTTCAGGGCGATCAGGGCGACACCGAGATCAGCACAGGTCTGGGCGAACGCATCCGGGAGCGCCTCGAGCGCCGTGCCGAGCTCGATCACGACCCCGGCCACCCCGGCACCGTGCAGACGTTGGGCGAAGTCGCGCAGAGCGACAGGGTCGACCGGCCATCCTGCGCCCGTGCTCAGCAGCAGTTCGCCGCCGTCGAGGAGGCGGGCCACTCCGGCACTGTCGGAGGCGTGCACCCAGCGCACTTCCGCGTCGAGCGCGTCGCCGCCCACGATCACCTCGGGGACACCGGCTGCGAGCGCCGGCTCGGCGAGCGCGTCGGCGACCGTGAGCAGTGCGTCCGCCCCGGCCATACGATCTGTCCGATTCTGCCCGAACTCCCGACGTTCTGACACCCGTCAGCCTCACTTCAGTCTGTGATCATTGAGAACAATCAGAGTATCGAACCTCGGTCAGAGTGTTCGGATCGAATTTTGAAGGAGCATCGTGGACATCGTCCGTCACGTCATCAACGGAGTCGAGACCGCCCAGTCCGGTCGCACCGGGCAGGTGTTCGATCCCGCGACCGGCATGGTCGCCCGTGAAGTCGCCCTCGCATCCACCGCCGAGGTCGAGCAGGCGATCGCCGCCGCGGCCGCGGCGCTTCCCGCGTGGCGTGAGACGAGCCTCATCAAGCGGGCCGACGTGTTCTTCCGCCTGCGCCAGCTGCTCAAGGAGCGCACGCCCGAACTCGCGGCGATCGTGACCAGCGAGCACGGCAAGGTCCTGTCGGATGCCGCCGGCGAGGTCTCCCGCGGCATCGAGAACGTCGAGTTCGCGGCGGGGCTCGTGCACTTGCTCAAGGGCGAGCGCAGCGAGCAGGTCTCGCGCGGCGTCGATGTGCACTCGGTCAAGCAGCCGGTGGGCGTCGTCGCCGCGATCACCCCCTTCAACTTCCCGGTGATGGTGCCGCTGTGGATGGTCGCCTCCGCGATCGCCTGCGGCAACACCGTCGTCCTCAAGCCCAGTGAGAAGGACCCGTCCGCCGCGGTCTGGCTGGCCAAGCTGTTCCTGGAGGCAGGTCTTCCCGCGGGTGTGCTCAACGTCGTCCAGGGCGACAAGGAGGCCGTCGACGCCCTGCTCGACTCGCCGCGTGTGAACGCGATCAGCTTCGTCGGCTCGACGCCGATCGCCCGCTCCATCTACCAGCGCGCCTCCACGAACGGCAAGCGTGTCCAGGCGCTCGGCGGCGCCAAGAACCACATGGTCGTGATGCCGGATGCCGACATCGACGCCGCCGCGGACGCCGCGATCTCGGCCGCCTACGGCTCCGCGGGAGAGCGCTGCATGGCCGTCTCGGTGCTCGTCGCGGTCGGCGACATCGCCGACGACCTGATCGCGGCGATCTCCTCGCGCATCGAGGGCCTCACGATCGGCGCGGGGACGGATGCCGCGAGCGAGATGGGTCCGCTCATCACACGCGAGCATCGCGACCGCGTCGCCTCCTACGTCACCGGAGCGGCCGCCGAGGGCGCGACGGTCGTCGTCGACGGCACGGAGCAGCAGTTCGACAGCGACGGCTTCTTCATCGGTGTCAGCCTGATCGACGACGTCCGCCCCGGCATGAAAGTGTACGAGGACGAGATCTTCGGTCCGGTGCTCTCGGTCGTCCGCGTCGAGAGCTACACCGACGCCGTCGAGCTGGTGAACTCGAACGCCTTCGGCAACGGCACCGCGATCTTCACGCGGGACGGCGGGACGGCCCGGCAGTACGAGTTCGACATCGAGGTCGGCATGGTCGGGGTCAACGTGCCGATCCCGGTGCCGATCGGTTCCTACTCCTTCGGCGGATGGAAGGACTCGCTGTTCGGAGACTCGCACATCTACGGCCCCGAATCCGTCCACTTCTACACCCGCTCCAAGGTCGTCACCACACGCTGGCCCGACCACACCCCTTCGCAGATCGATCTGGGCTTTCCCAGCAACCACTGAGCGGATGCACTCATGACCAACTACACCGACAGGCAGGGCGTCGAGCATGCCCTCCCGGCCGCCGAGGCCGAGGCACAGGTCCGCGCCGACGACCGAGGGCACGTCTTCCACTCCTGGAGTGCGCAGGGCCTGATCGACCCGATGCCCGTCGCCGCGGGTGAAGGCTCCACGTTCTGGGACTATGCCGGCAACGCCTACCTCGACTTCTCCAGCCAGCTGGTGAACCTGAACCTCGGGCACCAGCATCCCGACCTGGTCGCGGCGATCCAGCAGCAGGCCGGTCGCCTCGCGACCATCCAGCCGTCGGTCGCGAACGACGTCCGCGGCGAGCTGGCCCGGCTGATCGCCGAGGTCGCTCCCGACGGCATGGAGAAGGTGTTCTTCACCAACGGCGGCGCCGAGGCGAACGAGTACGCGGTGCGCATGGCACGGCAGTCCACGGGCCGTCGCAAGGTGCTCTCGATGTACCGCAGCTACCACGGCTCCACCGCGACTGCGATCTCGCTGACCGGCGACCCACGCCGCTGGGCGAACGACACCGTCGACACCGGCGCCGTGCGCTTCTTCGGACCGTATCTGTACCGCTCGCCGTTCCACTCCGAGACGCTCGAGCAGGAATCCGAGCGCGCGCTCGCCCATCTCGAGCAGACCATCCAGCTCGAGGGGCCGCAGACGATCGCCGCGATCATCATCGAGACCGTCGTCGGCACCAACGGCGTGCTGATCCCGCCGCCCGGCTATCTTCAGGGCGTGCGCGAGCTGTGCGACCGCTACGGCATCGTGTACATCGCCGACGAGGTCATGGTCGGCTTCGGTCGTCTGGGCGAATGGTTCGGCATCGGCGCCTTCGATGCGAAGCCCGACCTCATCACGTTCGCGAAGGGTGTGAACTCCGGCTATGTCCCGCTTGGCGGAGTCGTGATCAGCGACCGCATCGCGAGCGCGTTCGACACCGTGCCGTTCGCGGGCGGGCTCACGTACTCCGGCCACCCTCTCGCCTGCGCGGCCGGCGTCGCCACCTTCGAGGTGTTCCGCCGCGACGGCATCCTGGAGCGCGTGCGCGACCTCGGCTCCCGCGTGGTGGAGCCGACTCTCCGTTCCTGGGCCGAGAAGCACCCTTCGGTCGGCGAGGTCCGCGGACGCGGCCTGTTCTGGGCGATCGAGCTGGTGCGCGACAAGGAGACCCGAGAGCCGCTCGTGCCCTTCAACGCTTCGGGAGCGGAGGCCGCACCGATGGGCGCCTTCGCCGCCGCGGCGAAGAAGGCGGGGGTCTGGCCGTTCACGCACTTCAACCGTGTGCACGTCGCTCCCCCGCTCGTGATCGCCGAGGATGAGCTGGTACGCGGTCTTTCCGCGATCGACGAGGCGCTCAGCGTCGCGGACGAGGCTACCGCGCGCTGATCGAACGCGTCAGGCGATCGGGCAGGCCCAGGAATCCGGCTTCGGATTCCTGGGCCTGCCTCCGCTCATCGGGTCACACCAGGAAGCCGCGCAGCAGCGCCTCGGAACCCGCGAGATGATCGCGCATCGCGGCCTCGGCGACGTCGACGCGGCCCGCGAGGATCGCGGTGATGATGCGCTCGTGCTGTTCTCCGGAGTGCTGGATGTTGCGCGGCATCAGCGGGAACGTGTCCAGCCAGGTGTTGACCTCTGCGCGATTCTCGGCCACCAGCGCGACGAGCGACGGGATGCCTGCTGCCTCCGCGATGGCGAGATGCAGCAGAGTGTCCAGCCGCCGATACGCCTCGGGCCCGGCCGGGAGGGCCGCTTCGTGCCTCGCCCAGAGGTCGGCACGGGTCGCGGCATCGAGCGATCTTCCGGCGGCCGCGCGCACGGCGCCGCACTCGAGCACCCTTCGCAGCCCGAGCACGTCGTCGAGCTCTTCGGGAGACACGTCAGGTGCGGCCTCGGGCTGCGGGAGCGGATCGGCGACGAATGTGCCGCCGTATCGGCCTCGTCGCGGCAGCAGATACCCCGTGTCGGCGAGTTCTCGGATCGCCTCGCGCACGGTGTCGCGGCTCACGCCGAAGGATGCCGCCAGTTCGCGCTCCGGCGGCAGCGACTCCCCCGGCGCGACGACGCCGAGTCGGATCGTCTGCACGAGCCGGGCGACCGCATCTTCGAGGGCGTTGCCGCGTCTGAGCGGTCGGTAGACCGCCCGGCGCACCTCCACGAGATCGCCCGGATCCGCCGCCGGAGGAGTGTCGCTCACAGCGGAGTGACGTAAGCGTTCGTGATGCCGCCGTCGACCACGAAGGCGCTGGCGGTGATGAACGACGAGTCGTCGGAGGCCAGGAACGCCACGGCCGCGGCGAGCTCCTCCGGCTCCGCGAAGCGCCCCATCGGTACGTGCACGAGGCGCCGCTGAGCGCGCTCCGGATCCTTGGCGAACAGCTCCTGCAACAAGGGAGTGTTCACAGGACCAGGACACAGCGCGTTGACGCGCACACCCTGACGAGCGAACTGGACGCCGAGTTCGCGCGACATCGCGAGCACGCCGCCTTTCGATGCGGTGTAGCTGATCTGCGACGTCGCCGAGCCCAGAAGCGCCACGAAGGAGGCCGTGTTGATGATCGAGCCGCGCCCCGCAGGCACCATGTGGCGCAGTGCCGCCCGGCTGCACAGGTACACGCTCTTGAGATTCACGTCCTGCACACGGTCCCAGGCCGGCAGCTCGGTCGTCTCGATCGAATCGTCGTCGGCGGGCGAGATTCCCGCGTTGTTGAACGCGATGTCGATGCGGCCGAACTCGGCCGCGACACCGTCGAACAGGGTGTCGACCTTCGCTTCGTCGGCGACGTCGACGGAGCGGAAGGCTCCACCGACCTCAGCCGCCGCTGCCTCCCCGGTGAGGGGGTCCACATCGGCGATGACGACGAACGCCCCTTCCGCGGCGAATCGCTTCGCCGTGGCGAAGCCGATGCCACTGGCGCCGCCGGTGATGATCGCGACGCGGTCCTTGAGTCGCTGGGTCAGGTCGATCGTCATGGTCTCATTCTCTCTTCTCGGGTGTGGGAGGCATGGTGGTCAGAGGCGTAGTGGTCAGAGCGCGTCTGTCGCGAAGAAGACGTTCTTGGTCTCGGTGAAGTGCTCGGCGGCATCCGGTCCGAGCTCGCGGCCGAGACCGGAGGCCTTCATGCCGCCGAACGGGGTCGCGTAGCGCACTGAGGAGTGCGAGTTCACCGACAGCACGCCGCTGTGCACGCCGCGGGCGACGCGCACAGCGCGGCCGAGATTCTCCGTCCAGACGGATCCGGCGAGACCGTAGATCGTGTCGTTCGCCAGGCGGATCGCGTCGGCCTCGTCTTCGAACGGCATGACCGCGACCACCGGTCCGAAGACCTCCTGCTGGGCGATCCTGTCGGCGGGGTCGGCGAGCACGACGGCCGGTGCGAACCAGAAGCCGTCACCGACGGGCGCGGAGCCGCGGAACGCGACGTCTGCCCCGTCGAGGAACGACGACACCGTGTCGCGGTGCCCTGCCGAGATGAGCGGGCCCATGTCGGTGTCGGCGCTGGACGGGTCGCCGACCCGCCACGCCGCCACGGCGGGCTCGAGCAGTTCGAGGAAGCGGTCGTACACCGACCTCTCCACCAGCAGGCGGCTGCGCGCGCAGCAGTCCTGGCCGGCGTTGTCGAACACGGAGCCGGGGACCGCCGCAGCCGCGCGCTCGAGATCAGCATCAGCGAACACCACGTTCGCGCTCTTGCCGCCGAGCTCGAGCGTGACCGGCTTGAGCGCGCGGGCGCATCCGGCCGCGACCTCGACGCCGACCTCCGTCGATCCCGTGAAGACGACCTTGCGCACGTCGGGATGATCGACGAGGCGCTGACCGACGACCGAGCCCGAACCGGTCACGACCTCGAAGAGCCCTTCGGGGAGCCCCGCTTCACGAGCCAGCTCTCCCAGGCGCATCGCGGTCAGCGGAGTCAGCTCGGCGGGCTTGAGCACCACGGCGTTGCCCGCGGCGAGCGCCGGCGCGAACGCCCACGCCGCGATCGTCATCGGGAAGTTCCATGGGACGATCACGCCGACGACCCCGTACGGATCGTGGAAGGTGACGTCGAGGCCGCCGGCCACCGGGATCTGCCGCCCGGAGAGACGCTCGGGGTCGGCGGAGTAGTAGTTGAGCACCTGTGCGACGTGCGCCGCCTCCCAGCGGGCGGAGCCGATCGGATGCCCGGAGTTCAGAACCTCGAGTTGCGCCAGCTCCTCCGCCGCTGCTTCGACGACGCGTGCGAAGGCGCGGAGGGCATCGGCCCTCGCGACGGGTGCGAGCGCCGCCCAGCGGCGCTGCGCCGAGACGGCGCGGGCGATCGCGGCATCCGTCTCACCGATGTCGGCACGGGCGATCTCGCGGATCGCCGACCCGGTCGACGGGTTGATGACTGTGAACGCGCTCATCGGGCGTCCTCCTTCTGCTGCGGGGTCGATGCCCGACCGGCGAACACGCGGGCCTGGGAGACGAGATCCTCGAAGAGCCGCCGGTCCTGAGCGTTCTCCTCTGGGTGCCACTGGACGCCGACGACGTGGCCGTCGGCGGTGTCGACGATGGCCTGCACCAGCCCGTCGTCGGAGTGCGCGGCCGCGACGAGGCCGTCGCCGAGGCGATCGATGCCCTGGTGGTGGTAGCTGTGCACGCGCACATCGCCTTCACCGAGCATGCCGGCGAGCGCGGTGTCGCGGGCGACCGCCACCTCGTTCTCGGCGAAGACGCCTCCGCCGACGCGGTACCTCTCTGTGCCGAGCGAGTCCGGCAGGTGCTGCTGCAGGCTTCCCCCGCGGGCGACGTTGACGAGCTGCAGTCCCCGGCAGATCGCCAGCACAGGCATGCGCCGCCGCTCAGCCGCGCGGAACAGGGCGAGCTCCCACGCGTCGCGGTCGGTGCGTGCGGGGTCGGTCAGCGGATGCCGCTGCTCGCCGTACAGCTCGGGCGCGACATCGGCGCCGCCGGTGAGGATCAGACCGTCCATCCCCGCGATCGCCGCGTCCGCGGCATCCGGATCCTGCGGCGGAAGCAGCAACGCGACTCCTCCGCAGGAGGTCACCGATGTGAGGTACTGCTCAGGGAGGAACGCGGCCCGCACATCCCAGACGCCCTGCTGCGCGCGCTCCAGGTACGTGGTGACGCCGATGAGCGGCGCACGCTCAGAGTCGTTCGAAACCACGGATGCGCTCCCAGTCGGTGACGGCGGCGTCATAAGCCTCGAGTTCGATACGCGCCTGGTTGAGGTAGTGGTCCACGACGTCGTCGCCGAACGCCGCCCGTGCGATCGTCGACTCGCTGAACAAGCGCGCGGCTTCTCGCAGCGTCGTCGGCAGGTGATCGACTCCGGCCTCGTAGGCGTTGCCGGTGAACCGCTCCGGCAGGGGCAGCTCGTTCTCGATGCCGTGCAGACCGCCGGCGATGATCGCCGAGATGCCGAGGTACGGGTTGACGTCGCCGCCCGGCACCCGGTTCTCGACACGAAGCGCCGATCCCTGGCCGATCACGCGCAGCGCGCAGGTGCGGTTGTCGATGCCCCAGGCCACACCGGTCGGGGCGAAGCTGCCTTTCGCGAACCGCTTGTAGGAGTTGATGTTCGGTGCATAGAGGAGGGTGAATTCGCGCAGCGTCGCGAGGATGCCGGCGATCCAGTGCCGCATCATCGGGCTGAAGCCGTGCTCGCCGTCTCCCGACATGACCGGTGTGCCGTCATCGGCGCGCAGGGAGAGATGGATGTGGCAGCTGTTGCCCTCTCGCTCGTTGAACTTCGCCATGAACGTCAGCGCCTTGCCGTGCTGCTCCGCGATCTCCTTCGCGCCGTTCTTGTAGATCGCGTGTTGATCGGCGGTCTCGCGCACCTCTGCGTAGCGGAACGCGATCTCCTGCTGACCGAGGTTGCACTCGCCCTTGACGCCCTCGCAGTACATGCCTGCACCGTCCATGCCGTTGCGAATGTCGCGCAGCAGCGGCTCCATGCGTGTGGAGGCCTGCAGGTTGTAGTCGACGTTGTAGTCGGTCGCGGGGGTCAAGCCCTCGTATCGTCGTGCCCACGCGTCGCGATAGGTGTTCTCGAACACGATGAACTCGAGCTCGGTGCCGGAGAACGCGGTCCACCCGCGCTCGGCGAGCCGATCGCGCTGCCGATCGAGAATCGCGCGCGGAGAGGGACCGACGGGTTCGCCGTTCTGCCAGACGAGATCGGCCATGACGAGCGCGGTGCCAGGCAGCCACGGCATCCGGCGCAGCGTCGCGGCATCCGGGCGCAGCACCATGTCGCCGTACCCGCGATCCCAGCCCGACATCGCATAGCCGTCGACGGTGTTCATGTCCACGTCGACCGACAGCAGGTAGTCGCAAGCCTCCGCACCGTGGTGCAGGATGTCCTCCTGGAACAGCCGCGCCGACACGCGCTTGCCGACCAGTCGCCCCTGCGCGTCGGCGAACGCCACGATCACGGTATCGATCTCGCCGGCGGCGATGCCGGCATCCAGCTGTTCGACGCTCAGGTTTCCCGACATCTCTCGCTCCCGTTCTCATGCGGTGAAGCGATCGGCTGACCGGCTTCGCCCTCAGAGTAGAACACCTTGAGGTTTAAAGGTAGACGAAACCACCATTGACTGTCACAATCATGCCCAAGGTGCACCCGGCGCCTGCAAGCATGCGAACGGAGAGCGGATGTCTGAGCAGAATGGCGAGTCGCGCAAGGTTGCCGGAGCGACCTATACACGTGCGGGTAGTGGGTACTTCGAGAAACGAACGCTGAAACGGTCGGCGGGTGTCTGGGGTTTGTGGGGCCTCGCCGTGGCCGCCGTCATCTCCGGCGACTTCTCGGGATGGAACTTCGGTATCGACTTCGCCGGATTCGGCGGGATGCTGATCGCGTTCGCGATCCTCGTGATCATGTACTACGGCATGATCTTCTCGATCGGGGAGATGGCCTCGGCGATGCCGCACACCGGCGGCGCCTATTCCTTCGCCCGCTCGGCGATGGGTCCCTGGGGCGGTCTCGTCACGGGAGCCGCCGAGACGATCGAGTACGTCGCGACCACGGCGGTGATCGTGTACTTCTCCGCGTCCTACGCCAACGGGATCACGAGCGAGCTGCTCGGAATCGAGTTGCCGGGGTGGGTGTGGTACCTCATCCTCTACATCGTCTTCATCGCCCTGAACTCGGCGGGCGCCGCGATCTCCTTCCGCTTCGCGATCATCGTCTCGGTGATCTCGATCGCCATCATCCTGGTGTTCTCCGCCATGGCGGCCTTCTCCGGCGCCTTCAGCTGGGACGCGCTGTGGGACATCGTCCCCGATGAGGGTCAGTCCGCCTTCCTGCCGCACGGTGTGCTGCCGATCCTGTTCGCACTGCCGTTCGCGATGTGGTTCTTCCTCGGCATCGAAGAGCTGCCGCTGGCCGCCGAGGAGTCGCACGATCCTGTCCGCGACATCCCGCGCGCCGGGCTCTGGGCTCGCGCCACGCTGATCGTCACCGGACTGCTCGTGCTGTTCCTCAACACCGGCATCCTGGGCGCGGAGGCCACGGGCGTCGCGGGCGAGCCCCTGCTCGACGGATTCCGCGCGATCGTCGGCGACCAGCTCGCCGCCGTGCTCGCACTGTTCGCACTGATCGGCCTGCTCGCCTCCCTGCAGGGCATCATGTTCGCCTACGGCCGCAACATGTACTCGCTCTCCCGCGCCGGGTACTACCCGCGCTTCCTCTCGCTGACCGGCAAGAGGCAGACCCCGTGGGTCGCGCTCGTGGTCGGGGCTGCGATCGGGTTCATCGCCCTGATCGTGCTCGACGTGCTGGCAGCGCTCGACGCTGAGGGCGCGGGATCCGTCGCCGGAGCGATCGTGCTGAACATCGCGGTGTGGGGCGCCGTGGTCGCGTACGCCCTCCAGCTGGTCTCGTTCATGATCCTGCGCCGGAAGTACCCGAACGCCGACCGTCCCTACCGCAGCCCGTGGGGCATCCCCGGCGCGGCCGTCGCGCTGGTGATCGCCGCCCTCATCTTCCTCGGCTTCCTGCTGAATCCGACGTTCGGCCCGGCGATCATCGCGATCGCGATCGTCTACGCGGTGATCCTGGTCGGGTTCGGGCTGTTCTTCCGGCACCGTCTGGTGCTCTCTCCGGAAGAGGAGTACGCGCTCTCCGGTGGCACGCACGGAGATCCGCAGGTCGAGGGCTACGACGCGATGGAGGACGAGGTCTTCGACGGCACGAAGTAGGCGGGGCGGGGAGCGCGGCTACTTCGAGTCGAAGTCGAATGCCTTGAGCAGTTCGACGACGGCCTTGTCGCGCTCGTCGCCGCCCTCTTCGAACATGTGCGTGACATGCGTGCGCAGGTGATTCTCGAGCAGCAGGCGGTTCAGTGACTCCAGCGAACGCTGGATCGCGCGGGACTGCGTGATGATGTCCATGCAGTACTCCTCGTTCTCGATCATCCGCGCGACACCGCGCATCTGACCTTCGAGGATGCTGGTGCGGTGCAGGGCGCGCTTCTTGATGTCTTCGATCACGAGATCGAGCGTAGTCCTGCGCATGAAAGGATGTCCCCATGCCGCGAACGCCGACGACGCTGCTCTCCCCCGCCGATCAGGAGCGCCGACGCGCCCTGCAGCGCATGAAGGCCGTGGCCCTCGGCGCACTGATCTTCATGGCCCTCGCCTTCGTGATCGCGTTCGCCCTGCAGCAGCGCGTCGAATGGCTGGCCTACGTCCGCGCTGCGGCCGAGGGCGGCATGGTCGGCGCTCTGGCCGACTGGTTCGCGGTCACGGCGCTGTTCCGGCATCCGCTCGGCATCCCGATCCCGCACACCGCGATCATTCCGACGCGCAAGGACGAGATCGGCCGCACGCTCGGCGAGTTCGTGGAGACCAACTTCCTCGAGGCGTCGGTCGTGCGCACGAAGCTCTCGAGCACGCCGATCGCCCAGCGTGCCGGCGAGTGGCTGGCGCAGCCCGTTCATGCCGAGCGAGTCGGAAACGAAGGAGCCGCGATCGCGACCGCGATTCTCAACGCTCTGAGCGACGACGATGTGCGCGACCTCATCACCGACCTCGCACGCGAGCACCTCGTCGACCCCGAGTGGGGCACTCCTGCGGGTGTCTGGCTCGAGCGGATCGTGCAGGCCGACGCCCACCACGGCGCCGTCGATCTCGCCGTCGACAGCATCGCGACCTGGTTGGATGCCAACGCCGTGGCGTTCAACGGCCTCATCTCCCGTCGCCTGCCGTCATGGGTGCCCAAGCTCGCCCACCGATTCGTCGACGACACCGCCTACAACGAGGCCGTGCGCTTCATCCACGCTGTGCAGGGCGACCCGCAGCACCCTGCACGCCTTGCGATCGACGGCTACCTCGCACGCCTGGCCGACAATCTGCAGCACGACCCAGCCACACGGGCGAAGCTCGAGAATGCCAAGTCCACGCTGTTCGACAGCCCTCGTGTCGGCGCCCTCGCCGCCGAAGCGTGGAACACGGCGAAGAACGGACTGCTCGCCGCTCTCGCCGACCGCGACAGCGGTCTGCGCAGGCGCATCGCCCAGGCTCTGCAGGAGGTCGGCGAGCGGCTCACGACGGATTCCGCACTGCAGCATCGCGTCGACACGTGGGTGTCTGATGCCGCGGTCTTCGTGGTCGACCGCTACCGCCACGACATCGCGTCGATCATCACCGACACGGTGGAGCGCTGGGACCCGGCCGAGACCACTGAGAAGATCGAGCTCATGGTCGGACGCGACCTGCAGTACATCCGCCTGAACGGCACGATCGTGGGAGCTCTGGCAGGTCTGACGATCTTCTCGATCGCCCACGCCCTGATCCCCGGCGTCTAGATCGCGAGCCGGTCCGCCGGAGGCACGGTCGCCGCATCAGGCGGAACCTGCCCCGCGAGCCAACGCGCCAGCACGCCCTGAGGGACTTCCTCCTTGGTCAGCGCGAAGGCGTAGTGATCGCGCCAGTCGCCGTCGATGTGGATGTACCGTCGCCGCAGACCCTCGTATCGGAACCCGAGCTTCTGCACGATGCGCAGACTCGCCGCGTTCTCGGGCCGGATGCAGATCTCCATGCGGTGCAGGCCGTACTCCACGAAGCAGGCGTCGGTCGCGAGGGCTACGGCGGTCGGGGTGATCCCCTTGCCGGCGAAACGTTCACTGACCCAGTACCCGATCGTCGCCGAGCACAGGGATCCGCGCGCCACGCCCCACACATTGAGCTGACCGGCCACCTCGCCGTCGTACTCCATCACGAAGGGGTAGCCGACGCCGTCACGGTACTGCTGCAGGAGGCGACGGATGCTGAGCCTCATGTCGAACGAGACCGTGCCGTACGGAACCGTGGCCTCCCACGGCTGCAACCAGGAGCGATTCGCGAGAAGCTCGTGCTGGAGGGCGCGCGCATCGCGTGTGCGCACGAGCCGCAGCTCGATCGGCCCGTGTCTCATTCCCGTCTGATCCATCGCCGCGACTCCGACGCCCGCGTCCGCCTAGAGGCGTTCCGCGAACTCCTTCAGCCAGGGGCGCAGCTCAGGGCCGAGATCGTCGCGGTCGGCCGCCAGCTGCACGATCGCCTTGATGTAGTCGACGCGGTCGCCGGTGTCGTAGCGGCGCCCGCGGAAGATCACGCCGACCACGCCGGGGCCGTTCTCGTCTGCGGCCAGCACCTGCAGGGCGTCGGTCAACTGGATCTCGCCGCCCTTGCCGGGGCCGGTCTGCTCGAGCACGTCGAAGATCGCCGACGGCAGCAGGTATCGGCCGATGATGGCGAGGTTGGATGGCGCGTCTTCGGGTGCGGGCTTTTCGACAAGACCGGTCACGCGCACGGCGTCCGATCCGTCGATCGGCTGCACGGCCGCGGCGCCGTACATCTGGATGCTGGAGGGATCGACCTCCATGAGGGCGATCACCGCAGCGCCGGTCTGCTCGTGCACCTCGATCATCTCGGTGAGCAGCGGATCGCGCTCGTCGATCAGGTCGTCGCCGAGCAGCACCGCGAAGGAGCCGTCGCCGACGTGCGCCTTCGCCCGCAGCACGGCGTGGCCGAGTCCCTTGGGCTCGCCCTGGCGGACGAAGTGGATGTCGGCGAGATCACTTGATTTGACGACCCGCTCGAGCCGACCGGTGTCGCCCTTCTCCATGAGCTTCACCTCGAGCTCGGGCACCGCGTCGAAGTGGTTCGAGATCGCGTTCTTGTTGCGGCCGAGGATCACCAGGATGTCGTGGATGCCGGCATCCACCGCCTCTTCGACCACGTACTGGATGGCGGGCTTGTCGACGACAGGGAGCATCTCCTTGGGCATCGCCTTCGTGGCAGGAAGAAACCTCGTGCCGAGACCTGCGGCGGGAATCACGGCCTTGATACGGTGCACACCCATGAACTCAGCCTAGTGCGCGGCTCCCCCGTAGACTCGGAACCATGTCGAACGACGTCGAGCACGCGAAACGGGCGCTGCGCGCCGAGCTGCGCGAACGCCGGCAGCTGCTGAGCGACGCTCAACGCGAGACCGCCGCGGCCGCCATCGGCGCACGTCTGGACGACCTGGTCGATTCTCTCGGCGCCCGATCGATCTCGTGCTTCCTGTCGACGACGACCGAACCGGGCACACGCGACTTCGTGACCCGTGCGGTGCGACGCGGCATCCGCGTCCTGCTTCCCGTCACCCGGGCGGACGGCCTCCTCGACTGGGCCGTCGCGACCGACGACGGCGAGATCGCCGAGGGCTTGCACGGACTGCCCGAGCCTACGGGTGATGTGCTCAGCCCGATGGCCGTGAACGACGTCGACCTCATGATCATCCCCGCTGCGGCCGTCGATCGCACGGGAATGCGCATGGGGTGGGGCCGCGGCTACTTCGACAAGACCATCGGATCCATGGAGAAGTGCCCTCCCGTCTACGCGGTGATCTATGATTCCGAGGTACTCGACTCTCTGCCCAGCGAGGTGCACGACCAGCCGGTGACCGGCGTCGTGACCCCGACGCAGACCCTGATCCTGTCGCCTGCGCGACACTGACCCCCCGAGGACTCCTATGCCCACCTACGCCTATGCCTGCACGTCGTGCGGCCACCAGTTCGACGCTGTCCAGAGCTTCGCCGACGACGCCCTCACCGTCTGCCCCGAGTGCGGAGGAGCGCTGCGGAAGCAGTACGGATCGATCGGTGTGACCTTCAACGGCTCCGGCTTCTATCGGACCGACTCGCGGGCGAAGACTGGCGGATCGACGGATGCTTCGGCATCATCGAAGACGGAATCGTCGACAGGAGCCAAAAAGGCGCCCGCCTCGGCTCCGGCCTCGTCCTGAGGTCCTCGATCTGTTTGGGGGAGTTTCTGTGATCCAGGGATTCAAAGAGTTCATTCTCAAAGGCAACGTCATCGACCTCGCCGTCGCCGTGGTCATCGGCGGTGCGTTCACCGCGATCGTCAACGCGGTGGTCGCCAGCATCATCAACCCGCTGGTCGCCCTGTTCTTCGAGGCCGACGCCGCGGGCAAGTTCGGCCCGACCATCACCGGCATCTACGGCCAGAAGGTGACGTTCCCGCTCGGCGACCTCATCACGGCGATCATCAGCTTCCTCGCCGTCGCGGTCGTCGTCTACCTCGCCTTCGTGATGCCCATGAACGCCTACAAGGCGCGCAAGGCCGCCAAGAACCCGATCGCCGAGGAAGCCGCAGAGGCCACCGAGGGCGAGCTCCTCGCCGAGATCCGCGATCTGCTGAAGCAGCAGCGCAGCGCCTGATCCGCACTCCCGGACGCCCGCCCTCTCATCGAGACGGCGGGCGTTCTGCGTCAGTAATGGGGCGGGACGTCCTGGCGCAAGCGGTCGTCGTTGGGGCCTTTTCCTCCGGATGCCGGAGCGGGACGCTCCGGCTTCTCACCCGTTTCAGGTTCCGGGTCGGTACCGGGCACGGGCGTCAGACGGGCTCTGCGCGAGCCCGCGACGCGCACGATGCGCTGCTCGCCGTTCTCGGTCATCTCAGCCGTCGATGGGGTCGATCGGCTGGGTGTCGTTCTCGGCACGAGGGGCGGACGCCGAGATCCCCAGCACCTCGGCGATCCGGGTGGCCGCAGTCGCAGGATCGCTGTACAGATCGAAGGCGTGCACGCGCACGTAGTGCCAGCCGAGCCGGCGCAACACGTGCGGACGGAGCCGCAGCGTCTCGCGGAGCGACTCGCCACGGGACTCGGGATCGGACTCGATCACCACCGCCTTGCCCCTGTGCTGAGCCACGAGCGGCAGGAGTCCGCGGTAGTCGACGTCGACCGAGGCGCCCAGTCGCCGCAGCTCCCGGGCGAGGGCCAGGGTGAGCGGATCGGCGAGATCCTCGAGACGCGCCTCCCGGCTGCGTGTCGCGAGGCCGCCGAGGATCGACATCAGCGTGGCCGCACCGAACTCCAGACGCCCGTCGTCGAACGCAGACGGGCGGATCGACGAGACGATCACCATCGAGCGGCGGGCCCGGGTCATCCCTACAGTGAGCAGCCGCTCGCCGTCCGGCGTGGACAGATCGCCGAAGTCGCTGAGCACGCGGCCGTGCTTGGTCAGGCCGAAGCCCAGCGAGAAGATGACGCGATCACGGCTCTCCGCCACGGACTCCTCGAGCGTGAGCACCGCGAAAGGCTCGGCGGTGTCGCGCCCCACGAAGTCGGCGACGTCGGACCGCCCGGCGAACGCGGAGGTCACGGCGGCGCGCACGCGCTCGGCGTGGCGGGCGCTCGCGGTGACGACCATGAGCGACTCGTCCGGTCGATGAACGGCGTGCTCGACGACCAGCGTCACCACCCGTGCGACCTCGGCATCCGGGCTCTCCACCGCGCCCGAGACGGGGTCGGGTGCGCCCGTGCCGCCCTCGACGTAGTCCACCGTGAGGCTGCCGCGTCCGAGATAGGAGCCCGCCCAGGGCAGCGAGACGATCTCGCCGCCGTAGAAGGCGTCGTTGATGAGCTCGACGAGGTCCTCTCCCCCGGCGCGATAGCTGCGCGTGAGGGTCATGACAGGCAGGAGCTCGGAGAGGCGCTCGAACACGGATACCTCGTCGAACGGCACCTCGGCCTCCCAGGACGGACCGGGGTCGACGGCGACGTGGAAGGGTTTGGGCTTCTGCGTGACCGGATCGCCGAACGCGACGACCTGGCGAGCACGACGGATCGCCGGCGTCGCCTCCGCAAGGTTGATGGCCGCGGCATCGACCAGCAGCACGGTATCGAACTCGACCGAATCGGGGATCTCGGGGACCAGGTACGGCGAGGATATCCACACGGGTGCGAGCGCATTCACGAGAGTGGGGGCCGCGCTGACGATCTCCGCCGTGGTGGTGCCCGCCTGCTTCAGGGCGCGGCGCAGGTTCTGAGACTCGTGGGGCTCGTCGACGATCGCGATCTTCCACTGGTTCGCCAGCTGCCATGCCAGCAGGGGCCCCGCCGCCGCGGCGTGCGCCTCATCGACGAGGCGGAAGTCGCGCTCCAGGCGGTCGACGACCGCGGTGTTCGCGCCCAGCAGCGCGCGGTCGTCCTGCAGCGCGCGCTCGAGCAGCGACTGCCACCACGCGAATTCGAGCTCGTCGCCCACGCGGGCCTCGGACACGTGACGCACCGAGAGCTCGGCGAGAAGCGGGCCGATTCCGAGTTCCTCGAGCCGGTCGCGCAACTGCGCGCGCTCGACCAGATTGTCGAACACGTCTGACTTCGCCGCGAGCCCGGCGAGCGTGCGCACGAGCCGCGCGACGGGAAGGGAGGAGAGAGGTTCGCGGCGGCCGAGCGCCGCATCGAGCTCGGCGAGTTCCGCATGCACGCGCTGCCATGAGGCGTACACCTCGGCGAGCCCGAGCGGAACCTCCGGCGCGACACCCGCGTCGACGCAGCGCTGCCACTGGGTGCGCTGGGTCTGGATGCGCAGCAGTGCCTCATGCATCTCGGTCACGTGCACGCCGGGGCGCACGTACTCCTTCGCGAGCTTGCGCAGACGGCGACGGTTCGCGCCCGACATGCCCGGTGCGTCGCGGCGCGAGCCGTGGGCCTGGATGAGCTCGCCGAGCGGTCGCTCGAACACGGTGGGGCTGAACCGGTCGAGCGAGTCGCGGATGCCCTGCAGCAGTCGCAGATACTCGCCCAGTTCATCGATCGTCGCGAACGGACGCATATGCGTCTGCGCGATCAGCGCATATCCCCGCTCGAGCAGGGCGGGAACGCTCGTGGAGTGCAGGCGGCCCGCCAGCTCGTGCGCCGAACGGGCGGCCTCCGTGCTGCTGAAGGTGACGCCGTACCACGGGGAGTCGTCGGGTCCGAAGCGGAACTCGCCGAGCCGTGCGGCGTGCGCGAGGGCTTCGGATGCCGCTGAGCGGTCGCCGGAGAGCCGGCGCAGCGTGTCGGTGCTGAGCCGGGCGGTGGTCGACGGGGGCTGCGGCAGCGAAGCCAGCCGGGTGAGGTGACGCGTCGCGTCGAGCACGGATGCACCGGTTCCCTGCACGTCGCTCGTGAGCGCCTTGCGGTAGTCGCGGAGCACGGTGCGCAGTCTCACCAGCGCATCATCGACGTCGCTGACCTTGGGAGCCGTGGCCTTCTCGTTGCGTCCGATCGCGCGGACCAGGTCACGGCGGACGCCGGCGGTCGAGACGGCGAGGCTGTCGAGGCCGATGCCGGAGAGACGATGGCGGACGCCGTCGAGGGTCGATCTCCTGGCCGAGACCACGAGCACGCGCCGGCCGGCGCGCACCAGCTCGCCGAGCGCGTTGATGACGGTCTGCGTGCCGCCTGTGCCCGGAAGCGTCGCCACCGTCAGCGAGTGGCCGGCGGCGATCCGGGCCAGCACGGCCTCCTGTTCGGCATCCGCATCGAGCAGCAGGTTGTCGGATGCCGGGGCTCGATCGTCCGGGCCGGTGTAGCGGGGCGCAGGGCGAGCAGCCGTGACCTGCTCGCGGTCGCCGACGTGGCCCGCGAGCGCATTGAGCATGACGTTGTCGAGGTTGCGGGTGTCTCGCGACATCGCTCCCCCGACATCGGCGAACACCGATACGACCAGTCGCGGCTGCACGGAGAAGGTCTCGATCGAGCGCGCGGTCGCGCGCAGGCTGTCGATCACAGGCTGAGGCTTGAAGATGCCCCCGTCATAAGCGAGAGCCGCGAGCGCTGCCGCATCGATCGTGATTCCGAAATGCTCGCGCGCGATGCGCACGAGCTCCGGGTTCACCTCGAAGGCACCCTGGAGTTTGAGCTCGAAGTCCGAGTGGTGCCGTCGGATCGCGAGCGGTCGCAGCAGCACAGGAGCGGCGAAGTCCGCCCCGCCGATCTTCCAGCCGGCCACGCCGACGGCGAGGTGCACGGCTTCGATCCCCCGCACGGTGCGCAGCTCGGTGTTCTTCGCCGTGATGCGCTCGGCTGCGAGACGCGCGGTGCGCAGCCCCACTTCGTCGCGGAACAGGTTCGACAACAGCGTGGACTTGCCGGTGATGAACTGCGGGAGGCTTCCGGGGTGCGCCTTCGAGATGTCGATCCCCGAGGAGGCGGTGTCGCGGAAGGCGACGAGCGGCGAGGGTCCGCCGAGATCCGCGGCCTCCGCTCTCAACCGCGTGCGCTCGGCCTCCGCCGCATGCGCGACATCGATCCCGGTAGCGGACCCGTTCAGCTCGCCGAGGGTCACTGAGGCGTCCGTCGCCGCTTCTTCCGCAGCCTTGCCATCACGTCGCCACACCCTCTCACCCTACGCGCGACACGCCGCGGGCGACGGTATCCCCGGCGGGTTTCACGGGAATCCCCGTGCTGAGCGGGACATCTGCCGGTCCGAACGACTCGTCCTGCACGGATGTCTTGTCCGGAAGAGTCTTCCCCCGATCTCGGGCGCCGGCCCCCAGGGGCAGGAGGCGCGCGTCAGGATAGGGGCATGACCTACCGCTACGACTTCGCGCCGACACCGTTCGGCGACGCCCTCGCGGTCTTCTCCGACGAGGGGATCGTGAGCTTCGACCTGTCAGAGACCGCCGACCCGTCGGTGCCATGGCTGCTCGAGGGCATCTCCTCGCGCCTGCGCGCGATGCCCGAGCCCGACCCCGGCGCCGCAGACGAACTCGCCCACCTGCTCGACGCGTACTTCGATGGCGAGCGCGTGCGGTTCGACGAGCACCTCCGGCTCGACTGGCGCCTGGCAGACGGGTTCGCGTTGGCCGCGCTGCAATCGATCTGCACGATCGAATGGGGCGAGACCCTCAGCTACGGCGAGGTCGCCGTGCTCACCGGACACCCCGGAGCCGCGCGCGCGGTGGGCACGGCCTGCCGGCTCACGCCCTTCTCGATCATCGTTCCTGTGCACCGCGTCATCCGCTCCGATGGCACACCGGGGCACTACGGCGCGCATCCGGAGCGCAAGAGGTATCTGCTCGATCTCGAAGCGCAGCGCCGATAGACGACGCGGACCCCGGCGTGTAGGCCGCCGGGGTCCGCGTGCTCCGCGTGTCCGCCTTAGTGCTCCACCGCCTTCTCGGCGCCGAATCCGGTCAGCGAGCGAACCTCCATCTCCGCCGCGAGCTGCCTGGATTCCTGAACCGAACTCGTGATGGTGCCCAGCCAGCCGAGCAGGAAGCCCAGAGGGATCGACACGATGCCCGGGTTGTTCAGCGGCCAGACCGCGATGTCGATGCCCGGGATCATCGCCGTCGGCGATCCGGAGAAGACCGGAGACAGCACGATGAGGATGATCGCGGCTCCGAGACCGCCGTACATGCTCCATACCGCACCGCGGGTGTTGAAACGGCGCCAGAACAGCGAGTACAGGATCGTGGGAAGGTTGGCGGAGGCTGCGACCGCGAAAGCCAGCGCCACCAGGAAGGCGATGTTCTGCCCTTGCGCCCCGATTCCGCCGAAGATCGCCAGGATGCCGATCACGATCACCGTGCGTCGTGCGACGCGCACCTCGCCGTTCGGATCAGCCGCCACCGGGTTGCCCTCCACGTCTCTGCGGCCCTTCTGGATCACGTTCGCGTAGATGTCGTGCGCGAACGAGGCGGCGGCCGTGATCGTCAGCCCTGCGACCACCGCGAGGATCGTCGCGAACGCGACGGCCGAGATGAAGCCCAGCAGGATCGGCCCGCCGAGCTTCAGGGCCAGCAGCGGAGCGGCAGAGTTCGGCCCGCCCGGTGCGGCGGCGATGACGTCTGCTCCGACCAGAGCACCGGCCCCGTACCCGAGCACGAGCGTGAGCAGGTAGAAGCCGCCGATGAGCCAGATCGCCCAGACCACCGATCGACGCGCCTCCTTCGCAGTCGGCACCGTGTAGAAGCGCATCAGCACGTGCGGCAGGCCCGCCGTGCCGAGGACGAGCGCCATGCCCAGTGACAGGAAGTCGAGCGGGTTCGCGCCGTACTGCAGACCCGGTCCGAGGATCGCATCGCCCTTCGGGGAGTTCGCGACGGCGGACTCGAGCAGGCCGTTCAGGCTGAAGCCGTTGATCGCCAGCACCCACAGCGTCATCGCGAGGGCGCCCGCGATCAACAGGATCGCTTTCACGATCTGCACCCACGTGGTGCCCTTCATCCCGCCGATCAACACGTACACGATCATGAGGATGCCGACCACCGCGATCACGATCGACTGCCCCACCCGCCAGTCGATGCCGAGCAGCAGCGAGACGAGGCCGCCGGCTCCTGCCATCTGCGCCAGCAGATAGAAGAAGCACACCGCGAGAGTCGTGATCGCCGCCGCCATGCGCACGGGGCGCTGCTTGAGCCGGAACGACAGCACATCGGCCATGGTGAACTTGCCCGTGTTGCGCATCAATTCGGCCACGAGCAGCAGCGCGACCAGCCAGGCCACGAGGAATCCGATCGAGTACAGGAAGCCGTCGTACCCGTTGATCGCGATGGCTCCGCAGATGCCGAGGAAGGACGCGGCCGACAGATAGTCGCCCGCGATTGCGAAGCCGTTCTGGGGACCTGTGAAAGAGCGGCCTGCGGCGTAGTAGTCGGCGGCCGTCTTGTTGTTGCGGCTGGCTCTGATCACGATGAACAGCGTCACCGCGACGAAGGCGACGAAGATCGAGATGTTGAGGATCGGGTTGATCTCGAGGTCGACCGGTGCGGCGGCATGCACGACGATCATGATTGCGCCTGCGCCTTCTCGAGTTCTTCACGGATCTCGGTGGCGATCGGATCCAGTCTTCTGTTCGCGAATGACACGTACCACATGGTGATGGCGAATGTCGTGACGAACTGTCCCAGTCCGAAGAGCAGCCCGACGGTGATATCTCCCCACACTCGTTGCGCCATGAAGTCGCGCGCGAATGCTGCGAGCAGCACATATACGAAATACCAGACGAGGAAGAACGCCGCGAGCGGGAAGATGAATGATCGTTGTGTGCGTTTGAGAGTGCGGAAACGCGGGGATTCCTCGACCGCGATGTAGTCGATCGATCCCGCGTCCGTTGAGGGATTCTGTTCGTTCATGGGGCCTCCTTGCCACATGTGCTTCCGTCTCTCGCGAGCGACCTCGCGAGTGGTAGGGTCGACGCTACGAAATGGGGGCACGATGTCGTCACCCCCGGAAGTAGGTAGTCGTGAGCAGCCCGCAGGGGATGGAATCCGAGGCGGAACTCGTCGCCCGCGCGGTGCGCGAGCTCGCTCAGCGCACCCGCTTCCCGGTGGCCTTCGGCGGTCTTGTCGACGACGGTGTCGTGAGCGTCACGAGCATCTTCGGCAACCGCACGCGCGCCCTCGACGGGCTCAGGGTCCGGCCCGAGCGCGGTCTCGGTGGGCGGGCGATGATGGAGCAGCGCCCGCGGATGACGAGCGACTACGGCTCCTCCCGGCAGATCACGCACGACTACGACGGCTTCGTGCTCGGTGAAGGCCTGCGGACGCTGCTGGCGCTGCCGATCGTCGTAGGAGGGCGACCCCGCGGAGTTCTGTACGCAGGCGCGTGGGAACAGACCCCGGTCGGCGGGGTGACGACGGCTCCCGCGATGCAGATCGCTCAGGCCGTGGCCGACGAACTCCGTATCCGCGACGAGGTCGATCGTCGACTGCGCACCACCACTCCACCCGCTGATGCCGTGGCCCCACCGCAACGCGAGGAGCTGCGGGAGAGTTTCGCAGAACTGCGCAGCATCGCGGCGGCGGTCGACGACACCGATCTGCGTGCGCGCATCGCCGGAGTGGAGGCGCGTCTGGTCGCGCTCGCCGGTGACGCGCATCCGACCGCGACAGGCCCCATCCCGACCGTTCATCTCTCTCCCCGCGAGACCGACGTTCTCGCGTGCGCGGCGCTCGGAGCGACCAATGCCGAGATCGCGGCTCAGCTCGGGCTCCGAGAGGGAACGGTGAAGGCGTACCTCGGTACCGCGATGTCGAAGCTCGACGCGTCGACCCGCCATTCAGCCGTGGCGAAGGCTCGGCGCGCCGGTCTGCTGCCCTGATCCGCCCAGTCCCTGCCCAGCGCCGATTGCTACCATGGGCATCGGTCGGCGAACCCCGGCCCCGGACGAGGCAGACCAGTACCCGGTGAGCGCAAAGACTGGTCCGAAAGGACCATCATGTCGTGGATCGTTCTCGTCGTCTCCGGAATCCTCGAGGCCGTCTGGGCGACGGCTCTCGGAAAATCCGACGGCCTGACCAAGCTCTGGCCGAGCGTTATCTTCTTCGTCGGCCTCGCCGCGTCGATGTTCGGCCTCGCATTCGCCATGCGCGATATCGCAACCGGCACCGCGTACGCCGTCTGGGTCGGAATCGGCGCAGCCCTCACTATCGTCTGGGCGATGATCACGGGCGACAGTGAGATCTCCTGGCTGCGCATTCTTCTGCTGATGGGATTGGTCGGCTGCATCGTCGGGCTCAAGCTGATCGACCCCGGACACAAATAGAATTCTTGGCGCAATAGTGAATTCCGACTAATGTCGGATTCATGGCAAGAAGAATTGTGCACCAGTTGGTCGACGACATCGATGGCAGCGTTCTCGAAGCAGGTGAAGGCGAGACCGTTCGATTCTCGCTGAACGGCGCTTCATACGAGATCGATCTGAATGACGAGCACGCTGCAGAATTGCGTGCCGCATTCGAGCCCTACATCTCCGCCGGACGACGCGCGGGGTCTACCCCTTCCGTCGCCCGCACTGCGGCACCGCGCAAGCGGGCGGCGCGCAATCCCGAGGTGGCGGCGATCCGCGCCTGGGCGAACGACAACGGATACACGCTCTCGGAGCGCGGGCGCATCCCCGCTCCCGTCGTCGACGCCTACAACGCGGCGCACTGACTCAACGGTCGCGCTCGCCGGCCCCCGCCCAGGGTTCGTCGGTGAGCGCGATCTCGCCCGCCATGTCATCGAGGAAGCGGATGACGACGTCGCGCTCCTCCGGAGAGAGGCGCGCCGCTGCATGGAACCGCTTGGCATGCTGGCGCCCCACCGTCTCCATGGCCGCGCGGCGCGACTCGGGCGTGATCGTGATCGCGAGCGCCCGTCGATCCGAGGGATGCGCTGACCGGACGATATGGGCGCCGCGAGCCAGCCGATCGAGGAGCTTCGTGGTGGACGCCGTCGAGATGCCCAGATGCGCGGCGATCGCGCCCGGGGTTGCGACGGTTCCCTGGTTCTCGCACACGATCAGGAAATGCAGGGCGCGCATGTCCGTCCTGTTCAGCTGCATGTAGCGCAGAGACGCCTCCGAGAGCTTGTCCTCGGCGTCTCGCAGCCTGCCGAGCGCGCGCATGAGCGCACTCACCTGCGCGACATCGTCCGGACGCATGTCCGACCGGTCGACCAGCTCGCCGCGCGGGTCGCTCGCGTCGACGTCGTAGACCGCCGCCCCCATCGAGGCGACTCGGTCGCGAGGTTCATCGGAGTGCATGAATCGATGATAGACCTCGATTGGTTTCATGCTAGGTTCTTTACTTGCCAGGCTAGCTAATTGATACGGCGGGAGATTCGTATGATCCAGTCCACCGGAACCAGGCGAGACCGCACGTCGCGACGGCGCTCGTGGACGCGGGCTCTCCTTCCGGCTGCGCTGATCCTGGCCTGGTTGGCAGGAGCCGGCCTCGGCGGACCGCTGTTCGGAAAGGTCGACGAGGTCTCGTCGAACGACCGCACCGCCTATCTGCCCGAGTCAGCAGATGCGACGCAGGTGCAGAAGCTCCTGGGTGAGTTCACAGACAGCGACTCGATACCGGCGGTCGCCGTCTTCGTCACCGACGAGAAGCTGTCCGAGGCCGACACGAAGGCGCTGAGCGAAGCGGTGGCGAGTGCCACGAACGTCGAGGGGGTCGACGACGACGTCTCTCCCGCGATCGTGAGCGACGACTCCCAGGCGGCCCAGGCGTTCATCCCGATTCGCAGCGATGCGGATCTCGCAGGCACCGTGGAGGCGCTGGCCGCCCACCTCCGCTCCGCCGCTCCCGACGGCGTCGCCGTGTACATCACAGGCCCCGCGGGGTTCTCCGCAGATCTCGTCGCCGGCTTCGCCGGCATCGACGGTCTCCTGCTCGGCGTCGCGCTGCTCGCGGTGCTCGTGATCCTGGTACTCGTCTATCGCTCGCTGCTGCTGCCGGTGGTCGTGCTCTCGACGAGCCTGTTCGCGCTCTGCGTCGCTCTCCTCGCCGTCTGGTGGCTCGCGAAGGCCGGGATACTGCTGCTCAGCGGCCAGACTCAGGGCATCCTGTTCATCCTCGTGATCGGGGCTGCGACCGACTACGCGCTGCTGCTCGTCTCGCGCTTCCGCGAAGAGCTGCGCTCGACACAGGACAAGGGCGCGGCCCTCGCTGCCGCTTGGAAGGGCGCATTCGAGCCCATCGTCGCGTCCGGCGGCACCGTGATCGCCGGCCTTCTCTGCCTGCTGCTGAGCGACCTCAAGTCGAACAGCACCCTCGGCCCCGTCGCCGCGATCGGCATCCTGTTCGCCATGCTCGCTGCCCTCACGCTGCTCCCCGCACTGCTGATGCTGTTCGGCCGTGCCGTGTTCTGGCCACGTCGACCTGCTTTCGACCCCGATGCCGTCGCGGCGGAGGACGGCAGGCCCGCCACGGGGATCTGGGCCCGGCTCTCCGGCCTGATCGCTCGGCGTCCTCGCGCGATCTGGATAGGCACGACCGCACTGCTCCTGATCGGCGCCGCGGGCCTCACCCAGCTGAGCGCCACGGGTGTGCCCCAATCGGACCTCGTCCTCGGTTCATCCGAGGCGCGCGACGGCCAATCCGCCCTCGGGGAGCATTTTCCGGGCGGCTCGGGCAGCCCGGTGTACGTCGTCATCGACGAGGCCCGTCTTCAGGATGCCGCCGAAGTCCTGCTCGCCTCCGACCATGTGGACGGAGTGACTGTCGCGGCGGCCGATTCGCCGAGCGGCTCGGCGCCCGTCAGCGCGGACGGCATCGGCGCCGCAGGCGCACCGGGCGCGCCCTCGCCGGAGCCCACTGTCGTCCGCGGAGACGTCCTGCTGCAGGCGACGCTGACGGACGCCGCCGATTCGGATGCCGCGGCATCCGCCGTCCGCGAGCTCCGATCCGAACTCGGCCCGCTCGGCGCCCTCGTCGGCGGCGTGACGGCGACGTCGATCGACACGAACGACGCCTCGATCCACGACCGCAACCTGATCATCCCGGTGATCCTGGGCGTGATCATGGTGATCCTGATGCTGCTGCTGCGCTCACTGCTCGCGCCGGTCCTGCTCATCCTCACCACGGTGCTGTCGTTCGGCACCGCGCTCGGGGTCTCGGCGCTCGTCTTCGACGGCGTCTTCCGCTTCCCCGGCGCGGACCCCGCGGTACCGCTCTATGGATTCGTGTTCCTCGTGGCGCTCGGGATCGACTACAACATCTTCCTGATGACGAGAGTCCGCGAGGAGTCGCAGCGGCACGGCACCCGCGACGGCATCCTGCGCGGCCTCTCGATCACGGGCGGCGTGATCACCTCGGCCGGTCTCGTCCTGGCGGCGACCTTCGCGGCGTTGTCGGTGATCCCGATCCTGTTCCTGGTGCAGCTCGCGTTCATCGTGGCATTCGGCGTGCTGCTCGACACCTTCGTCGTCCGCTCGCTCCTCGTGCCGGCACTCGCCCACGACATCGGCCGGCGCATCTGGTGGCCGTCGAGGCTGTGGCGCTCAGGCGACGAGTGAACTCAGACGGCGAGCCTCCGTCGTGCTCGCGCGCTCCAGCGTCCGCCGTCGTGCGCGACGTCGATCGGATGCCGGAACGCCGCGCTGATGGTCTCCGAGGTCACGACGTCCGCGACGGCGCCCGCAGCGAGCACGCGTCCGTCTGAGATCACCATCGCGTGGGTCGTGCTCTCGGGGAGTTCTTCGAGGTGATGCGTCACGAGCACCGAGGCGACCTCTGGTTCGCTCCGGGAGAGGTCGTCGATCGTCTCGAGCAGCTGCTCGCGCGCGGCGACGTCCAGGCCGGTCGTGGGCTCGTCGAGCAGGAGGAGGGCCGGAGAGGCGGCGAGCGCACGCGCGATGAGCGAGCGACCGCGCTCGCCCTGCGACATGGTGGGCCAGTGCGCATCGCCGCGGTCGCCGAGGCCGACCAGAGCCACGAGTTCCGCGGCACGACGGCGCTGGGGATCCGTAGGCTCCCAGCGCATCATCCGCTCGATCGTGCCGGTGAACCCGGTGAGGACGACGTCGAAGGCCGTGAGATCGGAGCGGATCGGATGCCTGGGGTTCACATGCCCGATGTGCCGGCGCAGCTCCTGGAGGTCGACGCGCCCCAGTCTCCTGCCCAGCACGTCGACCGTGCCGGAGGTGGGATGACTCTGCGCGCCGCAGAAGCCCAGGATGGTGCTCTTGCCTGCGCCGTTCGGGCCGAGAAGCGCCCAGTGCTCTCCCGCCCCGACCTGCAGATCGATGCCGTGGAGGATCTCTCTGCCGTTTCGACGGAACGAGACACCGTCGAGCCGCAGCACGTCGTCGCTCATGCCAGTGCGTCCTTGAGCTCGAGCAGATGGTCACGGCTCTCCGCTCGCGCAGCATCCGCGTCGCGCGCGATCACCGTGTCGGCGAGCCGCACGTGCCGGTGATGGTCCTCCGCGCCCCCGAAGTCCACGCGGATCCGGAGCATCTCGATCATGGTCTGCCTCAACCGAGGTGTCAGGCCATCGAAGAGGTCGAGCAGGATCGGATTGTGCGCTGCCGCGATGATCGCCCGATGGAACGCGGTGTCGGCGTCGACGTGCTCCTCGATCGAGGCGACGGCGGCGGCGCGGTGCTCCAGCGCACGACGGATCGCTCGGACGTCGGCGGCGGTACGGCGGGTCGCGGCGAGAGCGGCCGCCTCGGACTCGATCGCGATCCGGGCCTCGATCACGCTGACGATGTCGGCGCGGCGGAGCACCGCGTCCCAGTCCTCGGGCGCATCGAGAGCAGTCACGAAGACACCGGCGCCCTGGCGACTGGCGAGCACCCCACGGCCGGCGAGCTGCCGGATCGCCTCGCGCACCGTCGACCGGCCGACTCCGAGCTGCGGAGCGAGGGTCGTCTCTCCCGGCAGCTTCTGGCCGAGCTGCCATTCGCCGGCGCGAATGCGACCGAGAAGCAGATCGGCGGCCTGATCGGCGAGCGGAGTGCGGTGGATCTGTGGCATGTCCTCGAGTATAACTTGTCAACTTGTCTGAGGAGTTGATACCGTCTTCACCCATGAGCTCCCGCCCCTTCCCTACCCTGTCGACGCCAAGCGGCCCCGTGCCCTCCGACGCCCCGAGCTGGAACCGCCAGCGCGGCTCCCAGATGCCCTCGCACCGCTACCTCTCCGCCCACGACCGGGTCCCGCTTCCGCTGACAGACCGGATCTGGCCGACACGCCGGCTCACCCAGGCGCCGCTGTGGGTGCCCGTGGATCTCCGCGACGGCAACCAGGCTCTCGCCGAGCCCATGGATCCCGCCAGGAAGAGGCGCTTCTTCGAACTCATGGTCGCCATGGGGTACAAGGAGATCGAGGTCGGATATCCCTCCGCATCGCAGACCGACTTCGACTTCGTCCGGCTCCTCGCCGAGAGCGACATCGCTCCCGACGACGTCACGATCGTCGTGTTCACCGCGGCGCGGCGCGATCTGATCGAACGCACGGTCGCCTCGATCGACGGCATCCGCAATCCCGTGGTCATCCACGTTTACACCGCGACAGCGCCGACGTGGCGCGATGTCGTGCTCGGCCGCTCGAGAGACGAGCTGAGGCAGCTGATCCTCGCGGCGGGAGAAGACGTGCTCGCGCTCGCCGGAGACCGGCCGAACGTGCGCTTCGAGTTCTCGCCCGAGGTGTTCAACCTCACGGAGCCCGACTACGTCCTCGGCCTGTGCGACGCCATGACCGCGCTGTGGGATGCGACACCCGAACGACCCGTCATCCTGAACCTCCCCGCCACCGTCGAGATCGCCACGCCCAACGTCTACGCCGACCAGATCGAGTACATGCACCGCAACCTCGCCCGACGCGACGGCGTGATCCTCTCGGTGCATCCGCACAACGACCGCGGCACCGGCATCGCGTGCGCCGAGTTGGCCGTGCTGGCAGGAGCGCAGCGCGTCGAGGGCTGCATCTTCGGCAACGGCGAGCGCACAGGCAACGTCGACATCGCGACTCTCGCGCTCAACCTGCACGCCCAGGGCGTCGATCCCAAGATCGACTTCTCCGACATCGACGAGATCCGGCGGACCGTCGAGTACTGCAACGGCATCGAAGTGCATCCGCGGCATCCGTACGTCGGCGATCTCGTGCACACGGCCTTCAGCGGCACCCACCAGGACGCGATCCGCAAGGGGTTCGCGGAGCACCGGGCGCGTGCGACCGCCGAGGGCGCAGATGATCGCGACCTGGCCTGGCGGGTGCCGTACCTGCCGATCGATCCCGCAGACCTCGGCCGCGGCTACGAGGCGGTCATCCGCGTGAACTCGCAATCGGGCAAGGGCGGCATCGCCTATCTGCTTGAGACGGAGTACGGGGTCGAGTTGCCCCGGCGGTTGCAGATCGACTTCGCGCGCCGGGTGCAGGAACACGCGGATGCCGTCGGCGATGAGCTGTCGGCCGCAGAGCTGTGGGCGCTGTTCGAGAGCAGCTACCTGCTCGGGGCACGAGGGCCGGAGCTCGTGCACTACCGCATCGACGACGAGCAGACGGAGGTCACCGTGCGCGTGGACGACGCCGAGCACTCGCATCGGACCGACGACCTCGGCCCCGTCGAGAGCCTCGTGTCCGCTCTCGCAGCCGCCGGAATCGCCCTCGAGGTGCTCTCCCTGCATCAGACGAGCGTCGGCTCCGGTGCCGGAAGCGACGCGCTCACTCTGGTGGAGTACCGCAGCGCGGCGGCGGTCGGGTGGGCCGCGGGCCGTGCGCGATCGGTGCTAGAGGCGAGCTTCGCGGCCGTGATGCGGGCGGGGGCTCATGTCGCGGGAGTCGGGGTGGCGTGAGGGGAGCCGGGGTCGCACGGCGGCGTATGGGACGTCGTGCCCCGCTGGGGGCTGGGTCCGGTGGAGGGCACGGACGTCGTGCCCTCGCGTCCCCATCGGCCACTCGACGCGCCGCGGGTTCTGTAGGCGGGGAACGTGGAGAGGGAGGGCGGCGCGTCGAGCCTCCGGCCGACGGGGCCCCTCTGTCGAGGGAGACTAGACATCCGAAAGGGGCCGCCTCCGGCGACCCCTTTCGGACGTCGTGCCCTCGACAGGATTCGAACCTGCGACCTGCCCTTTAGGAGAGGGCTGCTCTATCCTGCTGAGCTACGAGGGCCTGCAACAAGCTTAGAGGAATCCCGGCGACGTTCCGCGGCGGCGGCCGCTGCTGCGGCGGCATCCGGTATCTTCGGGTTCGTCGGCGGCATCCGCCGTTCGACGACGACCAGGAGGACGACGATGACAGATCCGTCGAGGCCAGAAGACCACAACCCCTACGCTCCGCCGCCCGCCGGCGAGCCCGTCGTGCCACCGGCAGCGGCGCCTCAGGAAGGGCCCCCGCCCGCGTACCAGCCGCCGGCGGCTCAGCCGCCGCAGTACCCGGCAGCGCAAACGCCTTCGTATCCCGCCGCCCAGCCACCGCAGCATCCCGGAGCGGCCTACCCCGGCGCCCCTGGCGCCGGCCCGCAGTCCTCGCCGCCCGCAGCCAAGAACTCGGCCAAGGCCTCGAGCATCATCTCGCTCGTGGCCGGGGCCGTCTCGATCTTCCTGCTGCCGTACATCGCCGGCATCGTCGGCATCGGCACGGGCGTGACGGCGATCCGCATGAACGCTGCGGCGAAGAACTCGGGCAGCGGGTTCAACGGCGCTTACACGGGCATGGCCATCGGCGGCATCGTCCTCGGTGCACTCGGCATCGTCCTGAAGCTGGTCCTCGACATCGCGCTGCGCTGAGCGACTGGATCACGCCGCGAGAGCGAGATACGGCTCCCACCGGGGATCGCTGCGCTCGCTCCCCCGCACCGTCCACGACGTCCCGTGCGGGGGACGCGGCGTGAACCGCAGCTCCCAGTGCATCTCCTGGGGAGTGCGGTTGCTCTTGACGTTGTTGCAGCGCAGGCAGCAGGCGACGAGGTTCTCCCAGGAGTCTGCCCCTCCGCGCGACCGCGGCAGAACGTGATCGATCGTCGACGCCGCCTTGCCGCAGTAGCCGCACCGGTGGTTGTCGCGACGCAGCACCCCGCGTCGAGTGACCGGCACCCGCCTGCTGAGCGGCACCCGGACGTACCGCGAGAGGATGATCACCGCCGGCCTGTCATAGACGCCGTGACTCCCCCAGACAGGATCGTCATCGACCCGCTCGATCACCGTGGCCTTGTCGTTCATGACCAGGACCAAGGCTCTCTTGAAAGACACGATCGCAAGCGGTTCGTATCCGGCGTTCAGGACCAGTGTGCGCATTCGTCATCCTCTCGATCCGCCGGGACGGCTTCCCGGCACTCTCGACTCACACGAGGCCGCGCAATCGGCAGAGCGATCGCAGGGACGAAAAAAGGCGCCGTCTTAGAGACAGCGCCTTGCGCGCACGGCAGCACCGTGGCGTCCCTGCGGCCGATGCTGAAGGACGTGACGACCGAGGGCATCCATGGTGCGGATGCTCGGTATCTGTTCCATCAGCCTCTCCCGTCAGTGCGACAACGGGAACAGGCTAACCCATTCCCCTGTGGACTGGGCGAAACTCCGGGTGAACGCTCTGAGGCGTGTCCGCGACGGATGCCGGGGATCAGCCGGCGTTGGCGGCGAGCCAGCCGATCGGCTCGACCAGCGTGCCGTTGATCTTGACCTCGAAGTGGAGGTGGTTAGCGGTCGAGTGGCCCGTGCTGCCGACGAGCCCGATGAGCTGGCCCGCCTCGACGGTCTGGCCGACCTCGACCTGACGCGTGCCATAGGTCATGTGGCCGTAGGTGGTCGAGACGCGCTGTCCACCCACCACGCTGTCGATCACGACGCCCACACCGTATCCGTAATAGCTCTCGGAGGAGACGCGGACCACACCGGCGGCGGCGGCGTAGATCGGGGTGAGAGCGGGGCACACCATGTCGGCGCCGTTGTGACCGCTGCCGAGGGTGCGGCTCACGTTGTACGATCCCTGCGGCAGCGGGTAGCGCACCTCGCCGGAGCCGGGCGACACCAGGGCGTATTTGCTGACGTCGAAACCAGTGGACGCGGACGCGGTGGACGCCGCGGCAGCCGCGCGCGCTGCGGCGGCCTCTTCCGCCTTCTTCTTCTCGATCTCTTCAGGCGTCGTGGCCGTGAAGGCCCCGTGCACGAGGGGGGCGGCCGTCGCCTCGGACGCCACGATGAGGGACTGGGCGTCGACGGCGGCGAGTTGCTGAAGGGTCGTCGCCTCTTCGGCCGGCTTCGACTGGGCGTACGCGGGAAGGGCGATGGCGGCGACGAGAGCGCCCACTGCGCCGAAGATCGCGACGGAACGGAGCGGCTTCATGACGCTGCGGGCCGGTGTGCGAGCGCCCGTACGACGGGCGACTGAGCGGTCTTCGGTTGTGTTCGCGGGCGATTCGATGTCTGCGGCCAAAATCATGTCCTCCAGGGCCTGCACGCTCGGGTAGCGCTGGCTCGTCGGCACTCTGCTTCTCGTGGCACGAATGTAGCTCGGGGTACTTTGTGCGTTTTCACCGCGAAGACGACGAGCCTGAAAGGCGACCATCGCGGGTAACCGCCAGCGGGCTTCTTCGCTGGCGACCTGTCCGAGGTTACCGGAAGATAACGATCGTGTCACCCTGCAAAGCTGTTAATCGCCGGGGAGCAGGTTCGCGGAGGGGTCGAAGGTCAGGCGGGTTCTCCGACGAGGAAGATGTGCGAGGCCAGTTCGACGGGAAGCTCGAGCCCTTCTTCCTTGCCTTCCATCTGGATGAGGACGTACCCCTCGTTGAAGCGGTAGTCGCCCTTCGCTCCGGGCATGACGCCCGCATCGCGCAGCTGCTCGAGCAGTTCCGGATCGACCTGCGCAGGCTCGGCGAGACGGCGCACTGTGCCCTCGATGGGTTCGCCCGCCGCAGTCAGCTTCTGCACGAGACCGATGACGCCCTCGTCGAACGTGCGTGCGGGCAGGTCCCCGAGCTGGTCGAGACCGGGGATGGGGTTGCCATAGGGCGACTCGGTCGGATGACCGAGGAGTTCCACCAGCCGCCGCTCGACCTGCTCGCTCATCACGTGCTCCCAGCGGCAGGCCTCTTCGTGGACGTATGCCCAGTCGAGCCCGATCACGTCGGAGAGCAGGCGCTCGGCGAGACGATGCTTGCGCATGACGTCGACGGCCTTGCGCCGCCCTGCGTCGGTGAGCTCCAGCGTGCGGTCTTCGGACACGACGACGAGTCCGTCGCGCTCCATGCGGCCCACGGTCTGGGACACCGTCGGACCCGAGTGCCCGAGACGCTCGGAGATGCGCGCCCGCAGCGGCACGATGTTCTCCTCCTCGAGTTCGAGGATGGTGCGGAGGTACATCTCCGTGGTGTCGATCAAGTCGGTCATCTGGCCCTCCGGGTCTTCTTAGGCAAGCCTACATTCCTGCAGGGACATCGGCGCGTCACGCGGCGAAACCCCGCCGGCCGCGCACCCTAGAATCGACCCATGGCGATCGAGATTCCCCGTGACCTCCTGCCCGCAGACGGCCGCTTCGGATGCGGCCCCTCGAAGGTGCGGCCGGAGCAGCTCGATGCGCTCCTCGCCGCGGGCGCGAGCGTGCTCGGCACCTCGCATCGCCAGGCGCCGGTGAAGAACCTGGTCGGGAGCGTTCGCGAGCAGCTCGCGACCCTCTTCCGCCTTCCCGACGGCTACGAGATCATCACGGGCAATGGCGGCTCCACGGCGTTCTGGGATGCTGCGGCCTTCGGCCTCATCGAGAAGCGCAGCCAGAACCTCGTCTTCGGCGAGTTCGGCGGCAAGTTCGCGTCGGCTGCCGCGGCGCCCTGGCTGCAGGCCCCCGACGTCCGCAAGGCCGAGCCCGGATCGCGCGTCGCGGCCGAGATCGTCGACGGCGTCGACGTGTACGCATGGCCGCACAACGAGACCTCAACCGGCGTGTCCGCCCCGATCGAGCGCATCGCGGCGGCAGGTGCGCTCACCGTCATCGACGCGACGAGCGCGGCGGGCGGCATCGACTTCGATGCCGCGCAGGCGGACGTCTACTACTTCGCACCGCAGAAGAACCTCGGATCCGACGGCGGCCTGTGGTTCGCCGCTGTGTCCCCCGCGGCGATCGAGCGGATCGAGCGGATCGCGGCATCCGACCGCTACATCCCCGAGTTCCTCAGTCTGAAGAACGCGGTCGACAACTCCCGCCTGAACCAGACGCTGAACACCCCGGCCCTCACGACGCTGCACCTGCTCGACAGCCAGCTCCGCTGGATCCTCGCAGGCGGCGGGCTGGGGTGGGCTGCGGCCCGCACAGCGGAATCCTCCGGCGTGCTGTACGACTGGGCGGAGGCCAACCCGGTCGCGACGCCGTTCGTGGCGGATGCCGCGCACCGCTCCCCCGTGGTAGTCACGATCGACTTCGATGAGACCGTGGATGCCGCTGCTGTCGCGAAGACTCTGCGCGCCAACGGCATCGTCGACACCGAACCGTACCGAAAGCTCGGCCGCAACCAGCTGCGGGTGGCGACGTTCGTCTCCATCGAACCTGACGACGTGCGTCAGCTCACCCGCTCTCTCGACTACGTCCTGGAGAACACCGGCGCCTGACACGCGAGCGTGCCGTGGAGTTCCCCACGGCACGCTGTCAGCGCTTCTTCGCGTGCCGAACGATCAGCGCGGCTGATTCACGCACCGGAGCCCGCATCCGGAGAGCGGGTGCTCCGAGGCGCGCCCCTCCCGCACCCGCGGGCGCGGCTGCCTGCTGTCAGGTGGCTGACGGGAGGTCACTCCTCGTCGTCGGAGTCCCTCGCGGCAGCGTCCGACTCGTCATCGTCCGACTCGTCGTCATCGTCGGAATCGTCATCGTCGTCATCAGACTCGTCATCATCAGACTCGTCGTCGTCGAAGCCTTCATCGTCATCCGACTCGTCATCGTCCATTACGGCCGAATCGTCGAGCTCATCGATGTCCACGCCGTCGAGATCACCCGCGTGCAGAGCGCGCGGCTCGTCACCGTCGAGCAGGTCGTCGTCGATGTCATCATCATCGTCGTCGTCGTCGAGGTCATCGTCGTCGAGACCCTCCGCCTCAGCCGCGACGAGATCGTCGAGCTCGTCGGCGGCGGCAGCTGCGGCCTGCTCGGCAAGCTCCACCTGATGGGCGCGGTACTCGGCGAGCCGCTCGGCCCATGGCACCCACTCGGGCGCCAGCAGCGCCCCGTCACCCGGGAGCAGTTCGACCTCGAGCACGGTCGGCTCCTCGTCGTCGACGCGGGCGACCGTGACGGTCCAGTACCACCCCGGGTACCCGGGCAGGCGGTTCGCGAAGCGCAGCGACACCGAGCCGTCGTCTTCGAGCAGGTAGCCCGCGGCAGGGCCGATGGACGAGGCCGGCGTGATCTCACGCAGCGCATTCAGCGCGAGATCATGAGCATCGAGGAGACGCTGGTCGGCGTCAGGCGTCGAGGTCATCGGCGACCTTGCGCAGGACGGCCGCGATCTTGCGGCTGTGGCTGGAGGAGGGGTACCGGCCGCGGCGCAGATCTGCGCCCATTCCGTCTAGCAGCTTCACGAGATCCTCGACGATGATCGCCATGTCGTCGGCCGGCTTGCGCTTCGCCTTGGCGAGACTCGGCGGGGCCTCGAGGACCCGCACCGACAGCGCCTGCAGGCCCCGCTTGCCGTCTGCCACACCGAACTCCACGCGAGCGCCCGCCTTCACCGCCGTACCCGCAGGCATGGCTGATGCGTGCAGGAAGACGTCCTGACCGTCATCGGTGGCGATGAAGCCGAAACCCTTGTCTTCGTCGTAGAACCTGACCTTGCCGGTGGGCATGGGAGAAACCTCGCTGAGTCGGTGTGGAGATATGGCGCGCTCGAACGGAGCGCCCTCCTCAAGCCTAGCGGTCGCCGACGCACTAGGCTGAGAAGGATGAGCACGCCGACTTCAGAGCCCGAGATCCGCAGGGTGGACCGCATCCTCGCGTTCACTGCGCTCGGCCTCATCGCCGCCTCGATCCTCGGATTCGTCTCGATCATGATCGGCACCGCGAACGGCATGGACGAAGCCGCCTTCGCGGAAGGCGCCTGGCCGTTCATCGCGAGCATCCTGTACTGGGGTCCTCCGCTCGCCTTCGTGCTGATCGTCACGCTGCTCATCATGAGCTTCGTACGGAAGGGTCGCGCGGCATCGCGATCCTGAGGAATCACACATGAGCACGCACGCCCGACCGCTGGCCGAATGGCTGGCCGCGGCGAGCGATGACGAGCTGATCGCCCTCCTCCGAGCCCGCGGGATTCGCCCGGACGTCGGCTGGCAGGACTTCTTCGACGCTGCAGAAGCGCTTCTGGAGCCCTCGGCCCTGAACCGCGTACTGCCGACGCTCACATCCGCAGAGGCCTCGGCGCTCTTCGCGGCCGCCTCCGGAGCGGATGCCGGACGGCAGCGAACCGCGCTCATCGCGCTCGGTCTGCTGCAGACCGACGGAGCGCCCTTTCCGCCCGTGACGGCCGCAGTGCGCGACCGCCCGGTTCCGCAACCACCGCAGGACAGCATCCCCCGCGCCTCGACGGAGGACGCCGCGGCGCACGCCGCCGAGCGCGCCCTCACCACGGTGGCTGCCGTCGCCGACCTGCTGCTGCACGCGCGCGACAAGCCGTTGACACTTCTCTCCGGGGGCACCGTGAGCGCCGGAGAGAAGAAGCAGCTGGCCGAGAACGGCATCCCGGCGGAGTCCGTCGACTCCCTCGTCCAACTGGCGGTCGACGCAGGCCTCGCCGCCGCCGACGGAAAGCGCATGGGCACGACCGCCGCCGCAGAGCAGTGGCTGCGTTTCTCGGTGGCGGAACGCTGGAGCGCGCTCGTCGGAGGCTTCCACGACTCGATGCCGCGCGGCATCCGCTCGCCCTCCGGCGGCTGGACCGCACCATCCGCGTGGCCCTCGGCCTATCCCTGGGACCCGGCCTGGCCCGAGCGCAGCGCCGCGTTGCGCGAACGCGCCCGGCTGCTCGCCGTCATCGCGGACGACGGATCAGAGCCCGCCTGGTCGGCGCCGATGCGAGCGGGGGCCGAGCCCGACGCCCGCGAACTCACCGCGCTTCTGCCTGCGGAGGTCGACCGGATCTTCCTCCAGAACGACCTCACGGCGATCTCCCCCGGGCCCCTCGCCCCCGCTCTCGACGTGCGACTGCGCACGATCGCCGATCGCGAATCCGCAGCTCAGGCTTCGTCCTACCGGTTCACCGGCGAGTCGATCGCCCGCGGCGTCGTCGCCGGCGAGACGGAGAAATCGATCCTCGACTTCCTCAGCGGGATCACTCTGACAGGCATCCCTCAGCCGTTGCACTATCTGGTCGCCCAGACCGCGCAACGTCACGGACTGGTACGGGTGTCGACGGATCTGGAGACGGGCCGGACGCGCATCGACAGCGTCGATCAAAACCTCATCGAGGCGATCGCCGTCGATCAGGCGCTACGGCCCCTGGGGCTCACGAAGCACGTCGGGTCGATCACCTCGCGCGTGGGGCGCGACACGGTCTACTGGGCGCTCACCGATGCACGCTACCCGGCGACGCTGGTCGACGAGAACGGACAAGCCATCGCAAGCGACCGGCATCCGCTGGCCCCCTCGGCCACACCGTTCCCCGACTACTCGGCGCTGATCGGGGCCCTACGAGCGCATCAGGGCCCAGACGCGGATGCCGCATGGCTCGACAGAGAACTCGATGCGGCCGTACGAGCGCACGCCGTACTCAAGGTCGTCGTCGGGATGCCGGACGGATCGACCAGAGAGCTGATCATGGAGGCCACAGGACTCGGCGGAGGACGTCTGCGCGGCAGGGACCGGGCCGCCGACGTGGAGCGGACGCTTCCCGTGTCCAGCATCCGATCCGCCACCATCGTCGCGCAGTAAACTGGACAGCTATGTCTGATGGCCCTCTGATCGTCCAGAGCGATCGCACAGTCCTGCTCGAGGTCGCCCACGCGGATGCCGAGAGCGCCCGCCACGAGCTCGCGATCTTCGCCGAACTCGAACGCGCCCCCGAGCACATCCACACCTATCGGATCACCCGCCTCGGCCTGTGGAACGCCCGAGCCGCGGGACACACCGCTGAGGACATGCTGGATACCCTCGAGCGCTGGTCGAGGTTCCCGGTGCCGCCCTCGGTGTCCGTCGACCTGCGCGAGACGGTGAACCGCTACGGGCGCCTCGTGATCGAGCGCGACGACGAGGGCACCCTGATCCTGCGCTCCAGCGACCCGGCCGTGCTCACGCAGGTCGCGAACAACAAGCGCATCCAGCCGCTGCTGATCGGACACCCGGCCCCCGACGTCTACGCGGTCGACGCCTGGGCGCGCGGCCAGATCAAGCAGGAGCTGCTGAAGATCGGCTGGCCCGCCGAAGACCTCGCCGGGTACACCCCGGGCACCCCGCACGAGATCGACCTCGACGAGGACGGCTGGCAGATCCGGCCGTACCAGCAGGATGCCGTCGACGCGTTCTCGAAGGACGGCTCCGGCGTCGTGGTGCTTCCCTGCGGCGCGGGAAAGACGATCGTCGGAGCAGGTGCGATGGCGGCGACAAAGACCACCACCCTGATCCTCGTGACCAACACCGTGTCGGCGAGGCAGTGGCGAGACGAGCTGCTCAAACGCACCTCGCTCACTCCGGAGGAGATCGGCGAGTACTCGGGCCAGGCCAAGGAGGTCCGGCCGGTCACGATCGCCACCTATCAGATCCTCACCGCGAAGCGGAAGGGCGAGTACGCGCACCTCGCACTGCTCGACGCCCTCGACTGGGGACTCATCGTCTACGACGAGGTGCATCTGCTCCCCGCCCCCGTGTTCAAGCTCACGGCCGACCTGCAGGCCCGTCGACGCATCGGCCTGACAGCCACGCTGGTGCGCGAGGACGGGCGCGAGGGCGACGTCTTCAGCCTCATCGGGCCCAAGCGCTTCGACGCCCCATGGAAGCAGATCGAGGCGCAGGGCTTCATCTCCCCCGCCGCCTGCTACGAGGTGCGCGTCGACCTACCGCCGAGCGATCGGCTCGAGTACGCGGCGGCGACCGACGACGAGCGGTACCGCCTGGCGGCATCGGCCCCAGCGAAGATCGACGCGGTCAAGGAGCTCATCGCGAAGCATCCGGACGAGCGGATCCTCGTGATCGGCCAGTACCTCGACCAGCTCGACACCCTCTCGGAGGCGCTGGACGCGCCGCAGATCACGGGTGCGACGCCGGTCGACGAGCGCGAGGAGCTCTACCGGCAGTTCCGCGTCGGCGAAATCCAGCTTCTCGTCGTCTCGAAAGTCGCGAACTTCTCGATCGACCTCCCTGAGGCCTCGGTCGCGATCCAGGTGTCGGGTTCGTTCGGCTCGCGGCAGGAGGAAGCCCAGCGGCTCGGGCGGCTGCTGCGGCCCAAGCAGTCGGGTCACACCGCCAGCTTCTACACGCTCGTGGCGCGCGACACGATCGACCAGGACTACGCACAGAATCGACAGCGATTCCTCGCCGAACAGGGGTACAGCTACACGATCATGGACGCCGACGCGATCGCCGCCTGACACCCCCGACCTCGCCGCTCCGGCAGATAATCAGCATCTGCATGTGCGAAGTCACCATAATGGGGACATGACAGCTGCCCGCATCCTGGTCGTCGATGACGAACCGAACATCCGCGACCTGCTCTCCACGGGTCTCAGCTTCGCCGGATTCCAGGTGAAGACGGTGGCCAACGGCGCCGCCACCATCTCCGCCGTCCTCGAAGAGGAGCCCGACCTCATCATCCTCGACGTGATGCTGCCGGACATGAACGGCTTCAGCGTCACCAAGCGCCTGCGCGGCGCCGGCTTCACGGCCCCGATCCTCTTCCTGACGGCCAAGGACGGCACGGAGGACAAGATCGAGGGGCTCAACGCCGGCGGTGACGACTATGTCACCAAACCGTTCAGCCTCGACGAGATCGTCGCCCGCGCTCAGGCGATCCTGCGCCGCACGATGCAGGCCGACGAGGAATCGATCATCCGGGCAGGCGAGCTGTCGATGGACCAGGACACGCACGACGTCCAGGTCGGCAAGGAGTCGATCGAGCTCAGCCCGACCGAGTTCAAGCTGCTGCGCTACCTCATGCTGAACCCGAACCGGGTGCTGTCGAAGGCGCAGATCCTCGACCACGTCTGGGAGTACGACTTCAACGGCGACGCCGGCATCGTGGAGAGCTACATCTCGTACCTCCGTCGCAAGATCGACCCGCACACCGAGGAATCGGTCATCCAGACCAAGCGCGGCTTCGGATACATGCTCAAGGTCGGCAAGTAGCCACCGCCCCTCACAGACGTCGACCATGGGAGGACCGCATGGCGCACAAGCCTGACGCGGTCACCCGCTGGTGGCGGGGCATCAGCCTGCGCGCCAAGGTCACGGGCGTCACCGTCGGCGTGCTCGCCCTGGGCCTGCTGGTGGCAGGCCTCGGGACCGCGCCCTTCCTGCGCAACTCGCTGATCGACAACATCAACGCGCAGTTGACATCGCTGGCTTCGACGGACCTCGTCTCGCGCTACTTCGACGTGACCGCCTCGGGCGACGAGACCGTCTACACGCAGACCGACACGCCTCGGGACTTCTCGTTCGCGATATACGACCCTGTCACCGGGGTCCTCCAGGCCACCGCCGGGAGCGCGAACGGCGGCGACACCCCGCTCTTCCCCGCCAGCTATTCGCTTCAGGAGGCCGTGGCGAATCAAGACGTGATCATCCCGCTCGAGGGGACGAAGGGCACGAGCTTCCACGCGGCCGTCGCGAACGCGCAGGGCTCCGGCGGCGGAGCGGTGCGCATCCAGCTGGTCGCCATGCCGCTCTCCGCAGCGGACCGCATCATCAGTCAGTACTTCGGCATCTACGTCACGGTGGCGCTCGTCACGATCGTGATCGCGGCCCTCCTCATCCGCGGGCTCGTCACCCTGACCTTCCGTCGGCTCGGCCAGGTCGAGTCCACCGCCATGTCGATCGCGGCGGGCAACTTCAGCCAGCGGCTGACCGACCTCGAGCCCACGACGGAGGTCGGCCGGCTCAATGCGGCGATCAACGCGATGCTCGACCGCGCCGACCATTCGCTCGCCCAGCGCGACCGCACCGTGCGCCACATGCGCCGTTTCATCGGCGACGCCAGCCACGAGCTGCGCACGCCTCTCGTCAGCGTCCGGGGCTACGCCGAGCTGTATCGCATGGGGGCGATCAAGGGCGAAGAAGACACGGCGCGCGCCATGGAGCGCATCGAGAAGGAGGCGATCCGGATGGGCGTGCTCGTCGAGGACCTCCTCGCCCTCGCCCGACTCGACGAGGAGCGCGAACCCGAGATCACGTCGATCGACCTGCGCCCTGTCGCCCGCGACGCTGCCCTCGATGTGCAGGCGGCTGCTCCGGGGCGCACCGTGACCGTCGTCGACAAGACGCTCGAAGCGCCTCTCACCGCTCCCATCACACGCCCCGTGCTGCCGTCGCCCGCCGCACCCTCGTCCACTGCGCGCGGCCTCTCCCGGGCATCACTGGCGCGGCTGCGCCGCCGTGCGCGCAACAGCGCTCCTGAGATGCCGGCGATCGACTTCAGCGAGGTCGAGGACGTGCCGGTGCGCACACCGCCGATCGTGCTGGGCGAGGAGAACAAGGTGCGACAGGTCGTCGCGAACCTGCTCGGCAACGCACGCCGATTCTCACCAGACGAGAGCCCGATCGAGATCGTCGTCGACGCCGACCGCGTCCGCGGCACCGGGAGCATCGCGATCGTCGACCACGGCGAGGGAATACCACCGCAGATCCGCGATCAGATCTTCGAGCGCTTCTGGCGAGCGGACACCTCGCGAGCACGCGAGACCGGCGGATCGGGCCTCGGACTCGCGATCGTCGCCTCGATCGTGAAGGCCCTGCACGGCAACGTCACGGTGAACGAGAGCCCCGGCGGAGGTGCGACGTTCACGGTGACGTTCCCGCTCGCCCCCTCGCGCGCGACTCCCGAGCACCTTCTCGAAGACACCCAGCCCCTCGAACCGCTCGAGCTCTGAGACCTCCCCTGCACATCGGCGGCACTTCGCCGATTGTGCACACCTCGTGGCGATCGGAGCGGAGAGAGCCGATGCCGGCCTCCGCCCTTCTCTAGCGTCGGAACCCACAGATCGAAAACCCCGCAGATCAAAGGAGTTCCCATGTCCGTCTTCACCGTCGACACAGAAGCCGTCGCCACCGCGCAGGGCTCGACCCGCGCCACCATGGAGCGGCTGCAGAGCGAGTCCGCGACCCTGATGGCTCAGCTCACGCAGCTCGAGTCGTCGTGGTCGGGTGCCGCGTCGGTCGCGTTCCAGAACTGCGCGCAGCAGTGGCGCGGTGCGCAGCTGCACGTCGAGCAGGTCCTCGAGTCGATCGGCACCGCCCTCGGCGGAGCGGCGACGCAGTACGCCGACGCCGATCAGTACTCTGCGAGCCTGTTCCGCTGACCCCCGAAAAGCAGAAACGCCCCGGCCTGAGCCGGGGCGTTTCTGTCTAGTGAACTCTGGGTTCCTGAGCCGGGGCCCCGCGCCCGGAGGCTCCGGGCAGCGCGCTGGCGCTGTCTGGAGTGGGGCGTGGGGATCGAAGGATCAGAAGTCCATGCCGCCCGACGGGTCACCCATCGGAGCCGAAGCCTTCTCGGGCTTGTCGGCGACGACGACCTCGGTGGTGAGGAAGAGGCCGGCGATCGAAGCGGCGTTCTGCAGAGCCGAACGCGTCACCTTGGCCGGGTCGATGATGCCCGCGGCGAACATGTCGACGTACTCGCCGGTCGCGGCGTTCAGGCCGTGTCCCGACTCCAGGCCGGCGACCTTGTTCGCGACGACACCCGGCTCGAGACCGGCGTTGAGAGCGATCTGCTTCAGCGGAGCCTCGATCGCGACGCGGACGATGTTCGCGCCGGTCGCCTCGTCGCCCGTGAGCGAGAGAGCGTCGAGGGCCTTGGTGCCCGACTGGATCAGCGCGACGCCACCACCGGGGACGATGCCCTCCTCGACGGCTGCCTTCGCGTTGCGGACGGCGTCCTCGATGCGGTGCTTGCGCTCCTTGAGCTCGACCTCGGTCGCCGCACCCGCCTTGATGACGGCGACGCCGCCGGCGAGCTTGGCGAGACGCTCCTGCAGCTTCTCGCGGTCGTAGTCGCTGTCGGTGTTCTCGATCTCACGACGGATCTGCGTGACACGACCCTCGATCTGGTCTGCCTCACCGGCGCCCTCGACGATCGTGGTCTCGTCCTTGGTGACGATGACCTTGCGTGCACGACCCAGGAGGTCGAGCGTGGCGTTCTCGAGCTTGAGGCCGACCTCTTCGGTGATGACCTGACCACCGGTGAGGATCGCGATGTCCTGCAGCTGCGCCTTGCGGCGGTCGCCGAAGCCGGGAGCCTTGACGGCGACCGACTTGAAGATGCCCTTGAGCTTGTTCAGCACGAGGGTCGCGAGAGCCTCGCCCTCGACGTCCTCGGCGATGATGACGAGCTCCTTGCCGTCCTGGATCACCTTGTCGACGATGGGCAGAAGGTCCTTGATGTTCGAGATCTTCTGGTTCGCGATCAGGATGTAGGCGTCCTCGAAGACCGCCTCCTGACGCTCGGGGTCCGTCACGAAGTACGGGTTCAGGTAGCCCTTGTCGAAGCGCATGCCCTCGGTGAGCTCGAGCTCGGTGCCGAAGGTCTGGGACTCCTCGACGGTGACCACGCCTTCCTTGCCGACCTTGTCGATCGCCTCGGCGATGAGCTCGCCGATGGCGGGGTCAGCAGCCGAGATCGATGCGGTCGCGGCGATCTGCTCCTTCGAGTCGATTTCCTTGGCGCTGGACAGCAGCTCCTCGGTGATCGCGGCGACGGCCTTCTCGATGCCGCGCTTGAGCGAGATGGGGTCGGCGCCGGCCGCGACGTTTCGCAGGCCCTCGCGGACGAGTGCCTGAGCGAGGACGGTGGCGGTGGTGGTTCCGTCACCTGCGACGTCGTCGGTCTTCTTGGCGACCTCCTTGACGAGCTCCGCGCCGATCTTCTCGTACGGGTCGTCCAGCTCGATCTCCTTGGCGATGGACACACCGTCGTTCGTGATCGTGGGAGCGCCCCACTTCTTCTCGAGCACGACGTTGCGACCGCGCGGGCCGAGCGTCACCTTGACGGCGTCGGCGAGGATGTTGAGGCCGCGCTCGAGGCCGCGGCGGGCCTCCTCATCGAAAGCGATGATCTTTGCCATGAGTTTTGTCGTCCCTCCTGGACGTAGACGTTGGGTTTAGCACTCAGAGTGAGAGAGTGCTAACGCCATTCTGGCACTCGACACCTTCGAGTGCAAGCCGCCGGAGAGGGAGACGGGCACCGCCTCAGGGCGCCGGCGTGTCCTCAGGGGCGGCCGGAGCAGAACTTACGCGGTCGAGGCCGATGACGACGGTCATCTGCTTCTGGTCGGTGGTGTTCTGATCGGCGTAGAAGTCGCTCTGCTCGACCTCTGCCCCGCCGAGGAGGTTGGCGAGTCCGATCGCGGCCAGCTCGTCAGCAGCGTCGACGTAGTACACCGTCGTCGTGGAGAAATCCTGGCTCGTGCTGTCGCTGGCGAACACGATGCCCGCCGGCCAGCCGCTGTTGATCAAGGTGTCGCGCATCTGCGTGTCGAGCCCCTCGTCGGTCGTCGCGTTCAGGATCACGACCGAATAGCTCGTGTCGACCACGCCGGTCTCGATCGGCGTGGGAGTGGAGCTCGGCACCGCCTCGGGGAACAGGCTGATGCGCCCCATGACCACGAGAGAGCCGAAGATGCCGCCGATGATGAGCACGAGAGCGGCCACGAACGACCACAGCAGAACGACCCAGCCGTTCATGCCCGGAGCCTCGGCACGGTGCGCCCCTACTCGTCCAGTCGAACGGGGGACGTCATCGAATCGGTCTCGAGTGGGCTTGGACACCCCTCGATGCTAGCCGACGAATCCTGGAGACCGTGTGGAGCGCTGGAACGCCCGGGCGTCGCGGATGCGACGGAGTCGGGCGACCAGCATCGGGTCGTATCTCAGCGCCTCTTCCGAGTCGATGAGGCGGCCCAGCAGCTGGTAGTAGCGTGCCGCGCTCATTCCGAGCTGGGCGCGGATCGCCTCCTCCTTCGCGCCGCTGTGCCGAGGCCACAGGGTCTCGAGCGCGAGGATGGCGCGGTCGCGCTCCGTCATCTCACCCAGCATGGGAACAGACTAGATCGCCGCGGCGTGGATGCCTGCGCGCCACTCCCATCGGCGCCCGAGCGGGTCGGATGCCGCGCGCACCGCACCGTCGAGGGCGACGACGAATCCCGGCCAGGTCTCGGCGTCGACTGCGGGGTCCCATACATCCAGGAGCCCTGGTGGATCGATCGTGATCCATCGCGCGGGCAGCCCGCGGATGCGCTCGACGAGCGCCGTCCTCGGCTCGCGCGGGATGTGCACGAGCACACCCGGCGTCGTGATCACGAGAGTCGCCTCGGCGGGTGCCGAGCGCGCGAGCGCGTCGACTTCGGCGAGCGCGTCGCCCGCGATCAGCAGGGGCGGATCGGATGCCGCGATGTCGAGTGCCGCGGTGACGCGCTGCTCGCGCCCCTCCTCCCCCGGCCACACGAGTCCCTGCAGCCAGCGCCGGTCGCGGTCGTCAGCCGCATCCAGAGGCGTGAGGTCGATGCCGGCGCGCCACACGACTCGCGGCAGGCGCATGGGCGGCAGGGCTCCCGTGACGACGCTCTCCAGCACCACCGGCGACGGGCCCGATTCCGGATCGAGCGTCCGCCGCACAGCGCCGGCCGCATCGATGAACCGGTACGAGTAGCGGTCGGGGTACAGGCACAGCCCTGCCGACGCCCCGATCTCCAGCAGCGCGATCGGCCCGTCGATCTCGCTGAGGACCGGGAGCAGCGGGGAGAGCCGCAGCGGCTCGTTGGTCTGCAGCCGCCTCGCCGTGCACTCGGCGACGATGTCGTCCGCGTGTGCGAGCACGAAGTCGCGCCACGCGCCGAAGCCGTCCAGGCCTGCCCCGAGCATCCGGGTCACGGCGAACACCAGCGGCGGCTGTCGCCTGTTCTCGGGTATCCGTTCGATAACCCGACTGACCGCACCGTCGGCGGCGACGCCGCGCGCCCACTCGGCGTACAGTTCGCTGCGCCCTGGCGCCTCCTCCTCGGCGAAACGCGCGTATCGGCGCTGCACGGCATCCGTCATCCCTCCATTCTCGTCGCACTGCGCCCGGCCACAGGCAGACGCGAGAGAATGGGTCCATGTCGTACAGCGTGGACAAGACCGAAGAACAGTGGCGCGAAGAACTCGGCGCCGATCAGTACGCAGTGCTGCGCCAGGCCGCGACCGAGCGTGCATGGACCGGTGAGCTGCTCGACGAGAAGCGCGCCGGGCTCTACACCTGCGGCGCGTGCGGTGCCGAGCTCTTCAAGAGCGGTACGAAGTTCGACTCGGGGTGCGGCTGGCCGAGCTTCTACGAGTCGATCCGCCCCGAGGCGGTCGAGCTCATCGAGGACACGAGCCTGGGCATGTCGCGCACGGAGGTGCGCTGCAGGAACTGCGGTTCGCACCTGGGCCACGTCTTCCCCGACGGCTTCGGCACGCCCACCGGCGACCGCTACTGCATGAACTCGATCGCCCTGAACTTCACGCCGGACGCCGAGTGAGCGCGCTCGAGGCGGTCCGCTCTCGCCAGTCCTGGTCGAAGGTCACCGAGCTCGCACCGGGCCGAGAGGAGCTCCTGCAGCTCGTTGCAGCCGCCGGCCGGGTCGCTGACCACTCCTCGTTGCGGCCCTGGCGCCTGATCGAGCTCCGCGGTGCGGATCGCGAAGTGCTGGGCGCTGCGATCGCGAAGGCCGAGGGCGACTCGTCTCCGTCATCGAAGCCGCTGCGCGCCCCGCTCCTCATCGCCGTGGTCGCGAGCTACCGCAAGAGCGAGAAGGTTCCGCGGTGGGAGCAGGAGGCCGTGGCCTCCGGTGTCGCGCACACGCTGAGCCTGCTGCTCGACGAGGCCGGCTGGGGCGTGCTGTGGCGCACAGGGCACTACACGCGCTCGAAAGCCGTCGCCAAGGCGCACGGCCTCGGCAAGGATGAGGAGCTGCTCGGCTGGCTGTACGTCGGCGGCAAGCCCGCCGGCAAGCGCCCGGGCCGCCGCAAAGCCGTCGACGCCCGTCGTCTTCTGACGCGACTGCCGAATCCCGAGAAGGCGTCAGCGAAGGCCGACAAGCCTTCCAAGAAGTCCAAGAAGAAGAAGAAGAAGAAGTAGCCGCTCAGCCGCCCAACGCGGCGAGGAGATCGGCGAAATGATCGAGGTCGTCGGCTGACCACACGCGCAGACGCTCGCCGAGTCGCTCCTCGTAGCGCGCCCGCGCGGCGGCGACCCGCTCCTGAGCGAGGTCGGTCGCCACGAGAACCCGCGCACGGCGGTCGTCGGGGTCACGGACGCTCTCGACCAGCCCCAGCTCCTCGAGCTGGCGCACCTGGCGGCTCACCGCCGACTTGTCGGTCTGCAGGCGCTCGATGATCGCCCCCGCAGAGGTGGCCTTGCCGGTCGCGATCGACGTCAGAACCTGGTAGCCGAGCGGCTGCAGGTCGGGATGCACGGTGACTGCGGCTTCACGCCAGCTCACACGGATACGCGCGAAGAGTCCGGCGAGCTCGTGCTCGACCCTGGCGACGGCGAGATCGAGATCGGACGGTTCTTCGGTCATGCTCGCCAGTGTAGAGCGCGTCGCCTCAGGCCTCGGCCAGAAGGCGGAACACCTTCGACGCCGTCCTGATCTCGTCGGCGGTCAGCTCGCCGATCACGGCGCGCAGGCGCAGGGCGTATTCGCCCCGCACCTGCGCGAGCACGGCTCGCGCCTTCGGCGTCACCGTGAGCACCCGCAGGCGGCCGTCGCGATCATCCGGGCGCGACTCCAGAAGGCCGTGGCACTCCAGCATCCGCACCTGACGACTGATGACCGACTTGTCCATCTCGAAACGCTCGGCCAGCTCGTGCGCGCTCGACGCCCCTGCACCGTCGAGGAAGGTCAGCAGCTTGTAGCCGGCCACCTGCAGCTCGGGGTCGACTCGGGCGGCGGAGTCCTTCCACAGCAGCCGGGCCTTCGCGAAGATCAGGTTCAGCTGGCCCTGGAAATCCGCCAGGGCCGCATCGACGTCCGACGGCATCGCGAGTTCCGAAGTGGACATGTCAGCGCCGCGAGGACCCGGCGCCGATGACGCCGATGGTGCCGGTCGAGGCTCCCATCTCGGCCTCCGCGACCTCGATCGCCGACTCCTCCGCCTGCTCCAGCAGCTGCTCGGCGGCGTTCTTGGTCGACAACGGCTTGTTCTTGATGAACGCGATCGCGATGATCGCGATCAGCGCGAGCGGGATCGCGATGATGAACGCGTCGGCGATGCCGTGGCCGTACGCCCCCTCGACGATCGCGCGGATCGTGTGCGGCAGCTCGCCGACCTTCGGCACGTCGCCCGAGGCGAGATGCTTCAGAGCGCCGATCTCTTCGGGTGTCGTCGGCGTGAAGCCGGCGAGCGCGTCGGTGATGTAGTTCGCCACGCTCGTCGAGAGGGTCGCCCCCATGACGGTCACGCCGATGGTGCCGGCGATCGTGCGGAAGAAGTTGACGTTCGACGAGGCGGCACCCAGCTGCTGCGGAGCGGTGTCGTTCTGCACGATGAGCGTGAGGTTCTGCATCACCATGCCGAGGCCGGCTCCGAGGATGAACATGAACGTGGCGACAAGCGGGAACGGGGTGTCGTAGCGCAGCGTCGCCATCAGAGAGACGCCGACGGTGGTCAGCACGGAGCCTGTGAGCATCCATCCCTTCCACTTGCCGAAGCGGCTGACGAGCTGGCCGATGATGATCGACGCACCCATCTGCCCGATGATCATCGGAATGGTCATGAGGCCGGACTCGGTGGGCGTGGCGCCACGGGCCAGCTGGAAGTACTGCGCGAGGAACACCGAGGTCGCGAACATCGAGACGCCGATGGCGATCGAGGCGATGACCGACAGGGTGAAGGTGCGGTTGCGGAACAGCGACATCGGCACGATCGGTTCCTTGACGAAGAACTCGACGGTGATGAAGGCGGCGATCGCGACGCCCGCGGTGACGGCGAGCATGATGCTCGTCGAGGAGTCCCAGTCGAACTGGCTGCCGCCCATCGACACCCAGATGAGCAGGGTCGAGACGCCGACCGCGAGCAGCACGATGCCGAAGTAGTCGATCGACACCTTGGTGTCGCGCTGTGGCTTGGGCAGGTGCAGGGTGAACTGCAGCAGCACGAGGGCGAGGATCGCGAAGGGCACGCCGACGAAGAAGTTGGAGCGCCAGCCCCAGACGTCGGTGAGGAGTCCGCCGAGCAGCGGGCCGCCGATCGTGCCGAGGGCCATGATGCCGCCGACGACGCCCATGTACTTGCCGCGCTCGCGGGGCGAGATGATGAGGGCGACCGCGATCATGACGAGCGACATGAGTCCACCGACGCCGATGCCCTGGATCACACGGACGGCGATCAGCATGTTGGTGTCGGTCGAGAAGCCGGCTATCACCGTGCCGACGGTGAAGATGACGAGCGAGAGCTGCACGAGGATCTTGCGGTCGACGAGGTCGGCGAGCTTGCCCCAGATCGGGGTGGAGACGGCGGTCGCCAGCAGGCTCGCGGTGATGACCCAGGTGTACTGGGACTGGGTGCCGCCGAGGTCGGCGATGATGACGGGCATCGAGGTCGACACGACGGTGCCCGAGAGCACCGCGACGAACATTCCGACGATGAGGCCGGAGATCGCCGTGAAGACCTCGCGCGCCGAGCGCGCGGTCTCGAGGGGCGTGGAAGAAGTGGTGGTCACAGTGGAAGACTCCTGCGTAAATAGTTGATCTCCATCAACCATACGCCATTAGTTGCAATAAGGCAACTATCGATGCAGGTCAACCATTCTCGCGGCGGCCTCGCCGCCACGGAACCGCCACGACGACCGAGAGCACCGCGACGGCGATCATCGCGATCAGCTGCCACAGCTGCGGGCCCGCTTCGGCAGGCCAGAGCAGATCGATCAGGACGGATGCCGTGAGCTGACCGAGCACCGACCCCAGCCCCATCAGCAGCACCCCGGTGTGCGCCACGATGAAGGCGCCGAGGAGGATGTATGCGAAGCCGAGGAGACCTCCGAGATACAGCCAGGGCTCGGGAGGCGGTGGCTGCGCCGGCCCTCGGAGCACGACGCTCACCCCTGCGGCGACCGCTAGTGCGATCACTCCGCCGACGAAGCTCATCAGCGTGGCCGCCATCGGCGACTGCACCCTCTGGGCGAGCCGCCCGTTGGCCGCCGCCTGCCAGGCGATGCCGACCCCGGCAGCGAACGGCAGCAGCAGCATCCACAGCGGCGCAGAGGCGAGCACGTCGCCGGAGAGCGAGATCGCGACCGCCGCGAGGGCGAAGACTCCCCCGAGCACACGTCCGACCGTCACGGCGACGACACCCGCAGGGCCGACGCCCAGCCGATCGAGCACCAGGCCGTGCAGAGTCTGACCCGCCACGACTCCCACCGTGAACAGCGACACCCCGAGCACTCCGGCAGTGATCCCCTGCGTGGAGACGGTGAGCGCGCCGCACGTTCCGCCCAGGAGCATCCAGAACGGGATCGTCCCTCCGCGCACTCCTCGCCACAGCCGCGCAGCACCCTGCCTCGCCGAGGGGATGCACGGGATGACCACGATCAGGATCAGAAGTCCCACCGCGAAGGATATGAAGCCCGCCACGATCCCGTTGCCGACCTCGACGCCGAGGACGCCGTTCACGCGCGCCTGCACGGCCGTCATGACCCCGATCGCCACCGCGCCGCCGAGCGCGACGGGGGCGGGCAGCGGGCGCTTCTCGATCACCTCTCGACCCTAGCCGAGCGGCTGTCCACGGCCAGGACCCCGAACCGAGGAGCTTCTGGTCGCCCAGGGGGCGCAGGTCGTGTTCGCAGGTGCCACGCCCCGGCAGCACACGGACTGGATGCAGACCGTCGACCAGACCGGATGGCCGCACGCGATGGTGATCGCCGTGCTGTCGGAACGAGCGATATCCGAAGCCCTGGCAGTGATCGGCGCACTGCGTTCCGCGGGCGTGCGGGTACTGGCGGTCACCCAACCAGGCTCGCGGACGATCGCGCGTGCGCTGGGCATCGCGGACGCAGCGGCCCGTATCGGCATCCGTCACAACGCAGCCCGGAAGTACCTCGCTCGGATCAGGGACAAATACACTGCGGCTGGTTACCAGGCTCGGACGAAGCTCGAACTCGCCCGCCTCGCGTACGACGAAGGCTTCCTCATCCGCTGACTCCGGCTCCTGACGCGACGAAGGCTCTCACCCCAGGGGTGAGAGCCTTCGTCGTGTCAGCCTCGGATCAGCTCATCCGACGGCGGGCGATGATGAGCACTGCCGCACCCGTGAGCAGAGCAGCCGCGCCGGATAGCACCCAGACGCTGTTCAGCTCGCCACCCGTGCTCGCCAGGCCGGTGGCCACGACGGGCTTGACCGTCGGCACCTGGGCTGCGGCGTCAGCACTCTCGACTGCGGCCCCACCAGGGGTCACCGCCGAGGCGGACGCCGTGTTGGTGATCGCGTCGCCGGTGAGGTCTTCCGCGAGCACGGTGTAGACCGTGGTGCAGGTGACGCTCGCGCCCGGACTCACGGGTTCGGCCGGGCAGGTCGGGTCGGCCAGGTCGCCCTTGCCGCTGAAGGATCCCTCATCGATCGCGATCTCACGGAGATCGATGTTGCCCGTGTTGGTCACGACGAAAGAGTAGGTGACCTTCTGACCGACCTGCGTCGCCTTGACGAGGTCGGCCGTCTTCACCAATGAGAGAGACGGGGCTGCGGGATCGACCGTCGCGCTGGCCTCATCATCGGTGTCGTCCGTCGCACGGTCGGAGATCGTCACGGTGTTGGTCACGGGTTCGCTCCCGGCCACGACGACGTCGTACACGAAGGTCGCGCTCGCCCCCGCGGAAAGACCCACAGGGCGCTCGCCCAGCTCCTCGCCGAGGTCGACGAGATCGTAGGCCTCGATGTCGCCCGTGATCGCCTCGCCGACAGCGGGCTCGCTCGCGCCCAGCCCGTCGACCGAGACCAGGGTTCCGCCCACGACGAGCTCGTCCGACAGAGAGACGGTGTCGCCCACGGCCATGTCGTCAGGGCCGTTGTTGGTGACGGTCACCGAGTAGCGCACGATCGCGCCGTCTTCGAAGACGGGTGCGCCCACGACGCTCTTCGAGACTGCAAGGTCGTAGTCGCACATCACCCAGTCGAATTCGACGAATGCGGCGAGCGCAGCACCGCTCTCGGCGTCACGGTTCTTGTCCAGACCGAGGGCGCTGATCAGTGCGTCGTCGGCAGAGTAGCTGGCGCCACCGCCGCCACCACCGCCGACGAAGTAGCCGGTCGTGGCGTTGCCGACCTCGCCGTCGGTCGCAGCGCCGCCGCCACCGCCGAAGTACCCGCCACCGCCGGCTCCGCCGGCGTCGGCGAAGTTGTCTGGACCGCCGTTGCCGCCCAGCAGGGAGGATCCGGCGAAACCGTTCCAGTCGAACCCGGGCAGTTCCGCGTCGGTCTGGCTGCGCGGGTTCGTTCCCGCCGCGCCCCCGACGGTCGAGCCGCCCTGCCCTCCGCCGGGCGCGGTCTGGACATCCTCGAGCACGCCTTCGTCCTGCCCGTTCTGGCCGTTTCCTCCGGCATAGACGAATCCGCCGTCGAGCGCGACCCCGCCGCCGAGGGCGAATCCACCGTCGCCACCGCTGCCGAAGTCTGCGGTGTGACCACCACCGGTGCCGCCGCCACCGCCGGCGAGGAGCAGCAGCTCACCACCGAGGCTGACCTCGCTGTATCCGCCACCGCCTGCACCGCGGTGGGTGCCGGTGCCGCCGACGCCGCCGCCAGGCAGGCCCGCCGCACCTCCGTTCGCACCGGCGCCGCCCACCGCGCCGGTGAGCGTCTGCCCCGCCTGCACGGCGAGCCTCGCGCTGAAGAGCGCTCCGGAGCCGTTCGGGCCACGAAGATCGCCCGGATCCCCCTCGGGATCCGGCTCCGTGTCTCCGGCGGAGACCGCGCTGCCACCCGGTGCTCCCGCGACGCGCACGTCGACGGAGCACACGCCGTCGGGCACGACCTGCGTGAAGGCCCCAGCGCGCGTGATCGTGGTGGGTTCGGCATCCGCTGCAGGCGCCGCCTGGGCGGCCATCGGAACCAGGGCCGGGACGATCAGCATCGCCATCGCGCCGCTGAGCAGGAGCGGTGTCCGGGCTCGATTGGTGGTTCTCGGATTCAGGTCTGACATTCTTCTCCCTCTTGGTGCACGCGCGCACCAGCGCCATCTGCCTGGGGAAGGCGGTGACGACGCGCTGGGGTCGCGCTCACAATCGCATGTGGCTCGAGCGCGGCCTTGCTGGAGTCACCGCCGCACTCGTCTCATTTGTATGGGCTGAGACCCCCGCCGCTGCGGGTCGCGGCGAAGATGACCCCCGTGAGGAGGTCATCTTCACGCGACGCGTCACTTGACCCGGGCTAATCTGTCTGCATGTGCGCGAGCTACGGACTGGATCCCCGGTTCACCGACGACGAGCTCCTGGCCGAGGCCGATGAGGCCCTGCTGGAAGGTCTGCGAGAGTGGGCCGCGGCCAACGCCGGCGAGACGCTGCGACCCACAGGCAAGAACCTGCGCAACCTCAGCCCCATCGTCGTCGACGACGGCGGGGAGGCGACGCTCGAGCCGGCGTGGTGGGGCTTCCTCGTGAACGGGGAACCGGCGAAGTTCCCGTCGATCAACACCCGTTCGGAGCGACTGCAGGAGCGGCCGGGCGCGCTGAAGTCACGAGCGCTGGTCCCGGCGACCGGGTGGTACGAGTTGAAGAAGCCCGAACGGGTGTGGCACGAGTTCGGGCTCGACACCTCAGCCCTTTTCGGCATGGCCGCTGTGACCCAGCGGGGCCGGACGCCCGACGGCCAGTGGTTCACCTGCTACTCGATCGTCATGCGTCCGGCCCCGGCCCACCTGGCAGAGGTCCACGATCGGATGCCGGTGCTCATCCCGACCGCCTTCGCTCGCGATTGGCTGAGCGCGCAGGGCGACCGCGAGCTCATCGACGAGGCGCTGCTGGCCGCGGCCTCCCTCGACGACCGAGTGGTCACGGTGCCCCGCGCGGATGACAAGGGCGCCGAGCGGCTGTTCTGAGGATGGATGCCGCAGATCTGATCTCCCTCGCCGCGGAGCGCGCCGACGAGCTCCCGGGAGCGACACGGGACAATCCCTTCGGCCCCGAGTGGGACGTCTACAAAGTGCGCGGGCGCGTGTTCCTGCTCATCCCGCTCGACGGCACGGGTCGCGTGACCCTCAAGTCCCACCCCGATGATGCGACCGCGCTGCGGGAGGCCTTCGCCGACATCGCGCCGGGGTACCACATGAACAAGAAGCACTGGATCACCCTGACGCCCGGCCCGACGCTCGAGACGGAGCTGGTGGCCGAGCTCGTGACCGAGTCGTATCTTCTCGTCGTCGAGAAGCTGCCTCGGGCCGTGCGCCCGGTCGATCCGGAACTCTTCGGGCGCCCTCCATCCTGATCGGACGGAGGTCGGACACGACCCCCGCGTCACTTTTCGCCTCCGAGATGCACTTCGTCTATGACGGAGCTCCTGATGCCTCCGAGAACAGTGGAGGTGCGCGATGCGGAAAGACCGTGTCGATGTGCGGCGAGTGCGCCGCGCAGCAGTCGTCGAGGAGTTCGTCATGCAGCGCTCGCGAACGGTGCAGCTGCTGCGGGACGAGGTCGGCCTCGATGTGGTGCACGTCGGCGGATCGCTGCGGCCGTTCGTGGCGTGGTTGCAGCGCACGGACCGGACACGCTGGCCGCACCTGCTGATCCTCGATCTGCCTGCCGATGCGGAAGCGCTCCGACAGGTCGGGGTGATCAGCGCACTGCGCGACGCCGGCATGCGGGTTCTCATCCTCTCGTCGTTGCGCTCCCGGCACACCGCCCGGCACGTGATCTCCATCGGCATCGACGGCATCGTGTCGACGACCGACAGCGAGGAGATGTTCGTGTCGGCGGCGGAGAGCGCGCTTGCAGGCAGGCTAACGATCACGGCGCGCGCACAGACCGCCATCCATGGGCCTGCCGATGCTCCGCAGCTCAGCAGACAGGAGGAACGCGCACTCGCTCTGTACGCCAGCGGACTGTCGATAGCCGACGTCGCCGATCGCATCGGAGTCAAGCAGGACACGGCGCGAAAGTACCTGCAGCGCGTCCGGACGAAGTTCACCGTCGCCGGCCGTCCCGCTCGCACCAAGCTCGACCTCGCCAGGATCGCGTGGGCCGACGGCTACATCATCTCCGAGACGGAACGGTCGAGTCGAGCCGCGGCAGGAGACCGCTGACAGCAGTCGGGTTCCTTCTTGACCCCCGGCGGGGGTCAAGAAGGAAGAACCCTCGATCGAATCGATCGAGGGTTCCTGTCCGTCGCGCGGCGCGGTCCCCGGCCCCGAGGGGAGGTGGTGCCGGGGACGGCGTCTCACCGGGCGAGATCGTCGCGGGAGAGGCGCTCCTCGGAGTCGATCGCTCCGCTGCGACCCGTTCAGATTGGCGGGTGGACCGTGCGAACGGTGAGAAATCCGCAGTTCTGACCCCCAAATGGGGCCAGAACCCGACTGTGCGTCACGGACTCCCGCCGCGCCGCCGACGCCGATCGCGATCGCTCTGCACCGCGTCGCTTCAGACACAGGTCGCACCCGTCGGTGCCGGAGTCCGCGCGAAGGGGGCGTCGCCTCTCGAGCCGCCTCCCCGCGCGCATGGCCCAGGACGAGGGGCGCCTCCGAAGGCGAGTCCTCTACCTCGCGTCTATCATTGGCTGTGTATACCGGTATGGGGGGCTCGATTCGCGTGGAGGATCCTCGAAGCGACGCCGAGCTGCTCCGCGAACTTCGCGACGGACAGCGCGAGGCGTACGTCATCCTGTGGGAGCGTCACATCGGCGCGGCTCTGCGCTACTCTCGCCGGCTGCTCCCCTCTCGTGCCGAGGATCTCGCCTCGGAGTCGTTCCTCGCGATCTATCAGCAGGTGACGACGAACGGCGGCGGACCCGACTTCGCGTTCCGGTCGTATCTCAAGGCTGTGATCCGCAACACTGCGATCCGCTGGCGCAAGGAGGCCAGCCGATTCGACGACACGGTGGAGGCGGATACGGTCGACTTCCGCGATGCGCTGAGCCTGGTCGAGCGGGAGTCGAACGCCAACGAACTGCTCGGAGCTTTCCAGGACCTCCCTGAACGCTGGCAGAAGGTGCTCTGGCTGTCCGAAGTCGCAGACGTCGCACGCCCGCAGATCGCCCGCGAACTCGGCATCAGGCCGAACGCCGTATCCGCGCTGCACCGCAGGGCGCGCACGGGCCTGAAGGTGCAGTGGTTGACCCGGCAGGTGCCGGTCCCCCTGCGCGAGGACGAGTCCCATGCCGCGCGTCTCCTCCCCCGGTACCTGTCGGTCCCCGACGATCTGGACGTCAACGTCGAGGTCACGACGCATCTGGAGAACTGCATGATGTGCAGCGATCTTCTCCTCGTCCTCCGTACCGACGCACGGCGTCTGCAAGGCGTCACGCTGTCCGCGGTCGGCTTCGGCGCACTGGGCGTCGCTCTTCCTGCCACCAGCGCACTCGCACCGGGAACGGCCGTGGCCGCAGGTGCACTCCTCACCGGCGCCGGAGCAGGCATCGCGAGTCTGCTCGCGGGCGGCGTCGGCGTCCTGGCAGTCGGCGGGATCCTGCTCGGCTCCTTCCTCGTGCACCCGGGCGAGGCCGACGGGGCACCGCTCACCGATGCGAGGAGCAGTGTCGCGACGGCCTCACCCGCCCCCGGTGGGCCATCCACCGGCCAGACGGGTGCGACCTCGCCACCCTCGACGACCGCTCCGGCGCAGCCGGATCCACCCCGACTCGGGCGATGGAACTCCGATCCCGGCATCGAGTCGGTGGACCTCGTCGATGATCCGGACGCGTTTCCGGGCTACCCGACGCGGCCTCAACCTGTGACACAGCCGGTGGCCGATCCGGGCGATGATCCGGATGCCCCGCTGACTCCCGGTGTGACGACTCCGGCGGCGTCCGCCGGCTACATCGCCCCCGCGATCGCGGGCACCGCGACACCGGGATCTGCCGTCGCCGTCGAGCTGAACGGCCGACGTTACACGCCCGCCGTCGGCGACGACGGCAGCTGGTCCTTCGATCCGCGTGGTCTCGAGCTGCCGGCGGGAACCTACGACTATCAGGTGTGGGCGGATGACGGGACGACGCAGTCCACGGCCACCATCGGCTCGTTCACGATCGAGTCGCCGGCCGTCAAGGGATTCGAGGACATCACCGGCAACTGGGACATGCAGGTGACGGAGGCGAGCACGACCGGACTCGTCATCGACGTCACAGGTCCGGCGAACGGCACGATCTCTGTGTCGTCGATGACGGGCCACACGGCGGTCATCACTCTGGACTCAGCCGGACACGCGGTCAAGCGGCTGCGGATGAACTCCCGTGGCTGGTACTGGTTCTACTTCCGAGCCCTCGATGCGGACGGGTACTGGGGACCCGCCTACGAACATCCTCTCGACGTCTACGACCCCGAGATCATCTTCGATCCGTGGGGACCGTCGCCAGAAGAGATGATCTTCGAGTTCGTCGACCCGTAGACCCGCAGTCCGCCGATCGGGGGATGCCGGAGCACCCGAGATGGGTACCTGAGGAGGACGCGCCCGGCGGATGCCCACGCCTAGCGTGGAGGCATGATCACAGCTGAAGGCCTCACGAAGCGATTCGGAGACAAGACCGCCGTCCAGGACGTGTCGTTCACCGTCAAGCCCGGAAGCGTCACGGGCTTCCTCGGACCCAACGGCGCCGGCAAGTCCACGACCATGCGCATGATCGTCGGCCTCGACCGCCCGACCTCGGGTCGTGCGACCGTCGGCGGTCGCGAGTACCGCAGACTCCGCGCCCCGCTGACCGAAGTCGGCGTGCTGCTCGACGCCAAAGCCGTGCACACCGGTCGCACCGCCCGCAACCATCTGCGGGCGATGGCGGCCACGCACGGCATCCCCGCGTCCCGCGTCGACGAGGTGATCGACCTGGCAGGCATCGGCCCCGTCGCCCGCAAACGCGCCGGCAAGTTCTCACTGGGCATGGGGCAGCGACTCGGCATCGCCTCCGCCCTGCTCGGCGACCCGCACACCCTGATCCTCGACGAGCCGGTCAACGGCCTCGACCCCGAGGGAGTCCGGTGGGTGCGCCAGTTCGTACGGCACGCGGCTTCCGAAGGACGCACTGTGCTGCTGTCGAGCCACCTGATGAGCGAGATGGCGCAGACCGCCGACCACGTCATCGTGATGGGACGCGGCCAGGTCCTCGCCGATGCGCCTCTCGAAGAGCTCGTGCGCGCCTGGACAGTCAACACGGTGCGCGTGCGGACGCCGCGCGCTGCCGATCTGGCAGCGGCGGTGGGCGGCCCGGCCGTCGAGATCGTGAGCACCGCCCCCGATCTGCTCGACATCGTCGGCCTTCCGGCCGCGCGCATCGGAGACCTCGCCGCCGAGCGCGGCATCCCCCTGCACGAGCTGACCCCGACCACCGGCTCGCTCGAAGACGCCTACCTCGCACTCACCGGCGATTCCGTCGAGTACCGCACCAAGGAGATCTCATGACCATCCAGGCCCCTCCCCTCACCCGACCGCGAGTCGACACGGGTCACCGACCCTCCTTCCCGCGTGCACTGCACGGCGAGTGGATCAAGCTCGCCACGCTGCGGTCGACCTGGTGGTCGATCGGCATCGTCGCCGTGCTCACCATCGGGATCGCCGTGCTGATCGCTCAGGCGGTCGAACAGCCGGGCTTCGATCCGATCCAGGCCGTCGTCATGCCGATCCAGTTCACGATGCTGCTCGCGGGCATCCTCGGCGCCATCTCCGTCACCGGCGAGTACTCGACCGGGATGATCCGCTCCACTCTCGCTGCGAATCCAGTACGTGGGTCGGTCCTCGCGGCCAAGGCCGTCGTCATCGCCCTGTTCATGTTCGTGTCGTCCCTGGTGATCTTCTTCGCGGCGGCTCTCGCCGTCACGGCGGTCGTCGCATCGCGTGACCAGAGCATCGACTGGTCCGAGCCGTCGGCGTCCGTCCTCCCTGTCGTCGTGTCGTCCTTGGCGATGGCAGTGTTCGCGCTGATCGGAGTGGCGTTCGGTTTCATCCTCCGCTCGGGCGCGGGGGCGATCGCCGCCACCGTCGGCCTGCTGTTCGTGCTGCCGATCGTGGCGAACTTCTTCATGCTGGCCGGAGAATCCTGGGCCTGGGTCACGGACGCCGCCGGCTACCTGCCGGTGGCGGCAGCACAGAGTGCGATCCTCACCGAGAATGCCGCTCTGGACACGCCTGTCGCCTACCTGACGCTGGGCGCCTGGGTGATCGCGGGAATGCTCGGCGCCTGGGCCGTGCTGCGCACGCGTGACGCGTAGAGTCGCTCCGTGAGCAAGCCGCGCAGCCGCAGCGCCGTCGCCCTCGAGGACGACGGTCTGCGGCTGCCGCGTCCCCCCGGGGTGTTCCGGAGGTTCTGGGCCCGGCATCCGCTGTTCGGCGACATCCTGATCGCTCTCTTCTGCCTCGTCCTGTCGCTGACGCCGGTGCGGGCCGGCGAGCACGATCTCCCCGAGCCGACCGCGATCCTGCTGGCGGTCCTCGTCCCGATCTCCGTCGTCGCCGCTTGCGGAACCCTGCTGCTGCGCCGACGGCATCCGCTCGTCCCGTTCGTCGCTGCTTTCCTCGCCGAGGCGTTCTTCCTCTTCCTCGGGGCGCCCGGCGGCACGCCCATGGTGACGGTGGCGGCATACTCTCTCGCCGTGTACGCCTCGAGCCGCGCCGCATGGCTGGGGCTCGGAATAGGCCTGGGCGCCCTCGCAGCTCTGTCGGCAGCGCTCATGGCGGTCGGGACGATCACTCTTCAGATGGCCGCGAACGGTCTCATCGGCAATCTCGTGGTCGGGCTGATCGGCGTGCTGATCGGCATCAACGTGGGCGGACGCAAGCGCTACCTGGCCGCGCTCATCGACCGATCCCGGCAACTGCTCATCGAGCGCGATCAGCAGGCGCAGCTGGCCGCCGCCGCGGAGCGCGCCCGGATCGCCAGAGAGATGCACGACATCGTCTCGCATTCGCTCACCGTGATCGTCGCGCTCTCAGAGGGTGCGGCGGCGACGTCGGATGCTGCCCGGGCCCGCGAGGCCGCGACCGCCGCTGCCGCCACCGCCCGCTCGGCCCTCGGAGAGATGCGATCGATGCTCGGCGTGCTCCGCGACGACGGCGCCCCCCTCCCCCTGTCGCCGATGTCGGCGCCGACGCCGCACGACACCGTGATGAACGCCCAGCGGGCCGGTTTCCCGGTCAGCCTCTCGAGCACCGGGGGAACGACGTTCGGCCCCGGCGTCGAGCACGCCGTCGCGCGCATCGTTCAGGAGGGAGTGACGAACGCGATCCGGCACGCGCCCGCCGCGACCGCGATCGCCGTGCGGCTCGAGCGGTCCGCACGCGGAGTCGTCGTCGAGATCGTGAACGACGGAGTCGGCGATGCGAGCGGCCCGTCGGGCTTCGGCCTCAAGGGGCTCGCCGAGCGCGTCGCGCACGTGAACGGCGACATCGAATACGGGCGCACGGAGGTCTCGCGGTGGCGGCTGCGCGCGACGATCCCCGGTGGCGAGCCCGGCGTGGAGCAGGAACTGGAGCAGTCATGACAGAACAGATCAGGATCCTTCTCGTCGACGATCAGGAGCTCATCCGGCTCGGGTTCCGCATGGTCCTCGAAGCCGAAAGCGATCTGGTGGTCATCGGCGAGGCGAGCGATGGTCACGCGGCGATCGCACAGGCCGGAGCCTTGCAGCCCGATCTCGTCCTGATGGACATCCGGATGCCGGGGCTCGACGGCATCGCCGCGACAGAGGCGATCGTGCGCGAGCATCCGGGAACGCGGGTGCTCGTGCTCACCACCTTCGATCTCGACGAGTACGCGTTCGGCGCGATCCGCGCGGGGGCGAGCGGGTTCCTGCTCAAAGACGCGCAGCGCCACGAGATGATCTCCGCGGTGCGCGCCGTGCATCGCGGAGATGCCGCGCTGTCACCGCGGATCACCAGGATGCTGCTCGACCACGTGTCATCGCGGCTGCACACGCCGGCACCCGAAGGCGCCGAACTGATCGAGACGCTCACCGACCGCGAGCACGACGTGTTCCTCGCGATCGCACGAGGACTCAGCAACGCCGAGATCGGCGAGACGTTGTTCGTGTCCGAATCGACAGTCAAGACGCACGTAAGCCGCGTGCTCGCCAAGCTCGGTGCGCGCGACCGCATTCACGCCGTCATCCTCGCGCACCGGCTCGGCTACGGCGACGACTCGCCGGCGGGCGCCTAGCCTCGAGCGGGAGTCCACTCCGAGACGCGGTCGAGCGCGGCGATCTCATCGGCTGTGAGCTCGAGACGCGCTCCGGCGAGCAGATCGGGCACCTGGTCCACTGTGCGCGCGCTGGCGATCGGGGCGACGACCGTCGGCTGCGCACGGAGCCAGGCCAGCGAGGTCGCGGCGATCGATGCGCCGTGCGCTGCGCCGATCTCCTCGAGCGAATCGATGATCCGCAGGCCCGCCTCGGTCGCGTACTTGGCGGCACCGGTGGCGCGCGGAGACGACTGATCGGCCGCATCCGTGGAGCGGTACTTGCCCGTCAGGAAGCCGCTCGCGAGCGAGTAGTAGGGAACGAGTCCGAGACCGAACTCCTCGGCCACGGGGATGATCGTCTCCTCCACGTCGTTGCGGTGCACGAGGTTGTAGTGCGGCTGCACAGCGACCGGGCGTGCGACGCCCAGACGGTCCGCGATCTCCACCCACTCGCGGATGCGGTCGGCGCTGTAGTTCGACACGGCGACGTGGCGAACCAGGCCGTCGGCCACCAGCTGCCCGAAGGCGGCGACGGTCTCCTCGAGCGGAACGGTCTCGTCATCGAAGTGCGCGTAGTAGAGGTCGATGGCGTCGACTCCGAGTCGTGCGAGCGATGCCTCGGCCGCCGCGCGCACGTTCGATGCCGAGAGACCCCTGAAGTCGGGGTGCTGACTCACCTTCGTCGCGACGACGACGTTCTTCGGCGTGCGCGAAGCGAGCCACTCGCCGATGATCGTCTCGCTCTCGCCACCGTGGTTTCCGGGCACCCACGCGCTGTAGGCGTCGGCGGTGTCGATGAAGTCGCCGCCTCCGGCGACGAACGCGTCGAGTACGGCGAAGGAAGCATCGCGGTCGGCCGTCCAGCCGAACACGTTGCCGCCGAGAGAGAGCGGGAAGACGTCGAGATCACTGTTTCCGATGCGGGTCATGCTCGGGACAACGTGCGGATGGTCCCGCTGCATTCCCCGGATGACGCCGTATTGCGGATCCGTCGTGGAGCCGACTACGGGATTCGAACCCGTGACATCCTGTTTACAAGACAGGTGCTCTACCAGCTGAGCTAAGTCGGCGGATGCCACCAGCATAGCGATGGTGGCGGGGCGCCCTGAAACCCGCTCCGACTACTGCGCGGGAGTCTCGGTCGGCGTGGGAGTGGGAGTGGGCGTCGCCTCGTAGTACGCGTCGCTGGCGACCGTGAGCACGAACTGCGAGAACTCGGTGGCGTCGTCGAGCGCACCCACGTACTGCTCGCCGTTCACGACCACCATCGGCGCCGACGTCAGAACGAGCTCATCCGATCCGACCAGCGGTCCGGCGAGTGCGCGGTTGGTGGCTTCCTTCGCCCAGGCGACGTAGTCCTGATCCTCGATGCACGACTTCACGTCCTTGGCGTTGCTCACGCCGACCGCTACTGCGGCATTCGCGAGGTCGGCATCACTGCGTCCGTCGCTGTTGATCTCCGGCTGGTCGTCGAGCAGATCGTGATTGAAGGCGTAGAACTGATCAGGCGAGTGCGTCGCGACGCACGCGGCCGCAGCTGCGGCGCGGAGCGAATACTTCGTGCCGTTGGAGCTCGCCGTGAGAAGCGCGACCGGGTGGTACGTGACGGTCGCCGCGCCCTCGGTGATCCAGTTCACCAGCTGGCGTGCGTTCGCGCGCTCGAAAGTGCCCGCGTCGGGCGACAGGTAGTCCACGTAGATGTGGATGTCGACGGCGTTCCCCGTCGCGGTGGGCTCAGGCGTCGCCGTCGGCTCGGTGGCGGCGTCTGTGGGCTCGGCGCTGGGCGTCGCGGGAACCTCGTCGGACGACGCGGTCGCCGAGATGTCGGAGATGAGGATGCCGTCGCCATCCATCCCGCTCGGGGAGAGCTGCGGCTTGGTCACCTGCGCCGACACCGCAAGGGTCACCGCCGTGCCGATCGCACCGACGGCGACGATCGCCACCGCTCCGATGATGATCCGTCGCATCAGACGCGCCCTCGACTGCTGGGCGTGCACCTGCTGTGCCTTCTCCCGCACGGCCTCGCGCGAATTGCGAGGGGTGGGGACGTTCGGCGTCTCGTCGCTCGACATCGTTCCTCTTGCCGTCTCACGGGGGCAGGGTGGCCCCGGACGCCGCTCGACGCGGCGAACGCCGCGAAACGCGGCCGGGTTCGATGCTAGCCAGACAGTCTGAGAAATACCCAGGTGCGACGTTTACCGATCGGCGTCTGCTCTGCCATACTGAACCCGACCCAATGATGGGTCACGGCGGGTGCTCCCCGCCGCTCTATCACTACGGATCGTCCGGCACGTACCTGCCGGTGAAGGAGAAACACAATGGCATCTGTCACTTTCGATGACGCCACCCGCCTGTATCCCGGCGGCACCCGTCCCGCCGTGGACAAGCTGAACCTCGAGGTCGCGGACGGCGAGTTCCTCGTCCTCGTCGGCCCCTCCGGTTGCGGTAAGTCCACGTCGCTGCGCATGCTCGCAGGTCTCGAAGAGGTCAACGCCGGCCGCATCCTCATCGGCGACCGCGACGTCACCGACGTGCCCCCGAAGGACCGCGACATCGCGATGGTGTTCCAGAACTACGCGCTGTACCCGCACATGACCGTCGCCGAGAACATGGGCTTCGCCCTCAAGATCGCCGGCGTCGGCAAGGAAGAGCGCGCCACCCGCGTTCTCGAGGCCGCCAAGCTCCTCGACCTCGAGGAGTACCTGACCCGCAAGCCGAAGGCGCTCTCGGGCGGCCAGCGTCAGCGTGTCGCCATGGGCCGCGCGATCGTGCGTCAGCCGCAGGTGTTCCTCATGGACGAGCCGCTGTCGAACCTCGACGCCAAGCTCCGCGTCCAGACCCGTACGCAGATCGCATCGCTGCAGCGTCGCCTGGGCGTCACCACCGTGTACGTCACGCATGACCAGACCGAGGCGCTCACCATGGGCGACCGCATCGCGGTCCTCAAGGACGGCCTGCTCCAGCAGGTCGGATCGCCGCGCGACCTGTACGAGAAGCCGAACAACGTCTTCGTCGCAGGCTTCATCGGCTCGCCGGCCATGAACCTGTTCGCCGCAGACCTCGCCGACGGCGGCGTGAAGTTCGGCACCGAGATCGTCGCGCTCGACCGCGACACCGTGGGCCGCGCGAACGGCTCGCAGGTCACGGTGGGTGTTCGCCCTGAGGACATCACCGTCGGCCCCGCCGACGGCAAGGGCCTCTCGGTCGTGGTCGATCTGGTCGAGGAGCTCGGCGCCGACGGCTACCTGTACGGCCACACGGAGATCAACGGCAAGCGCGCCGACCTCGTCGCACGCGTCGACGGTCGCAGCCACCCGAACGCGGGCGAGACCGTCACCCTGGCGGCGAACGCGGGCCACGTGCACGCCTTCGACATCGAGTCGGGCGAGCGCCTGAACGACAAGCCGGTGGTCTCGGCTTCCTGAGTTCTGCAGCATCGCGGCGCGGGTCGACCTTTCTGGTCGTCCCGCGCCGCGTCGTTTCCCCCGGCATCCATCACTTCAGGAGAACCATGCAGGACGCACTCCGCATCACCGCCAGCACGGTCGACCCTGGTCTGCTGACGCTGCCCTGGTCGACGACTCTCGCGAAGTGGCCGTCCGAGCAGATCGTGTCGCTGCCGAAGGGTCTCTCCCGGCATCTCGTGCGCTTCGCCGACCTCTCGGGTCGGGTGGTGGCGGTCAAGGAGACGACGGACGAGATGGCCAAGCGCGAATACGACATGCTCGGAAACCTCGCCCGCCTCGCCGTCCCCTGCGTCGATCGGGTCGCGGTGATCGCCGGACGGACGGATGCCGCGGGCGATCCTCTTCCCGCTGCTCTCGTGACCTCGCATCTGCGCTTCTCTATGCCGTACCGCGCTCTGTTCACGCGCGTCCTCCGCCCCGACACCGCCACGCGTCTCGTCGATGCGCTGGCTCTCCTGCTCGTTCGTCTGCACAACGTCGGCTTCTACTGGGGCGACGTGTCGCTGTCGAACACGCTCTTCCGTCGAGACGCCGGCGCCTTCGCGGCCTATCTCGTCGACGCCGAGACCGGCGAGCTGCACGAGGAGGGGCTCACCGACGGACAGCGCGCATACGACCTCGACCTCGCACGAACGAACATCGCCGGCGAAGTCATGGATCTCGCCGCAGGCGGCAGGCTCGAGCGCGGCGTCGATGCGATCGCGATCGCCGACGGCATCGTCTCCTCCTACCGCTCCCTGTGGGCCGAGCTCACCGCGCAGGAGTCGTTCTCGGCCGCGGAGACCTGGCGTATCACCGAGCGGGTCGAAAGGCTGAACGCTCTCGGGTTCGACATCGACGAGATGTCCATGTCGACCACGTCCGACGGCACCGTGGTCGAGATCCAGCCGAAGGTGGTCGACGCGGGTCATCATCAGCGCCGGCTGATCCGGCTGACGGGCCTCGACGTCGAGGAGAACCAGGCCCGTCGTCTGCTGAACGACCTCGACGAGTTCCGCGCTCGCTCCACCAAGCAGTGGGCCGACGAGGAGATGTACGCGCACGAATGGCTCACGCGCGTCTTCGAGCCCGTGGTGCGGGCGATCCCCTACGACTTGCGCGCCAAGCTCGAGCCCGCCGAGGTCTTCCACCAGGTGCTGGAGCACCGCTGGTACCTGTCGCAGAATCAGGGGCGGTCCGTGCCGCTCGCCGAGGTGCTCACCAGTTACATCAACGAGGTGCTCCGGCACCGCCGCGACGAGGCCACGATCATGGGGCCTCCCACCGAGACCATGAGCCTTCCCGTGATCACGGGCGTGACCCCCGTGGCGGATGACGACGAGGATGTCGACTGGCGCGACCTCGTCTGAGCGGGCGTACGACGACCGAGAAGGGCCGGCCGAGATCCCTCGCGGCCGGCCCTTCCCCGTCAGTCGATCAGAGCTCGCTGTGCGCCCTTCGGCGTCTGATGAGGAACATCGCCCCGAGCAGCACGGCAGTCACCGCTACGGCGGTCAATCCCACCGGGAGCGCGCTGCCGGTGCTTGCCAGGCCAGTCACGGTCGGAGCGGTCCCGGCCGGCTGCTTTTCGACCGCGACGGTCTGCGCCGCGTCGTCGATGTCCTTGTGCTCGGCCACCGGAGTGCCAGATGCCGTCGAACCCGTGTAGAGCGTCTCGAACGCGACGAGGGACTCGCCCGCATAGCCGCTCGGCACGGTGAACCTGACCGCGATGCTGCCACTCGTCGAGGTCGGAGTGAAGGACGCCGTCGCCGTGATACCGGTGGCGGAGCCGTCGGACTTGCGCATGAGCTCGCCCGACACGGTGTACTCGATTCCGGGGGTCAGCCCGGTGTAGGCGATCGTGTCGATCACCGTGCCGCCGTTCCAGGCCAGGGTGTGATCTTGGTCGGCGCTGTCGAGCAGGGTGGTGCCGATCGCCGGCATGACCGGCTGCTCCTCCAGCGTGACCGTCTGGTTCACGTCGTCGATGTCCTTATGCTCGGCCACCGGAGTGCCCGTCGCCGTATCACCCGCATACAGCGTCTCGAACGCGACGAGGGCTTCACCGGCGTACCCGGTCGGAACCGTGAATGTCACCTCGACCGTGCCACTCGACGAGGTCGGCGTGAACGTGGTCTGACCCGTGATGCCCGTGGCGGTGCCATCGGACTTCCTCATCAGCTCACCGGCGACCGTGTACTCCTGAGCAACCGTCAGGCCCGAGTACGCGATCGTGTCGACCAGCGACCCACCGTTCCATGTGAGGACGTGATCCTCATCAGCGGCGTCGACGAGGGTCGTGCCGATCGTCGGAACAAGCAGCACTTCCTCCACCGTGACCGTCTGGTTCACGTCATCGATGTCTTTGTGCTCCGCAACAGGCGTGCCCGTCGCAGTGCCACCGGAGTACAGCGTCTCGAACGCGACCAGGGCTTCACCGGCGTACCCCGTGGGAACCGTGAACGTCACCTCGACCGTGCCGTCGGATGCGGTCGGCGTGAAGGTCGTCGAACCCGTGATGCCCGTGGCAGAACCATCCGACTGCACCATCAGCTCACCGGCGACCGTGTACTCCTGCCCAACCGTCAGGCCCGAGTACGCGATCGTGTCGACCAAGCTGCCACCGTTCCAGACCAACGTGTGATCGTCATCCGCGGCGTCGACCAGCGTCGTCCCGATCGACGGCGCAGCGGCGACGACCCACGTCCCCGTCGCGCTGGCAGCCGTGGTCGCGTTCTCCGCCGTGACGAGGATCAGCGACTGGCGGTGCGACCCGGGCGTCGCTGTCGCGCTGCCCTCCTCAGGCGTCGAGATGACGAGCCCGGTGCCTGAGGCGCCGTTCGCGGTGGCGGTGACCGTGGCAGACCCGGCCGTTGTGGAGTCGCGCAGATCCAGGTAGACCTGCTGGCCGTTCACGACGGCCGCAGGGTCGATCGCGCCGCCCGCCGCGTCCGTGAAGGCATGCATCGGGTTCGACGACAGCGTGACCGTCGCCTGGTTCGTCGACACTGTGAAGGGTCCCACGAGGGAGCCGGCCGCTCCTGACACGGCGGGAGCGCTGACCGACACCTCGACGTCGGTGGTCGCCGGCGGCGCCGTCGCGGTGTCGGCGTTCGCTCCGTTCACCAGGTACCAGTACACCGCCGCGGAGGCGGGCGTCTCGAATGCCCAGTTGGCGTCGAACGTCAGGTCCGTGTAGCGCCAGACGGCGTACTGCGCGCCTTCGATCGCGTCGTTCGCGGCGAGGCCCGTCGCGCCGGCCGCAACCGCGAGGTCGGCGAGGCTCACGGCCGGATACGCGTGGGTGATCACCCAGTGCACCTTCGCCTGGATCACGGGATCCGTGAAGTGGTTCGAGCCGAGGTAGCTGGCGTAGTCGCCCGCGACCGCGACCGCGTCCGGACGGACGCTGATGTCGTGCTCGATGCAGTAGGACCACAGGTCGGGCGTCCCGGGGTTCGCCGTGTCGGCGGGAACAGGCGAGTAGACCGGATGGATGCTCGTGCCGGGGTAGCCCACCCCCGGGCCGACCCACACCGCGTCACCGGGCTCGACGGTCGCCGCGGCGGCCGGAGCCGTGAGTGCGGCGGGAACGATGGCGGCGGCGGCGAGCAGGAGCGCGGCCGCAGCCCGCCCCATCCGCCTCGCGCGCGGCGGTTCGATCCTCTTCATTGTCAGTTCAGCCCTTCTCCCGTGTGCGCAGGCTCACGCCGCGCTCCCCCAGAAGACTCCCCGTTTCAACGGAGTCCCCTCTGGTTCTCAGTCTGGAAGCGCGCGAGATGACTCGGCAGAAGCGCTCGATTCTCGACCTCTCTCAGGGGTCAAACCGCTCCTGGTGCGTAATGAACGCGGCACGGGCCGGATACGTGAAAGGCCTGACCCGGCTCCACCCTCGGGAGTCGGGTCAGGCCTTGGATCGTGATCAGTACCCGACCGTGAACCGCTCGCGATGGTGGTTGCCCTGCTCGATCTCATCGACCACGGCGACCGCGAAGTCTGCGCCGGAGATGTACGACTTGCCCTCGGCGTCGCGGACGAGCACGTCGCCGCCGTCGCGGTAATGCCCGGTGCGCTCGCCCTCGGCCCACGGACCGAACACCTCGGCGGGGTGCACGAAGAACCAGTCGAGGCCGGCATCCGTCGCCTCGAGCATCGCGAGCGAATCGATGCCGACCTGCGCCTCGTGCTTGTACTCCTCGGGGAAGCCCTGGTCGAACAGGCGAGGCCCTCCGGCGGCGACGAGGCTTCCGCCGGCACCGCCCACCACGCCGAGACGCGTGGAGGTGCCGCTGAGCAGTTCTGCGACGTCGGTCACCGCTTCGAGGGCTCTGTCCGTCATGTCGCCCCGCGGCGAGAGCGCCGAGACGACCGCATCCGCGCCGGTCAGCGTGTCCGCGAGCGGAGTGAGGTCGAGGGCCGAACCCTGCACGTACTCCGCCCCGATGACCTGGTCGGACGGGAGCGAGCGAGACACGGCGACGACCTCGTGCCCGCGGCTCACCGCCTCGGCGACGATGTGACGACCGGCATAGCCGGTCCCTCCGAGAACGACGATGCGGGTCATGACGTGCCTTCCTACTTCTTTGCGTTGCGGACGGTGGAGACCTGATACAGCGCGACCGAGGTGGCGATGCCGGCGTTGAGCGACTCGGTCGCCGCAGAGATCGGGATCGACACGATCTGATCGCAGGTCTCGGCGACGAGACGCGAGAGTCCCTTGCCCTCGGAACCCGTGACGATCACGACAGGACGATCGGCGAGCTGCAGCTCGGGCAGGAGCACATCGCCGTCGCCGTCGAGCCCCAGGACGAAAACGCCCTGCTTCTTGAACTCCTTGAGCTGCGTGGTGAGGTTCACGGCCAGCGCCACCGGAACCCGCGCTGCTGCGCCGGCACTGGTCTTCCACGCTGCCGAGTTCACGCCCGCCGAACGACGCTGCGGCAGGATGATCCCGTGTCCGCCGAAGGCGGCCGTCGAGCGGATGATCGCACCGAGATTGCGGGGGTCCGTGATGCCGTCGAGTGCGACGAACAGAGGCACCTGGCCCTTGTCGATGACCGCTTCGAGCAGGTCCTGCGGGTGCGCGTACTCGTACGGCGGCACCTTGATGGCTACGCCCTGGTGCACGCCGTCGAACCCGGCCATGCGGTCGAGTTCCTGACGGGTGACCTCGAGCACGGGGATGCCGCGGTGCGTCGCGATCGCGAGCATCTCCTTGGTGCGGTCGTCCATCTCCACGCGCTGAGCGATGTAGAACGCGGTTGCGGGGATCTTCGCGCGAAGCGCCTCGAGCACCGAGTTTCGGCCCGTGACGATCTCGGTGTCCGTGGTGTTGTCTTTCGCCCGAGCCGAGCGGTTCGGGTTGCCGCCCGAGTTCCGCTGCTGACCCGGCCTGCCCTTGCCGCCGGCGGCGGCGAAGCGCTCGGCTGCGGCCTTGCGCTTGCCGGCCGGGTGCCAGGCGCGGTCCTCCGCCTTCGGAGTCGGTCCGCGTCCCTCGAGCGCCTTGCGTCCGAGTCCACCGGTGCCCTTGCTGGGCCCCTTCTTCTTGCCCTTGCCCGCTGAGGGGTTGCCTGGCTTAGCCATCGATACTCCAATGAGTTCCGGCCGGAGTGTCCTCCAGCGTGATTCCTGCGGCGGCGATCGCGTCACGGATGCGATCCGCCGCCGCCCAGTCCTTGTCAGCGCGCGCCTGCGCACGCTGGGTGATCATCGTCTGCACGAGAGCGTCGAGAGCGGATGCCGCAGCCCCCTCGTTCTCGGCTCCCCCTGGCCCATCGTCCAGGCCGAGCACGCCGACCATCGCGCGTACTTCATACAGCGCCCGCTCGGCGGCCGCATCGTCTCCGTCGTCGATCGCCTGGTTGCCGCTTCGGACGCGGTCGTGCAGCACGGCGAGGGCCTGCGGCACTCCGAGGTCGTCATCCATCGCGCGACCGAACTCCTCGGGGAGCAGGGGGATGTACTCCCACTCCCCCGCGGGCGCCTCGAACCGGGCGCGCCGATCCTCGTTCCGCTCGGAGGCTCGTTCCGCGCGCTCGAAGAAGGTCCGGATGCGGCCCAGTGCGGCCTCCGCCTCCGCCCACGACGACTCGGTGAGGTCGAGGCTCGAACGGTAGTGCGCGGCAGCGAGCGCGTAACGCACGACCTGCGGATCGTGCGCCTTCAGCACGTCTGCGGCGAGGGTGAAGTTGCCGATCGATTTCGACATCTTCTGCCCGCCGACGGTGACCAACCCGTTGTGCACCCAGTACTGCGCGAAGCCGTCGCCGGCCGCGCTCGACTGGGCGAGCTCGTTCTCGTGGTGCGGGAAACGCAGGTCGAGACCCCCGCCGTGGATGTCGAACTCCGCACCGAGGTAGCGCTTGGCCATCGCCGAGCACTCGATGTGCCAACCCGGGCGGCCCGTGCCCCACGGCGAGCGCCAGGCGGCGTCGGCCGGCTCATCCGCCTTGGCACCCTTCCAGAGAGCGAAGTCCTGCGGGTTGCGCTTGGCACGGGGATCGGCGTCTTCCGCCGGTTCCATCGCATCGATGGACTGGTGCGTCAGCGAGCCGTACTCCGGCCATGAACGCACGTCGAAGTACACGTCGCCCGAGCCGTCCGACGCGGGATAGGCATGGCCGCGCTCGATGAGCGTCGCGATGATCTCCTGCATCTGCGGCACCGAGGCGGTTGCCCGCGGCTCATAGGTCGGCGGAAGGATGCCCACGGCGGCATATGCCGCCGTGAACTCCTGCTCGATCCGGTAGGCCAGCGCCCACCATGGTTCGGCGGGGGTCGCGTTCGCCAGGGTCTTGTCGTCGATGTCCGTGACGTTGCGCACGAATGTGACGCGTCCGTACCGCAGAGCGAGCCAGCGCCGGAGAAGATCGAAGCTCAGCGCCGCCCGCACGTGGCCGATATGCGGGCCGGACTGCACGGTGGGTCCGCACACGTACATCGTGATGTTCTCGGGGTCGAGAGGCACGAAGTCGCGCAGGGTCGCAGCGCGGGTGTCGTAGAGGCGGAGCGTCACTGCTCAAGACTACCGGGCGACCGCCCGCGAAGCCTGGGCACGCCGCTTTGCTACGCACCCGGGTCGTGTGCGTGCTCAGTCGACCGGAAGGACACGTCCGGTCTGCACGCCGAGGACGCTCTTCGCGTACGCCTGACCGACCCGGTGCGAGGACACCGGAATGAAGCCGGGGAATGAGGAATGATACGACGGCGCATCCGCCAGCACAGAGGGGCTGACGGCGTTGATGCGGATGCCGCGCGGCAGCTCCGGAGCTGCTCCGAGGACGAATGCCTCGAGCGCGCCGTTGGCGAGAGAGGCGGCGGCCCCTGTGGCGATCGGCTCCCTCGCGAGGATGCCGCTGGTCAGAGTGAAGGACCCGCCGTCGCGGACGTGGGGCGTCCCGATCCGCACGATGTCGAGCTGCGAGAGCACCTTGCCGCGGAACGCCGACTCGTACGCGTCGCGTCCGAGCTCGCCCAGCGGCGCGAACGGCACGCTCCCGACGGCGGCGATGACGGCGTCGACGGTGCCGACCTCGGCGAACAGGCGCTCGATCGACGCGGGATCCGTCACGTCGACCTGCGTCCGGCCGCTGCGGGACGCGGCGACGATCTCGTGCCCTTCCAGCGCGGCGGCCGCCGCCCGCCCGACGTGTCCTGTCGCTCCGATGATGAGGATCTTCAACTCGACTCCTTCTTCCGTGGTCACCCCATCAGGCAACGAGGCGACACGGCGGGGCATTCCCGCGAGGCGACGTCGAGGTCAGACGGGGACGACCATCGCGATCGCGGTGACCGAGATCCCTTCGCCCCGACCGGTGAAACCCAATCCGTCGGTCGTCGTGGCCGTGACCGACACTGGCGCTCCGAGTATCTGGGTCAGCACGGCCTGCGCCTCAGCCCGCCGCGGGCTGAACTTGGGCCGGTTCCCCTGGAACTGCGCGGATACGTTGCCGATCGCGAAGCCGTTCTCGGCGAGGATCTCCCGGGTACGGGCGAGGAAGACGGATGCATGTGCACCGGCGTACTCGGGGTGGACAGTGCCGAAATGCTCGCCGATGTCGCCGAGACCCGCCGCTCCCAGCAGCGCATCGACGATCGCGTGGGCCACGGCGTCGCCGTCGGAGTGTCCCGACAGGGGCTGCTCCCCCGGCCATTCGAGGCCGGCCAGCCACAGATTCCCCTCGCCGCCGAAAGCATGCACGTCGGTGCCGATGCCCACGCGCGGCAGCGCGGGAGCAGCAGCGGACGCGGCGAGCAGGTGCCGCGCGCGCTCGAGATCGGACTGCGTGGTGATCTTGAACCCGCGCTCGGAGCCGGGGATCCGCTGCACCGGGTGCCCTGCCGCGGCGAAGAGTGCTGCATCGTCGGTGTATTCGACACCCGCTTCGCCCGCCGCCGCGTACGCCGACTCGAGAAGCGCGCGCGGGAACCCCTGCGGGGTCTGCGCGGCGGCCAGCTCGGCACGGTCGACGGCGGCGACGATGGCCTCGCCGTCGACCCGCTTCAGAGTGTCGACGACCGGGAGCATGGGGAGCACGCCGGTGGCGTCGTCGACCGCGTCGAAGACGGCGTCGATCACGGCGGGCGGGGTGAGTGCCCTGGCGGCGTCGTGCACGAGCACCGTGTCGATGTCGCCCCACAGCGCGGTGATCCCGGCCTTCACCGACTCCTGGCGAGTCGCACCGCCCGTGACGACACGGGCGAGATCGGCGCGGTCACCCGCGGCCGCGCGCAGATCGCTCTCGGCCTGCCCTTCGAATCCGGACGGGGCGACGACGACGACCTGCATGGGCGCCGCGGCGAACACGCCGTCGAGCGCATGGCGCAGGATCGAGCGGGCGTCGATGCCGACGAACGCCTTGGGCGCTCCGCCGGCCAGGCGGGTGCCGGACCCGGCGGCGACGACGATGATCGCGGTGTGCGGAACGGGAAGCATGCACACACGCTACCGGGCGCACGAAGAAGGCGGATGCCGAAGCATCCGCCTTCTCCAGGATCTTGAGCTCTCAGCGCGCAGGGCGCGGCGCTCAGGAAGCGAGGACCTCGTCGAGCAGTGCGCCCGCCTTGTCCTCGTCGATCTTCTCGGCGAGAGCCAGCTCGGAGATGAGGATCTGGCGAGCCTTCGCCAGCATCCGCTTCTCACCCGCGGACAGGCCGCGGTCCTGGTCACGACGCCAGAGGTCGCGGACGACCTCGCTCACCTTGATGACATCGCCCGAGGCGAGCTTCTCAAGGTTCGCCTTGTAGCGACGCGACCAGTTGGTGGGCTCCTCGGTGAACGGCGCACGCAGAACCTCGAAGACGTGATCGAGGCCCTCCTTGCCGATCACATCGCGAACGCCGACCAGGTCGACGTTCTCGGCCGGAACCTCGATGATCAGATCGCCCTGGGTGACGTTGAGCTTCAGATACTTCTTCGCCTCGCCCTTGATGATGCGCTCCTTGACCTCGATGATGGTCGCAGCGCCATGGTGCGGATAGACGACTGTTTCGCCAACCTCAAAAAGCATAAAAACGTGTCCTTTCGGCAACCTCAAGGATACCACAGGGGATATGCGCTAAGGTTCGCGCCCCTGCGTCCGGGAGTCGCGCGCCCGTACCCATAGAATGGATGCGGATATCCCGCCGGACCTCAGGAGGACCAGTGAATTCGCGCCTCGTCGCAGCTGCTGCCGTCAGCGCCCTCGTGCTGCTGGGCACGACCGGATGCACTTTCATCTCGCCCCAGGCGACGACGATCAACTACTCGGCGTCCGACGGCGTGAACGTCTCCGATGAATCCGGCCCTGTCGTCGTCCGCAACGCGTTCATCGTCGCGAACGAAGACGGCTCTGTGGGCAACTTCGTCGCCGCGATCGTGAACCCCAGCGACGAGAAGGCCACCCTCACGATCACGGTCGAGGGCATCGACCCGATGGCCGTGACGGTGCCCGCAGGCGGAACCGTGAGCCTCGGCGCCGACGAGGCTCCGCTGCGTCTCGTCGATCTCGACACGATGCCTGGCGCCACGGTCGAGGTGCACTTCCAGTCGGGCGACAGCTCGGGCGTGAAGGCCAGCGTCCCCGTGCTCGACGGCGCCCTCCCCTACTACGCCGATCTGGTGCCGTCGGAGGAGAAGCCGAAGCCCACGGCCACGCCGGAACCGACTCCGACCGACACCGCAGCTCCCGCGCCGTCGAACTGACCTCATACGAAGAAGGCCGGCACCCCGAGGGGTGCTGGCCTTCTTCGCGTGCGGCCCCCGGGCCGGCCTGGAGGGGTCAGCCCTCGAAGCGGTAGCCGAGACCCCGCACGGTCACGAGCATCACGGGCTCACCCGGGTTCTGCTCGATGCGCGAGCGGATGCGCTTGATGTGCACGTCGAGCGTCTTGGTGTCGCCGAAGTAGTCGCTCCCCCACACGCGGTCGATCAGCTGCCCGCGCGTGAGAACGCGGCCCGAGTTGCGCATGAGCACCTCGAGAAGCTCGAACTCCTTGAGGGGCATGTTGATCTGCTCGCCGTCGACCGAGACCGTGTGGCGGTCGATGTCGAGAGAGACGCGTCCGCCGTCGAGCACGCGCTCGTCGAGCTCGCTGTCGGCCTGCACCACGCGGCGCAGCACGGCGCGCATGCGCGCCAGCAGTTCTCGCGAAGAGTACGGCTTGGTGATGTAGTCGTCGGCGCCGAGCTCCAGCCCCACGACGATGTCGACCTCCGAGTCCTTGGCGGTCAGCATGATGATGGGCACGGCGGAGGTCGAGCGGATCTGGCGGCACACCTCGGTTCCCGGCATACCCGGGAGCATCAGGTCGAGGAGGACGATGTCGGCCCCGCGCTCCCTGAACGCCGCGAGCGCGCCGGGTCCGTCTTCGGCGATCTCCACCTCGTATCCCTCTCGGCGCAGCAGGTACGCCAGCGGGTCGGCGAGGTCGGGCTCGTCTTCGACGAGAAGGATGCGGGTCATGCTGTCTCTCCGTTTCGGACGCGAGCAGCGACGGCCGTCTTGGCCGCCTTCTTCTCGCGCTTCTTCTTGCGCTTCTTCTCCTTCTTGCCCTCGCCTGCGACCGGCGAGTCGATGCGGGGAAGTCGGACGGTGAAAGTGGATCCACGACCGGGGCGCGACCACAGCAGCACCTCGCCGCCGTGACGCTGTATGGCGTGCTTGACGATCGAGAGGCCGAGCCCCGTACCACCGGTGCGGCGCGAGCGGGCTTCGTCTGCGCGGTAGAAGCGCTCGAAGATGCGCTCCCGGTCGGCCTCTGCGATGCCGATGCCCTGATCGGACACGGCGATCTCGACGAGGTCTCCGTCTGCCCGCACGCCGATGCCGACGCGGGATCCCTTCGGCGAATACACGATCGCGTTCGCGACGAGGTTGCCGATCGCCTCGATGAGGATCTGCGCGTCGCCGCGCACCCATACGCCGCGGTCGCCGCCGCGGGCGAGATCGACTCCGGCGGAGTCGGCCTGCACCGCGTGGGCTTCGATCGACGCCGCGATGACCTCGTCGATCGACACCGGGCGCACGTCGCCGAGCCCGTCGTCGGCCTGCAGGCGAGAGAGGCTCATGATGCGCCCCGTGAGCTGGCCGAGCCGGGCGGCCTCCGCCGAGATGCGGGCGGCGAAGATGCGCACCTGCGCGGGGTCGTCGGCGGCCGACTCGATCGCCTCGGCGAGCAGCGTGACCGCGCCCACCGGCGTCTTCAGCTCGTGGCTGGTGTTCGCCACGAAGTCGCGGCGCATCTGGTCGAGACGTTCCTGCTCGGTCACGTCCCGGATGATGAGGAGCGCCATACGAGGGCTGATCACGCTGGCACGGGCCGAGACGAGCCGCGGGTCGAGGCTCAGCCCTCCCCTGGTGATGCGCAGCGACTCGGTGGCGGTGCCGCCCGTCGCGCGCACGCCGCGCACCAGCTGACGCAGCTCGGGGTTGTCGAGCGTCGAGCCGACCGAGATGCCGAAGCGGGCAGCCGCGAGCGACGCCGCCAGCACGAGGCCGGAGGTGTCGATGACGCACGCGGCGTCATCCATGCTGCCGAGCACATCCGTCACGCCTTCAGGGACGATCGTCGAGGTCTCCTCGTCCAACCGCGCCCGCGCCCGGTACGCCCAGACCACGACCAGCGAGAGCGCGATGCCGATCAGCAGGCCGATGGCGAGCGAGATCAGAGCGATCTGGGGCAGGGTCATGCCTCAAGAGTAGAGTGCGTTCACCTGCGCTCCGGCGGGTTTCCGGTGCTCGGCGGCATCCCGCGAAGTACTATTCACGTGCTGGGCACCGTTCGTTAACCTTCGGGGCACACAATCGCATCGGGCCTGTGCGGAGCGCGGCCCTACCCTCTCGCGGACCTTTCCGACGAGATCCGAATGAAAGGTTGCGCCCACCATGCGCGAAGTCTTCCACCAGTCCCTCGAGGACCTGCAGAACCGCCTCGTGGAGATCGCGGACCTCGTCACGGTCTCGATCGACAAGGCGACCCGCGCGTTCGCCACGAGCGACGTCGCCCTCGCCGAGGAGGTCATCGCAGACGACGCGAAGATCGACGAACTGGCTGTGGCCCTCGACGAGCAGGCCATCGAGATCCTCGCCCGCCAGCAGCCGGTCGCCCGCGATCTGCGCATCGTCGTCACGGCGTTGCGTGTCAGCGCCTCCCTGGAGCGCATGGGCGACATGTCGGAGCACATCTCCCAGCTCGCGCGCCTGCGCTTCCCCGAGCGGGCCGTCCCGAAGGGCCTCAAGGGCACCTTCACGAAGATGGGCGAGCTGGACGTCGAGATCGCCCGCACGCTGTCGGCCCTGCTCCGCACGCAGGATCTGCGACTCGCCGATGCGATCCGCAACACCGACGACGACATCGACGAGCTGCACGCCAGCGTGTTCGAGAAGGTCCTCAGCGACAACTGGAAGGGTGAGGCGACCGCGACGGTCGACGCCACTCTGGCCAGCCGGTACCACGAGCGCTTCGCCGACCACGCGGTCGCGGTGGCCAAGAAGGTCGTCTACCTCGCCACCGGCGACTGGCACGTCGACGAAGAGGACATCGCCCTCGCCGTCGAGCAGCAGGAGCTCGGTCAGCAGGAGCACGGGCACGCCTGAACCCCGGCCTGATACGCAGAACGGGGCGGATGCTGTCAGCATCCGCCCCGTTCTGCGTATCGGCTACTTCTTGCCCTGCGCGGCGACCGCTGCCGCGCCGGCGGCCGCGGCCTCAGGGTCGAGGTAGCGACCGGGTCGGGTCGGGACGTTGTCGTCGTCGAGCTCGTAGACCAGCGGGATGCCGGTGGGGATGTTCAGCTCGGCGATGTCGTCGTCGCTGATGCCCTCGAGGTGCTTCACCAGGCCGCGCAGCGAGTTGCCGTGCGCCGTGACGAGCACCGTCTTGCCGGCCTCCAGGTCGGGGACGATCGCGCTCTCCCAGTACGGCAGCAGGCGGTCGATCACGAGCTTGAGCGACTCGGTGCGCGGAACCTCGCCGTCGATGCCTGCATAGCGCGGGTCGTTCACCTGGCTGAACTCGCTCGCATCGTCGAGCACGGGCGGCGGCACGTCGAACGACCGACGCCACAGCTGGAACTGCTCGGCGCCGAACTCCTCGAGCGTCTCGGCCTTGTCCTTGCCCTGCAGGGCACCGTAGTGACGCTCGTTGAGTCGCCATGAGCGGGTCACCGGGATCCACAGCCGGTCGGCGGCGTCGAGGGCGATGTTCGCGGTCTGGATGGCACGGCTCAGCAGCGACGTGTGCAGGACGTCGGGAAGGAGGCCTGCCTCGGCGAGCAGCTCGCCGCCGCGCTGGGCCTCGGCCTTGCCCTGCTCGTTCAGGCGGACGTCCACCCAGCCGGTGAAGAGGTTCAGTTCGTTCCACTCGCTCCGGCCGTGGCGGAGCAGGATCAGGGTGCGGGTCATGGTCCCAGCTTATCGACAGAGGCGTCGGCCGTTCGGCCTGGGCGTCCTTAGCAGGGCGAAGGACTGCAAGGATTGACATATGGCGTCATCTCCCCTCGGCAGGCCCACGCGCGGCACCACGGGGACGAACCGGCTGCGGCGCAACGACCGCTGGATCGCGGCATCCGAACCCTTGCGCACCGCTGCCGACCCCCTCGTCGTCGACCTGGGGTACGGGGCGAGCGGCGTGACCGCCTTCGAGCTCGCCGCCCGGCTCCGCCGGGTCAGGCCGGATGCCGAAGTGCTCGGTCTCGAGATCAACCCCGCTCGGGTCGCGCTCGCCACATCGCAGCTCGAGGAGGTCCGGGCGGGCAGGACGCCCTTTCCCCCGGATCTGAGAGTGTCTTTCGCCCGCGGCGGTTTCGAGGTGCCTCTTCCGACAGGACGGCGGGCAGCCGTCATCCGCGCCATGAACGTGCTGCGCCAGTATGACGAGTCCGAGGTCGCAGGAGCCTGGCGCACGACGGCGGCACGGTTGGCGCCGGGGGGTCTGCTCGTCGAGGGGACGTGCGACGAGATCGGTCGCATCTCCAGCTGGGTCGACGTCGGACCCGACGGTACGCCGGTGCGCTTCACGCTCTCGCTGCGGCTCGCCGACCTCGATCGGCCCGGCATCGTCGCCGAGCGGCTGCCGAAGGCGCTGATCCATCGGAACGTGCCCGGGGAGCGCATCCACGCGCTGCTCGTCGACCTCGACCGGGAATGGGAGCGCGCCTCACCTCTGTCCGCCTTCGGCGCGACCCAGCGCTTCCTCGCCGCAGTCGCGGGGCTCAAGGCTCAGGGGTGGCCCGTGCAGGGCGGCCGGACGCGGTGGAAGCTCGGCGAGCTCAGCCTGCCGTGGGACGCGGTGGCGCCGCTCGCCTAACCGCGAGGATCGGGGGCGGAGGGGCGTCGCGAAAGCCGAGTGAGTCGAGGGATGTCGGCGGTCGCGCCGGCGTCCGCAGGCACGATCACCTGCTGCGCTGCGGCGATGTCGCCTTCGGCCGTGCGGACGACGAGGTCGCCCTCCGGTGCACGTCGCGACAGGATCGCGAGTGCGATCGGGCCGTCCTCGAAGTGCCGTGCCACGGACGTGATGTGCCCGAGTTCGTCGTCGCCGAGGAGCACGGGATCCCCCGGCGCGGGGAGGACCGCATCGCTGCCGTCGAGATGCAGAGCGGCGAGCCGCCGTGGCGGATGACCGAGGTTGTGCACCTTCGCAACGGTCTCCTGGCCGCGATAGCAGCCCTTGCTCAGGTGCACGGCGGTGCGGATCCAGTCGGATTCGTGCGGCAGCGAGCGATCGTCCACTTCCGCGGCCCAGCGCGGACGCCACGCCGCGACGCGGAGAGCCTCGGCGGCGAGAAGGCCCGCGAGCGATTCGACAGGCGTCGACGCGGCGAGCGCCGCAGCAGCATCAGCCGTCACGACGGCGACCCGCCACGCGAGAGCCGAACCGGGGTGCTCGGCGACCTCGGCGTACTGATGCCCGCCCGCGCTCACCCGCTGCCAGGGGTCGCTCCACACCAGGGCGACGCCGTGAGGAGCGGATGCCGCCGCGCCCGCGAGCTCGGCCGCCGAACCGCCGTCGACGAAGCCGATCAGCTGCAGGTCGTCGCGGACCGCGACTGTCGCCTGGGTGCGGAACCTCATGCGGGTGAGCCAGGCGGCCAGTGGCTCGACGTCCGCGGCGTCCGCGATCAGCCAGGTCGACGCGCCGTCGTCGAGAACGGCCGCGGCGTGCTCGACGCGTCCCTGCGGGTCGAGAACCAGAAGCTCCGTACTCTCGCCCGGGGCCAGGTGACCGACGGCCTGCGAGGTGATCGAGTCGAGCCAGCCGAGTCGTTCGGGGCCGGCGACCTCGATCACGGCACGGTCGCCGAGCGGAACGAGCGCCTCAGCCGCAGCGAGTCGACGCTGCTCGCGGAAAACGTCGCCGAAGTGCGAGATGACGCCGTCGCTCGAGACGGCGCCGTCGATGTCCGCGAACCCGGCCATCAGACCCTCGCCAGGCGCGCCGAGGCGTGCGAGCGCAGCTGCGTGCCGAGCGCGGCGATGTCCCACGCCCAGAGCAGGTGGTTGTCGACCAGGCCGTACATGCGTGATGCTGCGCCGTAGGCCTTGCCGCCCGCCGGACGCACGATCGCATCCGAGGCGATGTCGACGCGCGGACCGTTGATCTCCCCCAGGTACAGCTCGAGGGTGCCGTCGGCGTGCGCGAGGGACACTTCGAGAGGGAATCCCCCCGCGGTGCTGCGCAGCGCCTCGACGTCGTGGACGTCGCGGATCACGGCGGGGGCGGTGGGAGGAAGCAGAGCGGGACCGGCATCCGACTCCCCCGCAGGGCGCGACAGGCGCCAGAATCCGCTCTCCGCGACCAGGGGAACGGACGCTGATCCGTCATCGCCGACGAACGTCGCAGTGGCCGCGTAGTTGAGGAAGGGGCCGCCGTCGTGGCTGAAGCTCACCCGATGCGTGAACTCGCCCTGCAGCCGTTCGTCGCCGACGGGGTAGTCGATGACCCCGGTGCCCTCCCAGACGCCGATCAGCCAGGAGAGAGGGGCGAGGTCTGCGGGAAGATCCGCAGGAAGCTCGAGCATGCGCTCAGCGCTGGCCGCGGAAGAGGTTGCGCAGCACCACGACCGAGACGAAGGCGATCGAGAGGCTCGCGAGACCCAGCAGGCCGATGAAGAAGAATTCGAGGGCGACGAGATCCATGCCTCCAGCCTACCCCCCGAATGCGGGTGGTCAGGCGGGGATGAGAGCGGCGAGGCCGAACCCCGTCGCGATGAGCCCGGTCAGCACGAGGGCGCCCGTGACACTGCAAGCGACCCGGAAGATGAATCCCTGCGTGCTGCCGTACCAGAGCTGTACGGCGAACGAGAGCAGTACCAGACCGCCGAAGACGACGAGCATCCACGAGACGCGCCACTCCTCAGGGACGAACACTCCGACGGCGATCGAGGCGAGGAATGCCACGGCCCACACGACGAAAACACCGACGAAGGCGTTGCGCGGGGCGAGTGCGGGTTCCGACATGTCTCCATTGTCACCTATCCGGTGCCGGTATCATTGCGTCACGGCGACATCCGTCGGCCGAGAGGAGAGCGTGTGGCCCAGGTGCTGGCGTTGACCAACGCTCCGATCACGGAACTGGTGCTCCCCGCGCTCGAGCTGCTCAGCCACGGCGTCCGCCAGATTCCCGCGGAGCCTGCTCAGCTCGTGAACGCCCCGGAGTACGACATCGTGATCGTGGATGCGCGGACCGACCTGGTCGGGGCGAAGTCGCTGTGCCGGCTGCTGCGTGCCGCGGGGCAGGATGCTCCGCTGCTGCTGGTGGTCACGGAGGGCGGCATGAGCGCGGTCTCGGGCGAATGGGGCATCGACGATGTGCTGCTCGCCACGGCGGGACCCGCCGAGATCGACGCGAGGCTGCGGCTCGCGCTCGCTCGCCACGAGGCGGCGGCAGAGCCCTCCCGCGTGCAGGCGTCCGGCGTCACGATCGACGAGCAGTCGTATTCGGCCAAGCTCCACGGTCGCCCGCTGGACCTCACGTACAAGGAGTTCCAGCTCCTGCACTTCCTCGCGACCCACCCCTCCCGTGTCTTCACCAGGGAGCAGCTGCTCAGCGAGGTGTGGGGGTACGACTACTTCGGCGGCACGCGGACGGTCGACGTGCACGTGCGACGACTGCGCGCCAAGCTCGGCGATCAGGAGCAGATCATCGGCACCGTGCGCAACGTGGGCTACCGCTTCAACGTCTACGAGGACGAGACCGTCGCATCGCGGTAACGGAACCGCGGCCGTTCACACACGTGACACCTTGCGGTGCTTAGATGTACCCCATGATCGATCCCGCACTCGCCGATGCAGGTCTCGGTGACGCCGAAGACGACGACTTCGATGCCGTCGAGGCCCCCGACGCTCTGCTCCCCGACCACCGCTATCTCGATCGTGAGCTGAGCTGGCTCGCCTTCAACCAGCGGGTGCTGGAGCTCGCGGAGGACCCGAGTCTTCCCGAACTCGAGCGGGCGAACTTCCTCGCGATCTTCGCGAGCAACCTCGACGAGTTCTTCATGGTCCGCGTCGCCGGACTCAAGCGCCGCATCATGACCGGCCTCGCCGTTCCCACGAACATCGGCCGTTCCCCCGGGGACGCGCTCGCGGACATCTCTCGCGAGGCGCACGCGCTGCAGCTGCGTCATGCGGATGCCTGGACCAGCAAGGTGCGCCCCGCTCTGGCGGATGCCGGCATCGAGATCACCGACTGGGACGCTCTGACGACAGACGAGCGAGCCGCGCTGTCGGAGTACTTCCAGGCGCAGGTCTTCCCCGTGCTCATGCCGCTCGCGGTCGACCCCGCCCACCCGTTCCCGTACATCTCCGGCCTGTCGCTCAACCTCGCGATCCGCATCCGCAACGCCCGCACCGGACGCCAGGAGTTCGCGCGCCTCAAGGTGCCGCCGATGCTCCCCCGCTACGTCGAGGTCCGCGGAACCAGCAAGATCACGCGATTCATCCGGCTCGAGGATCTGATCGCGAACCACCTCGGCGATCTGTTCCCCGGCATGGAGGTGCTCGACCACCACGCCTTCCGCCTCACCCGCAACGAAGACATGGTGATCGAGGAGGACGAGTCCGAGAACCTCATCCAGGCCCTCGAAGCAGAGCTCATGCGACGCCGCTTCGGCCCGCCGATCCGACTCGAGATCACCGACGACATGGACGACCTGACCCTCGACCTGCTGGTGCGGGAACTCGACATCACCGACCAGGAGGTCTACCGCCTCCCCGGTTCGCTCGACCTGCGCGGTCTATTCGACCTCGGGCGGATCGACCGCCCCGATCTTCGCTACCCGCCGCACCTGCCGACCACCTCGGTGTCGTTCCAGCCGGGAGACAGCAACTCCCGCCCTGACATGTTCAAGGCGATCCGCAAGGCCGACGTGCTCGTGCACCACCCGTACGAGTCGTTCACGACCAGCGTCGTCGCCTTCCTCGAGCAGGCGGCCCGCGATCCGCACGTGCTCGCCATCAAGCAGACCCTGTACCGCACCTCGGGCGACAGCCCCATCGTGCAGGCGTTGATCGACGCCGCCGAATCCGGCAAGCAGGTGCTCGCGCTGGTCGAGGTGAAGGCCCGTTTCGACGAGGCGAACAACATCGTCTGGGCCCGCAAGCTCGAAAAGGCAGGCGTGCACGTCGTGTACGGTCTGGTGGGCCTGAAGACGCACTGCAAGCTCGCTCTCGTGATCCGCGAGGAGGACGGGATGCTGCGTCATTACTCGCATATCGGCACCGGAAACTACAACCCGAAGACGAGCCGGATCTACGAGGACTTCGGTCTGTTCACCGCGGACGCGCAGGTCGGCAAAGACCTCACCCGCCTGTTCAACGAGCTCAGCGGGTACGCGATCGAGAAGAAGTTCAAGCGTCTGCTCGTCGCGCCGCTCCACCTGCGCAAGGGACTGATCCGACAGATCGACCACGAGCGCAAGAACGCCGAGGCCGGCAAGCCCGCCAGCATCCGCATCAAGGTGAACTCGATGGTCGACGAGGAGATCATCGACGCGCTGTACCGTGCGAGCGCGGCGGGCGTGAAGGTCGAAGTGTGGGTGCGCGGCATCTGCAGCCTGCGCACCGACCTCGAGGGCATCAGCGACAACATCACCGTACGCAGCATCCTCGGACGCTATCTGGAGCACTCCCGCATCTTCGCCTTCGAGAACGACGGCGACCCGCAGGTATACATCGGCAGCGCCGACATGATGCACCGCAACCTCGATCGCCGCGTCGAGGCCCTCGTGCGCGTGACGGATCCGAGCCACCTGCAGGAGCTCCTGTCGTTCTTCGACCTCGCGATGGACCCGGGTACGAGCTCGTGGCACCTCGGTGCCGAGGGCGTCTGGTACCGCCACGCCGAGGACGCCGAGGGCAACCCCCTCGTCGACCTGCAGGATAAGACCATGGGGTTGATCCAGCGGCGGCGCCGCGCACGGGCGGTGCGATGACCTCGACGACCGGCGCGGCCCCCGAGCGCGCGAAGCGAGAAGACCAGGCGTCGCGCGCCAAATGGACGGACAAGGCCGTGTACGCGGCCGGGGCCGTCGTGTGGCGCATCGTCGACGGGAAACTGCGGATCCTGCTGATCCACCGTGGCAAATATCGTGACGTCACCCTGCCGAAGGGCAAGGTCGATCCCGGCGAGATGCTCGCCGAGACGGCGGTGCGCGAGGTGCACGAGGAGACCGGCATCCGCGTGGTCCTCGGCGTTCCGGTCGGAGTCAGCCGCTACCACATGGCCTCGAACAAGCAGAAGGTCGTGCACTACTGGGCGGCCGAGGCGACGGACGACGCGATCCGGGAGTCGACGTTCGTTCCCAACCGCGAGATCGCGGCACTCGAATGGGTGAGCCTCAAGAAGGCCCGCGCGCGGCTGAGCTACCCCGTCGATCTCGAGATCATCGACTTCTTCCAGAATCTCGTCGACGACGGTGTCCTGCGCACCTTCCCCGTGATCGCGCTGCGGCACGCGAAGGCGCTTTCGCGCTCGGACTGGGAGGGAGCGGATGCCGCTCGCCCGCTCGCCGAGCGGGGGCGCCGGCAGGCCAAGTCGATCGTCGGCCCGCTCCGCGCCTTCGGAGTCAGACGGATCGTCACGAGCGACGCGGTGCGGTGCGTCGACACCGTCGTCCCGCTGTCGCGTGCGCTGGGTCGCAAGATCACTCAGACCACGAAGATCAGCCAGGATTCGTGGGACGACGACGCAGCTGACCTGCGCTCGGTGATCGGCCGACGGGTGAGAAGCGGCAAGGCGGCGGTCGTGTGCAGCCACGGCCCGGTGCTTCCCGGCATCCTCTCGGAGCTCGCGCTCGCCACCGGCACGATCCACGGCTCCTACATCGACAGCGCCGCAGATCTCGAACCCGCCGCGTTCTCGGTCGTGCATCTGTCCGCCTCCAACCCGGGCTCCGGGATCATCGCGATCGAGACGCACATCCCCAAGGTCTGACCCTCGCGGCGGAGGTCCCGCTCGGGCGACGGCGTGCTCCGATGCGCCTCAGGCGCGCCGGCAGGCGAATCCAGAGAGACGTCCGTCGTTCACCTTCCGTTCACCTGACCGGGAGAATCTCGTTAACCGCCGCGCATAGCGTCACTGTGTGCCCTGCACCGGGCCCATTCCCATTCCCGATCGAACGGATCCACAGTGAAGATCTCCCGCATCGCCCGTATCGGCGCCATCGGCGCCGTCGCTGCCCTCGCTCTCGCCGGCTGTGCCGCGAACGAAGGCGGCACCGGCGGTTCCACCGACGCTCCCTCTTCCGAAGCCGCCCTCTCGGGCTCGCTGGTCGGCTCCGGCTCGTCGGCGCAGCAGGTCGCCATCCAGTCGTGGACGGCGGAGTTCCAGAAGACCAACCCTGACGCCGTCATCGAATACGACCCCGCAGGCTCCGGCGCCGGACGCGAGTCGTTCCAGCAGGGCGCTGTGAACTTCGCCGGCTCCGACCGCGCGTTCAAGACCGACGAGATCTCGGCCGGCGGCTTCGGCGCCTGTGTCGACGGCTCGGACCTGGTCGAGGTCCCCGCGTACGTCTCGCCGATCGCGATCGTCTTCACGCTCGACGGGATCGACTCGCTCGACCTCGACGCCGAGACCATCGCCGGCATCTTCGCCGGCAAGATCACCAAGTGGAACGACCCGGCGATCGCCGCCACCAACGACGGCGTCGACCTCCCCGACCTCGCCATCTCGCCGGTGCACCGCTCCGACAAATCGGGCACCACGGGCAACTTCACCGACTACCTCGCACAGACGGCTCCCGACGCATGGACCTTCGGCAGCGTCGAGGAGTGGCCGGGCGAGCTGGGTGGCGAGTCCGCTGAGAAGACCTCGGGCGTCGCGAACGCCGTCAAGGGCGGCCAGGGCCTCATCGGCTACATCGACTCCTCGCAGGCCGCCGACTTCTCGGCTGTGAACGTGAAGGTCGGCGACGAGTTCGTCGGTCACTCGGCCGAGGGCGCTGCGATCACACTCGACGCCTCGACGGTCGAAGAGGGCCGCACCGAGGGCGACCTCGCATTCGCGATCGACCGCACGACCACCGAGAAGGGCGCATACCCGGTTCTGCTCGTCAGCTACCTCATCGCCTGCGCCGAGTACGAGGACGAGAACGTCGCCGCTCTGACCAAGGCGTTCTTCACCACCGCCATCAGCGCCGAGGGCCAGGACGCCGCCGCGACCAACGCCGGCAGCGCCCCGATCTCGGACGACCTGCGTACCAAGGCGCAGGCCGCGATCGACCTGATCAAGTAGTTCCTGTGGACGGTGTCCGGGGTGCGATCCGCTCCCCGGACACCGTCTGTCCGCACCCGATACCCGATCCATCGAGCAGGAAGCAGCTCCAATGACAGCCACGACAGTGGAGGCCAAGGCTCCCATCGTCGCGAAGAGGCGCGCGGGAGACATCTGGTTCTCCGGCACGGCGGTCGCCGCCGGCTCCATGATCATGATCACGCTCGCCGCGGTCGCGATCTTCCTCATCGTGCAGTCCATCCCCGCCTTCACCGCCGACAAAGAGACCGCGTCGCTGCTGACGAGCAACTTCTGGGACTACGTCGGTCCGCTTCTCTTCGGCACCCTGTGGGCCGCCCTGCTCGCTCTCGTGATGGCCGTGCCTCTGTCGCTCGGCGTCGCACTCTTCATCACCCACTACGCGCCGCGCAGGCTCGCGCAGACCATCGGCTACATCGTCGACCTGCTCGCCGCGGTGCCGTCTGTGGTCTTCGGCCTGTGGGGCATCTTCGTGCTCGCCCCCGCTGTCCAGCCGGTCTACGTCTGGCTGAACGCCAACCTCGGCTGGATCCCGTTCTTCGGCGGCGTCGTCTCCCCGACCGGTCGCACGATCATGACCGCAGCGATCGTGCTCGCGGTCATGGTGGTGCCGATCATCACGGCCATCTGCCGTGAGATCTTCCTGCAGACACCACGCCTGCACGAAGAAGCCGCCCTGGCCCTCGGGGCCACCCGGTGGGAGATGATCCGCATGGCCGTGCTGCCGTTCGGCCGCTCCGGCATCGTCTCAGGCGCAATGCTCGGCCTCGGTCGTGCGCTCGGCGAGACCATGGCCGTCGCCATGGTGCTCTCGGTGAGCAAGACCATCACGATCGAGCTGCTCACCTCGGCGAACCCCTCGACGATCGCCGCGAACATCGCGCTCACCTTCGCCGAGGCCTACAAGACGAACATCAACGTCCTCATCGCGACCGGTCTCATCCTCTTCGTCGTGACCTTCGCCGTGAACGCTATCGCGCGGTGGTTCGTGGACCGCCGCAAGGAATTCTCGGGAGCGAACTGACATGACCACTCTCGCCCCCGAAACACCGCTCACGATCTCCACGTCGCGCGCCCCCCTGTCGTCCGGCCATCTTCCGCGCTGGGCGCCCTGGGCGCTCCTCGGCGTGTCTCTCCTCATCGCTGCGGCGCCGTTCGGCCTGTCGGCCGCAGCATCCGGCTCCGAGTTCAACATCGCGGGCAGCCTCATCGTCGGCGCCCTGCTGTACCTCGTCATCATCTACGTGACCTCGCGGATCGTCGAGGGGTCGCGCAAGGCGCTCGATCGCTTCGTCACCGGCATCGTCACCTCGGCGTTCCTCATCGCCATGGTCCCGCTCGTGTCGGTCGGCTGGACCGTGATCTCGAACGGCATCGCGCGCATCGATCCGCTGTTCTTCAACTCGTCGATGCGCGGTGTGCTCGGTGAGGGCGGCGGAGCGCTGCACGCCATCATCGGCACGCTGATGGTCACGCTCGCCGCGACAGTCATCTCCGTCCCGATCGGCCTGATGACCGCCGTCTATCTGATCGAGTACGGGCAAGGCACGCGGATGTCGCGCATCATCACCTTCCTCGTGGACGTGATGACAGGCATCCCCTCGATCGTCGCCGGTCTGTTCGCCTATGCGGTGTTCGCGCTGATCTTCGGACCGGGCGTGCGCATGGGCATCATGGGCTCCGTCGCGCTGTCGGTGCTGATGATCCCGGTCGTCGTCCGCTCCACCGAGGAGATGCTGCGGCTCGTGCCGAACGACCTGCGAGAAGCGTCGTACGCCCTGGGTGTGCCGAAGTGGCTCACGATCGTCAAGGTCGTGCTGCCGACGTCGATCGCGGGCATCACGACCGGCATCATGCTCGCGGTCTCGCGCGTCATCGGCGAGACCGCGCCGCTGCTGCTCACCGCCGGCTTCACCGACGCGATGAACTACAACCTGTTCAGCGGTCGGATGCAGACGCTTCCCGTGTTCACGTATTCGCAGTACGCCTATCAGGGCATCCCCGCCGAGGCCTACGTCGACCGCGCCTGGGCTTCCGCCCTCACCCTGATCGTCATCGTCATGGTGCTGAACCTCGTCGCGCGCTTCGTCGCCCGAGTGTTCGCCCCGAAGACCGGCCGCTGAGCCACAACCCGAAGGATCATCCTGTGTCCAAGAGCATCGAAGTCAACGACCTCAACGTCTACTACAGCGACTTCCTCGCCGTCGAGGGCGTCTCCCTCGACATCGAGCCGCGCAGCGTCACCGCGTTCATCGGCCCCTCGGGCTGCGGCAAGTCCACATTCCTGCGCACCCTCAACCGCATGCACGAGGTCATCCCCGGCGCCCGCGTCGAGGGCCAGGTGCTGCTCGACGGCGACGACCTGTACGGTCCGTCCGTCGACCCGGTGACCGTCCGCCGTCAGGTCGGCATGGTCTTCCAGCGCCCGAACCCGTTCCCGACCATGTCGATCCGCGAGAACGTCCTGGCCGGCGTGAAGCTGAACAACAACCGCATCACGAAGTCGGATGCCGACGCGCTGGTCGAGAAGTCGCTGCAGGGTGCGAACCTGTGGAACGAGGTCAAGGACCGCCTCGACAAGCCCGGATCCGGCCTCTCCGGCGGTCAGCAGCAGCGTCTGTGCATCGCCCGCGCGATCGCCGTCTCCCCCGACGTGCTCCTGATGGACGAGCCGTGCTCGGCCCTCGACCCGATCTCGACCTACGCGATCGAGGAGCTCATCGGCGAGCTGAAGAGCGAGTACACGATCGTGATCGTGACGCACAACATGCAGCAGGCGAGCCGCGTCTCCGACAAGACCGCGTTCTTCAACATCGCCGGCACCGGCAAGCCCGGCAAGCTCATCGAATACGGCGACACGACCAGCATCTTCACGACCCCGAGCGTTCAGGCCACCGAGGACTACGTCTCCGGCCGCTTCGGGTAACGGCCGGGGGCTTCCCCTGCAGCACTTCTCGTGTGAAAAGTCGGAGTCTCCCGACGACACGCCGGTGGCGGATGCCACGGCACGGCGTGTCGGCCCGAGGCTCCGACTTTTCGCGCACGCGGGGCCGGGATGGGGCGGGCACGCCGGGCGGGGCCGGAGCGGGAGCGCCTCAGTCGCGCGGCGAGAGTAGGTAGGCGTTGAGCTCGGCGGTCAGGACGTGGTCGACGGGCAGGGCCGCACCGTCGACGGTGGTGATCGGAGCGGCGAGGCGCACACTCGAGACCAGCCACGCGGCATCCGCCTTCGGCAGTTCGGCTGCAGGGATCTCTGCATATCCGACCTCGAACCCGCGCGCGGAGAGGTGCTCGTAGACGCTCAGCTGCGTGGTGCCGTGCAAGATTCCGCCGTTCGGCGCGGGCGTCACGAACCGGTCGCCGACGCGGAGGATGAGCGACGCGGTCGGCGCCTCGAGCACGAATCCGTCGCTGGAGAGGAAGATGGCGTCATCCGCCTCCCTGCGATGCGCTTCGCGCAAGGCGGCCATGTTCACGGCGTACGAGAGCGTCTTGGCGCCCAGCAGAAGCCAGGGCGCCCGTTCGGCGACGTGCAGATCGTAGCCGCGGTCGAGCGTCACGACGCGGATGCCGTCGACCCGAGCGGCGGTGAAGTCGGATGCCGGCGACGCCGTCACCCAGGCCGTCGGGCTGGGGCCGTGCTCGACACCGCGGCTCAGGATCAGTTTGATGACCCACTCCCCCTCGCCGCACTCGGCCGCACCGACTGCGATCGCCTGGAGCCACTGCTCCTGATGCGGCACGGGCAGATCGCACAGCCGCGCGGAGTGCGCCAGACGTTCGAGGTGCGGAACGACCTCCTGCGCGTGCGAATCGACCACGCCGATCGACTCGAACACACCGTCTCCGCGCTGAGTGCTGAGCTCGCCGACGCTGAGAGCCGGAGCGGCGGCATCCACCATCGTGAACGTGCCGGAGAAGTCCGCCCGCTCCTCGAAGGCGGCCACGGGATCGATCATCAGAGCAAAGCGCCGGGTCATGTTCCGAGCCTAGAGGTCGGGAATAGCCTCGGCATGATCGCGTTACAATTGAGTGGCCGGGCCGCATAACCCCGGGCTCCAATTTTTGCCGCTGCGAGCGGCCTTCCGCCGAGAGGCGTTCTTGCGGCCCGGTCTTTCCATGTCCGGCTCGGTAGTGTCGTCGGACTCAGACCAGGCCGTCGATGCGCCACAGGACTGCGCTTGCCGACAGGTCCTGCGCGAAGGAACTGAGCCGCAGGGCGCGTGTGGTCAACTCGCTCGCCCGCCGAGGCTCGGTCGCCTCGTAGTCGTCGGCCACGTGCGTCGCGCCGGACGCCTGCACGCGGCAGAAGGCCGCAGCCCGGTCGAGGGCCACGGCGAAATCTCCGCGGAACGCGCCACGAAGGATCGTGTCGATCAGCACGACGAGCTCGTCGGGGTCGGCAGGCACCGGAGCGCCGGCGACGACGGCATCCGGTGACGTCAACTCGACCCGCCCGCGCTCGTACAGCAGCGCAGCCGTCTGGGGATCGCTGTGGATCGCGAGCTGCAGCACGTACAGGCGCCAGAGGGCTCCCGGGAGTGTGCGCGAGGGAGCCTTCGACCACAGTTCCGCGATCTCGTCGATGCCGTGCTCGGCCGTGAAGGCGACCAGACGGTCAGCGCTCGCACCGCTGTCGTCCGCGCGGACACGGGTGAGCAGAGCGGATGCAGTGGCATGCGCGATCCGCGTCTCCTCGGCGGGGTCGTGCGAGCCGACGATGTTGTCGAACGCCGTGGTCGGTCGGCGGATCGGGCGGTGGTGCTCAGGCATCACACCAGGGTACGCGCGTTACGAGGAGTCAGGCCGTGGGGATGACGATGAAGGGGTCGGAACTCGGCCGTCCCGTCGGCGATCCGCCGTCCGGCTCGACCGTCACCGCGATCGCATCGCCCGGTCGCATCTCGCCCTTCAGCTCGGCGATCGCATGGCCGCCCTCGACGGAGAAGGTGCCGGCGGAGACGGCTCCGTCGCCCCGAACGAACCAGAGCTCGTAGGTGTGGCCGTCGGCAGGAGCGGCGATGTCCTCGGTGACCAGCACCGCTCTGCCCAGCGAGGCCGACCAATGGGCGATCGCGGTCCCTCCCCCGTCGAGCGAGACGGAGGCCTGTTGCGCATCGTCCGAGCCCTCGATCTGCTCGAGAGCGACAACCGGAGCCGGCCGGTCGAGTATTCCGTTCACAACGACCGTTCCCACCCCGATTCCGACGAGAAGCACGATGCAGGCGGCGAGGACGAAGAGAAGTCGGCGTCCTCGACGGCTTCCTGCAGGCGCGCTGTCGATGTCCGACGAGGAGGGAGATGGTGCAGCCGGTTCGGCGACGCCGCTCGTGCTCAGAGTCCCGGCGCCGGCGTCTCGGTCGTCGTCCTTCGGGATCGGGCGCACCGACCCGCGAGGCGCCTCGCCGTCGGCGGTCGGTGACTCCCCGTCGGTCTGGGGAGTCTCTGCGATGCGGGCGAGCAGTGCGGAGCGGATGCCGTCGGGCGGAGACACCGGCTCGACGACCGAAGCGAGAGCAGCTGCGGCATCCGCGTCGTGTCTTGCCACGCTTCGCCATTCGGGGTGAACGGCCAGCGCCGCGCGGAACCGGCGCTCGTCGTCAGGCGACAGCGCGTGCAGCGCCGCCCCTGCGGAGAGCTCCGCGAACTCCTGCTCGTTCATGCCGTCACCCCCATCGCACTGCGGAGACGAATCAGTCCGTCCCGCATCCGCGTCTTGATCGTTCCCAGCGGCGCCCCTACGAGCACCGCGATCTCGTTCTGACTGTATCCGCCGTAGTAGGCGAGGACGAGAGCCTCCCTCTGCGCCTCGGGAAGCCCCGCCAGCGCATCGACGACCTTCTCACCCTCGATGCCCAGCTCCACCTGTTCCGCGACGCTGTCGTGCGCCACCCCGATGTCCTTGAGCCCCGCTCGCACATCGCGATCGGTGCTGGACTGCGAGGCGCGGACCCTGTCCACTGCCCGGCGGTGGGCGATGGTCATCACCCAGCTTCTTCCCTGTCCTCTGTTCGGAGCGAAGCGGTCAGCGGATTGCCAGATCTCCAGGAAGACCTCCTGCAGCACCTCTTCACTCTGAGAGCGGTTGACGAGCACCCGCAGGATGAGACCGAACACGCGGGAGGACATCATGTCGTAGAGCCGGGCGAAAGCGCTCTGATCACCCGAGGCGATGCCGACGAGGAGATCGGCGACGGCGTCGCGCGCCGTGCCGTCCTCGGGTACGTCCATCCCGTCGATGACCATCTCCACCAGCATGCCGCATCCCCTCACGATCCGTTGCAGGCGTCACCCGAAGGTGAAGGAATAGACCTGCACACCCGCGGGGATCTCGAGTGTGAACGACCCTGCGGCGACCGCATCGGCCTGCTGCAGACCGTACGACCGCGGCGTCCCGTCGACGCGGATGCTCTGCTCCCGGCCGTTCTCATCGCGTACGATCACCTCGCCCTCTCCCGCGACGACCATCCGCACCTCGGCGGCGTGGTAGTTCAGCCTGATCCTCGCGCTGCCTTCCGTGGGAGTGGCGAACTGCGTCTCGACCGTCCACTCGCCGTCGAGGGCGAAGCTGTCATCGGGCTGCGCCTGCGGGAACGAATACTCGTGAGTGCCCGCGCGATACGCCGCCTCGCCGCCGAAGTTGATGTCCTTGGACGAACCGAGGAAGGTCTCCCTCGTGGTCGACCCCACGTCGGGCGTCTCATCGACGACGTCCGTCGCGCCCGGCAACTGCACATCGGGATCGGCGTCCTGGAGCAGTTCGCGGATCAGCTGCTCTGTGGCGGCGTAGTTGCCCTCGCCGAACGAGATGTGCCGCACCGTGCCTTCCGCATCGATGAGGTAGTGCGCCGGCCAGTACCTGTTGCGATAGTTCGTCCAGGTGGCGAGGTTGTTGTCGAGTGCGACCGGATATTCGATTCCGAAGTCGGCGATCCCCGCGGCGACGTTTCCCGGGTACTTCTCGAAGGCGTATTCGGGCGAGTGGATGCCGATGACGTCCAGCCCCAGGTCACGGTAGGTCTCATCCCAGGCGACGACGTGCGGGAGAGAGCGCTGGCAGTTGATGCACGAGTACGCCCAGAAGTCGATGAGCACGACTTTTCCGCGCAGGCTCGCCAGATCGACGGCCTGGCCGTCAGGAGTGTTGAGCCACTGCTCTATGCCCTTGATCGACGGCGCCGTGCCGCAGGATTCGAGCTCTTCTGCGCCGTTGGTGCACTTGTCGAGGTCCTTGTTCTCGTCGGTGACCAGTCCGCCGAGATCGAGGGCGTCCGACACCTCCTCCGAGTCCGCGAGCTCCTGCTGCAACGGAGAGGTGTAGTCCGGAAGCAGACGCTGCAGTGCCTGCGGCACGTTGAAGACGAGCCCGACGGCGAGAGCGATCATCGCGATGCCTGCGGCGATGCGCAACGCGCGCTCCTTGGAGCGGAAGGCGCGGATGCGCTCGATCACTCCCCGCCCAGCCAGCGCGAAGACGAGGAGCGGCACAGCGACTCCGATCGCGAACGACACCGTGAGCGCGATCGTGCCGAGACCGATCCGCCCCGTGGACCCTGCGACGATGATCGCGGCGAGCACCGGACCTGCGCAGGGGACGAAGACGGCGCCCAGGGCCAGGCCCACACCGAATCCGCTTCCCCGGTTCTTCACCTCGCGCTGACCGAAGCGTTGGAAGGGCCGTTCCAGAATTCGCTCGAGCCTAGGCACGATCAGTCCCGTGCCGATGATCACCAGCACCGCGATGCCGACCCAGCGGATGATGTCCTGCGGCAGGTTCAGCAGCCCGAGAAGCAGCGAGCCGCCCAGGGTCACGAGGGTGAAGCTCAGGACGAGTCCCGCGATCACCAGGTACGGCCGGCTGCGCTTCGCCGGCACGACTTGTCCGTCGAACTTCGCCGACTGGGCTCCCCCGGTCAGGAAGATGACCGGGAGCACGGGCAGGATGCACGGCGAGATTCCGGTGATGAGCCCGCCGAGCAGGCCGATGATGATCAGGTCCATGAGGTCCTCGCTTCTTGTCCTCTCCTGTTCGCGTCCGACCGCCGGACGGATTGGATTCAGGGATTTCCCATCCGATGCGTCGGGGGCTCCGAACAGAGGTCGACGCCACGGAGAGGCCGTGGCTCAGTTCTGAAGGAGCTCGAGATGTTCAGCACCAAGAAGAAGGTCACTGCGGCACTCACACTCACGCTGGCGAGCGCATTCCTGCTGTCCGCGTGTTCGATGGGCGGAGCCCCGTCGGCGGAGTCGCCGAAGCCGTCGGCTGCCGAGTCGTCTGAAGCGACACCGGAGACGATGGACCCGGCCGCGAACCTCATCGGCCCCGGGTGCGCGGCGTACGCGGAGGCTGTTCCGGACGGCGCCGGTTCGATCCAGGGCATGTCGCAGGACCCGGTGGCGGTCGCAGCATCCAACAACCCGATGCTCAAGACGCTCGTCGCTGCGGTGAGCGGGCAGCTCAACCCCGACGTGAACCTCGTCGACACCCTCAACGGCAGCGAGTTCACCGTGTTCGCGCCGGTCGACGACGCGTTCGCGAAGATCGATCCCGCCACGATCGAGGCTCTCAAGACCGACAGCGCGACCCTGAGCTCGATCCTCACGTATCACGTGGTGCCCGGTCAGATCGAGCCCTCCGACATCGCAGGGACGCACACCACAGTCCAAGGAGCCGATCTCGAGGTCACCGGCAGCGGAGACGACTGGATGGTGAACGACGCCAAGATCGTCTGCGGCGGCGTACAGACCGCGAACGCCACGGTGTACCTCATCGACACCGTGCTCATGCCCCCGGCCCAGTGAGGCGGGGTGCCGGGCTGGGGAGCTCGGCGATCTCGCCCATCGGGGGATGACGGCGAGAGGGAAAGAGTGCCGTCGGCGACCATCGTGTCGCTGACGGCACTTTTCTCTCCCACTAGACTGGAACCACACGGGCCTCTAGCTCAGTTGGCAGAGCATCGGACTTCAACAAAATAGGAGCGCCTCGGGGGAAACCCCGAGGATGACACCACTCAAAGTCGGGGAACCCTCGCTGGGAGACCAGTTGGCAATCCCGAGCCAAGCCGGACGCGAGTCCGGAAGGTGTAGAGACTGGACGGGTGGCACCTACAGCGAAAGCCATGGTGAAGGGACAGTCCAGACCACGAACGCCCTTCGGGGCGGCGGCGAAAGCCGAAGTGGCAAGTTAATCCGCGGGTCGAGGGTTCGAGCCCCTCGGGGCCCACCGTGAAGAGCAGGATGTCGGCACCGGCAGCTAGGTTTCGATCCATGAAACGCTGCGGAACATGCGGTGTCAGCAAGCCGCTCGATGAGTTCAATCGGAAGAGTTCGAGCGCCGACGGGCGTCAAGCCGTGTGCCGGGACTGCAATCAAGAATCCTCTCGTCGCTACTACGCGCGAAATCGCGAGCATCACATCGCCGTGATCCGTGCGCGCACCAGGGCGCAGCAGGCGGCGAGCATTTCCTTCGTGTCCGAGTACCTGTCCGCGCATCCGTGCGTGGACTGCGGCGAAGCGGACCTCCGTGTTCTGGACTTCGATCATCGCCCCGGCTCACCCAAGCGAGACGACGTGATGCGGCTCGTGCGCAACGGCCACAGCATCGCCGTCATCACGAGCGAGGTCGAGAAATGCGATGTGCGATGCCGGAACTGCCATGCGATCGTCACCTACGCTCGCATGGGGGCGAACTGGCGGTCGGCCGCGTGTGAAGCTCAAACAGCTGAATGATCCGCGGCGCGCGCGCGATGTCGGCGCACGGCTGCTCGGTTCGCGCAGCGGACGGAGCAGAACCGCTGTCGGCCGTTCCGCGTCACGTCGACCACGACGTTCGTGCACGGAGAGGCCTCGCAGCGCGACAAGCGGTCCATGCCACGCGTGACCAGGTGCAGTGATGTTCCGACGTTGATGACCGCTCGCAGAACGTGCGGCAGCGACTGCACGTCGTCGCGGTAGTGCAGGTGCCAGCCTTCACCATCGTGATCGGTGAGCCGCGGGTAAGCGCCCACCGATGCCATCTGCAGGTTGAGCATCTCAGCCCGCCGCGCCGGATCGCTCTCGTCCACGATCCGCAACCAGTCGTCGATGACCTCGCGGACCTGCGCGTGATCGTGCGGCTCGGGCGGGAACACCATCGTCATGCCACCGTCGAGTGTTCGCGCCTCGATCCCGTCGCGGTCGGCGGGCCAGTCGTTGGCGAGGGATGCGGCCAGCAGGACCGCATACTCGCCGTAAGGGTTGAGATGCATAAGGCCATTACATCACGCTGGACACATGACCGCATTGCACACTCGCCCGATCCCCCACCAGGCCGCCTCCGCGCACGAGCATGCATGGTCGGTCGAGTCGAGGCATCCGGCGAGCGAAGGCACGGTGCTCTACGTCCGTTGCGGAGGTTGCGGCGTCCGCCGCATCGACGTGCAACAGCATCCGATGGCTCCGCCGACTGCGCTGAGCCGCCCTCTCACTCCGTGAGCTCTGCCAGTGTCCGCACCGTGCGCAGGTTGCGCGCGGTTCCTGCCACTCCCAGCGCTTTGTCGAGCACGGCCTTCGTGAGCTTCGAGCTGTGCACACCCGCCTCGGCGTAGTCGATCCAGAGGTCATCGCCGACGAGAGAGATCCTCTCCCCCGGCAGCAGCCGCTGCTCGAGCGCCTCGATCGCACCCGGCGAGGCAGGGCCCTCGAGGAACATCACGTGCAGGAGCTTGTCGGCCGCGGCATCCGGGAACGGATTCTCTTCGAGGGCCGCGACCAGCTCGGCGTGGGTGCGCGCGATCACCGGCGTATCCACTCCGAAGGCAGCAGCAATCAACGCTCGCACCTCGGACCGGGCGCTGTCGATGTCTCCCGGGTCATCGCAGATGATGTTGCCGCTCGCGATGAAGGTCGACACCCCCGTGAGCGCAGTGCGCTCGCTCAGCAGCGTGCGCAGCTCGGCCATCGGGACCCGGTTGCGCCCGCTGACGTTCACCGCGCGCAGCAGCAGCGCGCAGCGCTCAGAGGTCATGCCTCCGAGCTCTCGACGAGCTCTGCCCCGGCGTGTGCAAGCTCGGCAAGAGCGGCCTCGCTGGGCTCGGGGGCGACACCCGCGATGAGGTCGGTCAGCACTCGAACCCGCACGCCGTGCGCGAGCGCATCCAGTGCGGAGGCCCGCACGCAGTGGTCCGTCGCGATGCCGACGACGTCGGCGCTCAGCACGCCCGCCTGCGTCAGCACCGCCCCCACCTTGCCACCGGAATCCGTCACGCCCTCGAACATCGAGTAAGCGGGCTTCCCCTGTCCCTTGCGGACGTGGTGGGTGACGGCGTCGGTCACGAGCAGCGGGTCGTAGTCGGCTCCGTCGGTGCCCTCGACGCAGTGCACCGGCCAGGTGTCGACGTAGTCGGGGTTCTCGGCGAAATGCCCGCCGTTGTCGCCCGTCGCGTCGTGCCAGTCACGCGAGGCGATGATCACCTCGTAGTCGGCGGCGTGGACCTCGAGGAAGGCGGACACGGCGGATGCCACGGCATCTCCGCCTGCGACGCCCAAGGCGCCGCCTTCGGTGAAGTCGTTCTGGATGTCGACGATGAGAAGCGCTCTGCTCATGCTTCGAGCGTACGCCCGGACGGGGCCATTCCGGGGGAAACCAAAAGGCCCCGTGATCTTCATCACGGGGCCTGCTGGAGCCGCTTGTCAGAATCGAACTGACGACCTTTTCATTACGAGTGAAATGCTCTGCCGACTGAGCTAAAGCGGCGCGATCTCCGATATTACATGGTTCGGAGCGTGCTCGCGAATCGAGCCGAGGTCACTCGCAACGCAAGCCGTCTTCGGGCACCGTGCCCTCGACGAGGTAGGCCTCGACGGCGCTGTCCACGCACGTGTTGCCCTTGTTGTAGCCGGTGTGGCCCTCGCCGACGCGGGTGATCAGAACACCCTCGTCGAGCTGTCCTGCGAGCGATTCCGACCACTCGTAGGGCGTCGCCGGGTCGTTCGTCGTCCCGACCACCACGATGGGATCCGCGCCCGTGGCGTGGATCTCCCCACGCGTTCCCGTCGGCGGATACGGCCACACCTCGCAGGAGTCGGGGCCCTCCCAGTACGGGGCGATCGTCGGCGCGCCCTCGGCGATCTTCGCCTTCTGGGCGGCCTCGGCGTCGGGGTCGTCCTCGACCGGATAGTCCATGCAGTTGTATGCGCGGAACGCCTCGCTGGAGTTGTCGGTGTAGGCGCCGTTCTCGCGGCCGTTGTAGAAGTCGGCGAGCACGAACGCCGTCGACGGGTCGCCCTGGAGCGCCTCGTCGAGCGCCTGCGTGAGGTACGACCAGCTGTCTTCGGAGTAGAGCGCGGCGATGATGCCCGTCATGAGGGCATCGGCTCCCAGCATCCGTCCGTCGCCGTTCTTGAGCGGCGTCGCGTCGACGCTCGCGAGCAGCGCTCCGAGATCGGTCATAGCCTCGTCGACCGTGCCGCTGAACGGGCAGTCACCGGAATCGAGACAGCTCTGCATGTAGGCGCGCAGTGCCGATTCGAAGCCGAGCGCCTGCGTCGTGCCGACCTCGAGCCCGGAGACCGCCGGGTCGATCGCTCCGTCGAGCACCAGGCTGCCGACGCGGTCGGGATACAGCTCGGCATAGGTCGCGCCGAGGAAGGTGCCGTAGGAGTAGCCGAGATAGTTGAGCTTCTTGTCGCCCAGCACCGCGCGGATCAGATCCATGTCGCGCGCCGAGTTGATGGTCGTGATGTGCGGAAGGATGCCTCCGCTGTTCGCGTCGCAGGCCTCTGCGAACTTCTTGTGGGCATCGAGCAGCTCGGCTTCCCACTCCGCCGATCCTCGCGGCGAAGACGGGATCGAGTACAGGTACTCGTCCATGTCGGCCGCGTCGTAGCACTTCACGGCGGTCGATCGACCGACCCCGCGCGGGTCGAACCCGATCACGTCGAAGTTGTCGATCAGGTCCTGGCCGACCGCGAACGTGAGGCTGTCGTGGATGAGATCGTAGCCGCTCGCGCCCGGCCCGCCGGGGTTGGTCAGCAGAGAGCCCTTCGCGGTACCCGAGGCCTGGTGGCGTACCACGGCGAGGGTGATCTCGCCGTCGGCAGGGTTCTCCCAGTCGAGCGGAGCGGTCACCTCCGTGCAGTCGAGGCCGGCGCCGCAGTTCTCCCACGCGAGCGCCTGCCCGTAGAACGGAAGGAGGTCGTCGGCGACGCCGTCGGTGTCGGGCGCGTTGGTCGCCGAAGGCCTCTGCTCGGGGATCATCGAGTACAGGCAGCCGGTCAGGGCGACGGATGCCGCGGCGAGGCCGGCGATCACCGCCACGGCGCGGCGAAGGCGGGAAGTCGGTCGAGTGTTCACGGGGTCCTCCCGCTCGTGACAGTCACGAGCAAGCTCTCCAGGGCGAGCAGTGGTGCGACGTTGCGCTCCAGCGACTGGCGCGTCTCGGCAAGGTGATCAAGTACGACAAGAGTACGGGTCTGCGACCAGGCATCGGCGAGCGAACTCAGCTCGGCGCGAAGCTCGCGGTTGATCAGATCTTCTGGGCGTCCGAACTGCAGCATCACGACGTCGCGGAACATCGACTGCAGATCGGTGAGAACGCGGTCGATGCCGTCGCGCAGACTGCGCGTGGCCCGCTTCTTCTGATCATCTTCGAGAGCCGACAGCTGCGATCGCAGCGCGGGTGGCACGGCTTGGCCTTCGGCGACGCCGACCGTGCGCAGCAGAGATGCCCGCTCCGAGGCGTCGCGTTCGGCGGTGAGAGCTTTCGCGTCTTCGGTCGCGGCCTGGATGATCTGCCCCGCGACCTCGACGGCGTCGCCGACTCCGCGCACCCCGATGACGGAGCGGAGCGTCTGATCCCGGCGACGGCGGGCCGCATCATCGGTCGCGAGCCGCTGCGCCATGCCGATGTGCCGTTGCGCGTGACGCGCCGCCTGCTCGGCGACCTCCTCGTCGACGCCCGTGCGCAGGCTGATCAGCCGCGCGACGTCGGCGACATCGGGCTCACGCAGTCGCAGCGAACGGACCCGCGAGCGGATAGTCGGGAGCAGATCGGCTTCGCTCGGAGCGCACAGGATCCACACGGTCTGCTCCGGCGGCTCTTCGAGGGCCTTCAGCAGCACGTTCGAGGTGCGCTCGACCATGCGGTCGGCGTCTTCCACGACGATCACGCGGTACCGGCCGGCTGAAGGAGCGAAATACGAGCGCTCGACGAGCGAGCGGGCCTCGGCGATCGTGATGATGACCTTGTCGGTGCGCAGCGCCGTGACGTCGGGATGAGTGCCCGCGAGCACCTGGCGCATCGCCGCTTCATCGTCCGGTCGATCGGCGACCAGCGCGGCCGCGAAGGCGTACGCGAGGGTCGACCGTCCCGACCCGGGAGGGCCTGTGATCAGCCACGCATGCGAGAGAGCCGCGGGATCGGATGCTGCGTCGCGCAGCGTCTCGACAGCGGCATCCTGCCCCCAGACATCGCCCCACGGGAATGCGGCGGCGACGGTCTGGGTCATGCACCCAGCGTAACCTGCGGGACGGACGTCGCCTCTCGCGGGAAGCTGCGCCCGTGCGGGCGTGGTCCGCCACCACGTTGCTGACGCGCCACCCCGCTTGCGACGTCGAGAACATGGTGGCGCGCCGAGATCGTGGTGGCGTGCCGAAACAGCTGGCGGCCGGGACCGGGCGTTGCGACCCGCAGGCGCCCGTCTCAGCTCAGGAGCGCTTCGACCCGGGCTCTGATCGCGGCGGCGATGTCCTCGACGGACGAGGCCGCGTCCAGCACGAGGAACCGCTCGGGTTCGGCGTCCGCAAGGGCGAGGTACGCGTCTCGGACGCGCCCGTGGAACTCGGCCTTCTCGGCTTCGAGACGATCGAAAGGCTTATCGGCCGAGTCCAGTCGTTCGCGGGCCGCGGCAGGGTCGAGGTCGAGCAGCAGCGTCAGGTCGGGCAGCGCACCCTCTGCAGCCCAGAGCGACAAGTCGCGGATCTCGGTGCCGTCGAGCACGCGACCTGCTCCCTGGTACGCGACCGAGGAATCGAGGTAGCGATCCTGCAGCACGATCTCGCCGCGTTCCAGCGCGGGGCGGACGACCGTCGCGACGTGGTGCGCGCGATCGGCCGCGTACAGCAGTGCTTCCGCTCGCGGTGCGATGTCGCCGCGGTGGTGCAGCACGATGTCGCGGATGAGCTGGCCGACCTCGGAGCCGCCGGGTTCACGCGTGCGGACGACGGTGCGTCCGGCATCCGTCAACCAGTCCGCGAGCAGGTTCGCCTGCGTCGTCTTCCCCGAGCCGTCTCCACCCTCGAGCGTGATCCACGAACCGCGGCTCGGCGTCACGAGCCGGCTTTCGCCGCAGCGTTGGCCGCACGCGTCGCTGCGGCCTTCTTGGCCGCCGCCGAGCGGGCCGCGGCCTTCTCGGCATCCGTCGGCGCCTTCTTCGCAGCCGCCTTCTTGGCGGGAGCCTTCTTCGCAGGCGCCTTCTTCGCGGGAGCCTTCTTCGCGGGAGCCTTCTTGGCTGCGGCTCCGCGCTTGGGGGCCGGCCCCTTCGCACGCTTGTCAGCCAGCATCTGCGCCGCGATCTCGAACGTGATGTCGGTGACCTGCTGGCCCCGCGGGATCGTGACGTTCGTCTCGCCGTCGGTCACGTAGGCGCCGAAGCGCCCGTCGCGGATGCGGATCGGCTTGCCGCTCACCGGGTCTGCCTCGAACTCGGCGAGCGCGCTCGACGCACGACGAGAGCCGGCGCCGTACTTCGGCTGCGCGTAGATCTCGAGTGCCTGTTCGAGCGTGACGTCGAAGATCTGGGATTCGCTCTCGAGAGAACGGGAGTCGGTGCCCTTCTTCAGGTAGGGACCGTACCGGCCGTTCTGCGCGGTGATCTCCTCCCCCGATTCGGGGTCCTTGCCGACGACCCGCGGCAGGCTGAGCAGTTGCAGCGCGGTCTCGAGGTCGATCGTGTCGACCGACATGGAGCGGAACAGCGAGCCCGTGCGCGGCTTGGGGGCCGCTTCCTTCTTCGCGCCTCGCTTCGGCTTGGGCGCCTCGACGACCTCGCCCGTGGTCTCGTCGACAGCCGCGTCGTCGGAGACGGGGTCGTTCTCCTGCACGTACGGCCCGAATCGGCCGTCCTTGACGACGATGATCTTGCCGTTCTCGGGGTTCTCGCCGAGCACGCGGTCGCCAGCGACCGGAGCATCGATGAGCTCCTGCGCCTTCTCGGCGGTGAGCTCGTCGGGAGCGAGGTCTTCGGGCACGTTGACGATGCGCGGCTTCTCGTCGGGCGCGTCGGGGTTGGCCACCTCGAGGTACGGCCCGTACTTGCCGAAGCGCAGGGTCGCGGTCTCGGTGATCGGCGTGGAGTTCAACGCCCTGGCGTCGATCTCTCCGAGGTTGTCGACGACCTGACGCAGCCCGACGTGTGAGTCGGATCCGTAGTAGAAGGACTTGAGCCATTCCACGCGCTTCTGCTCGCCCCGGGCGATCGCGTCGAGGTCGTCTTCGAGAGCGGCGGTGAAGTCGTAGTCGATGAGATCGGCGAAGTGCTCCTCGAGCAGACGTACGACGCTGAAGGCCAGCCAGGTCGGCACGAGGGCCTGCCCGCGCTTGGTGGCGTAGCCGCGGTCGATGACGGTGCCGATGATGCTGGCGAACGTGGACGGACGGCCGATGCCGTGCTCTTCCAATGCCTTCACCAGCGACGCCTCGGTGTAGCGGGGCTTCGGAGTCGTGCGGTGGCCCTTGGCCTCGGCATCCGACATCCGCAGCTCGTCGCCCACGGCGACGATGGGCAGCGACTGGTCGTCCGACGCGTCCTGCGAGTTGCGCTTCTCGTCGCGTCCTTCTTCGTACGCCTCGAGGAAGCCCTTGAAGGTGTAGACGGTTCCGGATGCCGTGAACTCGACGTTCTGCCCGGCGGCGTCGACGGAGATCGTGACCGTCGTGGTCTCGTACTTCGCATCTGCCATCTGGCTGGCGACGGTGCGCTTCCAGATCAGGTCGTAGAGACGCATCTCTTCGCGATCGAGCTGGGAGGAGACGGATGCCGGGGTGCGGAACTTCTCGCCCGACGGACGGATCGCCTCGTGGGCCTCCTGCGCGTTCTTGCTCTTCGACTTGTAGACGCGCGGCTTCAGCGGCACCGCGCTGTCGCCGTACAGCGATACGGCCTGACTCCGCGCCGCCTGCACCGCTTGGGTGCTCAGCGCCGTGGAGTCGGTGCGCATATAAGTGATGTACCCCTTCTCGTAGAGGCGCTGGGCGACGCTCATCGCCTGCTTCGCGCTCATCGAGAGCTTGCGGCCTGCCTCCTGTTGCATCGTGGAGGTCGTGAACGGGGCGTAAGGGCTGCGCGTGCCGGGCTTCGCCTCGACCTTGGTGACCGTGCCGACGCCGGTCGCCTCGACGGCGTGCGCAAGGGCTGCCGCCTTCTTCTCGTCGAGGATGACGACGGCCTTCTTCAGCTTTCCGAGGTCGTCGAAGTCGGTGCCACGGGCCAGCTGTCCGCCGTCGACGCGCACCAGACGGACCTTGAAGGCGGAGGCCGATGACGCGAGAGCCTCGACGTCCCAGTACTCGGCCGAGACGAAGGCCATGCGCTCGCGCTCACGGTCGACGATCATGCGCGTGGCTGCAGACTGGACGCGTCCGGCGGAGAGGCCGGTCTTCACCTTGTACCAGAGAACCGGCGAGACGTCCCAGCCGTAGAGACGGTCGAGGATGCGTCGGGTCTCCTGCGCGTCGACCAGGTCGATGTCGAGTTCGCGGGTGTTGCCGACCGCTGCCTGGATCGCGTCCTTGGTGATCTCATGGAAGACCATGCGCTTCACAGGGACCTTCGGCTTCAGCGTCTCGAGCAGGTGCCAGGCGATCGCCTCGCCTTCGCGGTCCTCATCAGTGGCGAGCAGGAGCTCGTCGGCGCTCTTCAGTGCGCGCTTGAGCTCGGCGACGGTCTTGGTCTTGCGATCGGACACCACATAGTAAGGATCGAAGCCGTTCTCGACGTCGATCGAGTACTTCCCGTAGGCCTCCTTGTCGGCGGCCGGGATGTCCTTCTTGTCTGCGAGGTCGCGGATGTGCCCGACCGAGCTCAGCACCTCGTAGCCGTCGCCGAGGTACCCCTGAATAGACCGCATCTTCGTCGGGGACTCGACGATGACGAGTTTCTTGCCTTGAGCCAAGGGTGCATCCTTTCTTCGAAGCACACCATACACACCACTGTGATGGGCCTGCCGCAGTGATCCGTGTACGAGCCGCCGTCAGTTCCCCTCGGGTGGCCCTGCTCGGGCTCGGGAGACGGCAGCGAGTCCAGCGTACGCCGCCTCGACCTGCACGGTCGCCACGAAGCCCTCGAGCACGCAGCCGGTGAGCGAGGCTCCTGAGGCAGCGGCGACCCTGGCGGCGAGCACGCAGGGGTCGTCGGATGCGGCGATCGCGCCGCTCGCGGCATCCGCCGCCGCCAGGGCCGCCGCATCCGCCGCACCGGCCGCGCGCTGTGCGGTGACGGCCGCTCCGCCGACAGCCGCGAGACCGATCGACAGCGCCCCGGCGACGACGAGGACTCCGGCGGCGAGCGCCGAGCCCGCCATCAGAGTCCTCCGCTGAGCGCGCAGCTCGACGCTCGCATCGGCAGCGTGATGAGCCCGCCGATCGCGATGTCGACGCTCGCAGTGACGCAGACCAGATCGCCCTCGCTGCGGCTGCTGAGGCCCGCACCGGGCACCGCTGCCGCGACCACTCCCGATGCGGCATCCGCCCCCTCCCCTCGTCCGAGGAGGCGCGCGGCGTCTGCCGCTGCGTCTTGCAGCGATACCTGGCGCGAGGCCGCGCCGAGGGCGCCCGCGCCGAGCAGGAGCGTGAGGACGACGGCGGGCAGCGCGAGCGCGAGCTCGGCCGCGACCGATCCTCTGTCGCACCCGACGCGACGGCGCATCATGAGACCGTGAGAGCCCGGCGCACCATGTCGGTGAGGATGCCTCGCACCTCGTCGGAGCGCAGGACGAAGACGAGAGCGCCTGCGAAGGCCACTGCCGCCATGGTCGTGATGACGTACTCGGCGGTCGCTGCCCCGGTGTCGTCTCCGAACAGCTGTGCGGCACGACGGCGGGTGAGGGTGGGGATGGTGTTCATGGTCGTTCCTTCTTTCTTATGTGGGTGGTTCCGGTCGGTTACAGCGGGAGGGAGGTGGAGGTGAGCACACTGAGCAGCAGCGGAGCCACGCCGAGCAGCATGAAGGCCGGCAGCGTGCACACGCCCAACGGGATCAGCAGGCGAGTCGAGAGAGCGGCGGCCCGCATCCGTCCGGCGATGCGAGCTGCGTGCCGATCTTGGGCGGCCGATGCGCGCAGCAGCTCGCCCGCGGGAACACCGGCGGCACGAGACAGCTCGAGCACGGTGTCGATGCGCTCTCGTCCGCCGTGCCGCGACGCCGGGCTCTCGGCGACCAGGCGCAGCGCGCGCTCGACTGACGCCCCGCCGGCCAGCGCCACCGCGACCAGCTCGGCCTGCATGCCCGGAGTACCGGGGGCGGGCTTCGCGCGATCGAGCAGCCTCTTCGTCCACATCCGCGCGGCGAGCATGAGCAGGAGTCCCAGCGCCACGCATACGGCGCCGATCGGGTTGCCCACGATCACGCTGATCGTGTCGAACCCGAGTGCGAACCCAAGCAGGAGCCCGGCGAACGGCATCAGCAGCAGCAGCCGCGCGGTACCCGCAGGCTCCGCCAGCGCGATGCGCACATCGTCGGCGGCCGAGGCCGCGTCGCGCAGCGTTTCGGCGATCATGCGCAGCACCTCCGCAAGCGGCGCACCCACCGTCGTCGCGATCTCCCAGGCGGCGGCGAGATCGAGCCATGCTCCACCCTCGGCTTCGATCGCGGCCGTCAGTGGCATCCCCTCCTGCGCGCGGGAGACGACGGCTGCCGCATGGGCATCTCCGGTCTCGGCCAGGTGCTTCCAGGCGACGAGCGGCACCGCTCCGGCCTGAAGCAGCACGGCGAGGGTCTGCACGCTGGTCGCCGCATCCGCCCCTTGGTCGACCGCGGCGCGACGACGCAGCCTCACCACGGCTGCACCTCTTCGATGCCGAGCCGGTCTCCGACCAGGGTGAACCGCCCCGCCTGGGCGATGCGGCGCGTGCCACCGGGTGCCCGCGCCAGGTGCAGCACGATCGTGAACGCGCTGACCACCTGCCGGGCGAGAGCCGTCGCGTCCATCGCGGCGAGCGCACCCAGCGCTTCGAGCCGGGCTGGCACGTCGAGCAGGCCGCTGGCATGGAGCGTGCCGGCTCCCCCGTCGTGTCCGGTGTTCAGAGCGGTCAGGAGTTCGCGCACCTCTTCGCCCCGGCACTCGCCGACGATCAGCCGATCGGGCCTCATGCGCAGAGATTCGCGGACGAGCCGCGCGAGGCTGATCCCTCCGGCGCCCTCGAGGTTGGCCTGTCGCGCCTCCAGCGCCACGTGGTGGGGATGGCGCGGTCTCAGCTCGGCGACATCTTCGATCGTGACGATCCGCTCCGCCGTCGGCGCCTCGGACAGCAGCGCCGACAGCAGAGTGGTCTTGCCCGTACCGGTCCCTCCGGTGATCAGGATGTTCGCCCTCTCGGCGACCAGCTGCAGGAGCCACGCCTGCTGTCGAGCGTCGAACGCGCCCAGTGCGGCGAGCGCGTCGAGATCGGCCGCGCGCACCCGCGGGATGCGGATCGACAGCGCCGTCCCGGAGGTCGACACCGGCGCCAGCACGGCGTGCACGCGGATGCCCGACTCGAGCCGCACATCGACGCACGGGGCCTGATCATCGAGGTGCCGCCCGCCGAGTCCCACGAGTGCGACGGCGAGATCGCGCACCTCGCGCTCTGATGCCGCCCAGTCGGTCACCGCTTCGGCACCGTGGCCGCGGTCGATGAACAGTCCGGCGGCGCCGTTCACGAAGATGTCCGTCACCTCGTCGTCTGCGCAGTGCACGGCGAGCGGGCCGAACGCGGGATCGACGGTGAGCGGTGCGTTCGTCTGGGCGAGGTCAGGGCCTTGCCCTCGAGGTCGGATGACGAAGGATTCGGGCATGCCCTGACGGTAGGCGGATGGACTCTCACGGCGTCAGGAGATCGGCCGCGAATCCCCCGACGTGTGCACAACTTCTCATCGAGACTGATTGTGCAGGCCGAGCCCGGGGACCGCTCCCACATAGAGAAGGGCGGCACCTCGCGGGGGGAACGAGATGCCGCCCACGGCGGCTGCCGATCGGGGGAATCGGGCGCGCCAAGGCCGGAATGAGAATTCGGCTGTGGTCGAGTGTACGCAAGGCGACCGTCCTGACAAAACCCGCAGCACTACCTACTTTCGGCAGTATGCGACTCCCGCGCCCGAGACTAGATTGGCGCCTGCCGGGACCCGATCTCCTCGTGGTCCGGCGCGCACGACACCCCATCGCCGCAAAGGAGCGCCTGCCGATGAGCAGCCAGATCGATCATCTTCTCGATGAGACCCGTCAGTTCCCGCCGTCGGAGGAGTTCGTGGCGCAGTCCATCGCCTCGCCCGCGCTCTACGAGCGCGCCGCCGCGGATCGCGAAGGATTCTGGGCTGACCAGTCCCGCGAGCTCTTGCACTGGCACAAGCCCTTCACGCAGGTCCTCGACTGGTCGGCACCGCCGTTCGCGAAGTGGTTCGACGACGGCGAGCTGAACGTCTCGTACAACTGCCTCGACCGGCACGTCGAGGCGGGCAACGGCGAGCGGATCGCGCTGCACTGGGAGGGCGAGCCGGGTGACTCGCGCGCCATCACCTACGCCGAGCTGACCGACGAGGTCAAGCGCGTGGCCAACGTCCTGCAGGGTCTCGGGGTGGGTCAGGGCGACCGCGTCGCGATCTATCTGCCGATGATCCCCGAGGCGATCGCCTCGATGCTCGCCGTCGCGCGGCTGGGCGCCATCCATTCGGTCGTCTTCGGCGGCTTCAGCGCCGACAGCCTGCGCTCCCGCATCGACGACGCCGGGGCGAAGGTCGTGATCACGGCAGACGGCGGCTACCGCAAGGGCAAGGTGTCGCCCCTCAAGCCGGCGGTCGATCAGGCGCTCGCCGACCGCGGGGAAGGAGAGCAGCAGACCGTCGAGCACGTCCTCGTCGTCAAGCGCGGCGGCAACGAGGTGGAATGGAACGACGATCGCGATCTGTGGTGGCACGACGTGGTGCCGACGGCATCCGCCGATCACGAGGCGCAGCCGTTCCCCGCTGAGAACCCGCTCTTCATCCTCTACACCTCGGGCACGACCGGGAAGCCGAAGGGCATCCTGCACACGTCCGGCGGATATCTGACTCAGGCTGCCTACTCGCACAAGTACGTGTTCGATCTGCACCCCGAGACCGACGTCTACTGGTGCACGGCCGACATCGGCTGGATCACCGGACACAGCTACGTCGCCTACGCCCCGCTCGCGAACGGCGCCACCCAGGTGCTCTACGAAGGCACGCCGGATGCTCCTCACCCCGGTCGCTGGTGGGAGATCATCGAGAAGTACAAGGTGTCGATCTTCTACACCGCCCCGACCGCGATCCGCTCGTTCATGAAGATCGGGCGGGCGGTGCCGAACAAGTTCGATCTGACGTCGCTGCGCGTGCTCGGCTCGGTGGGCGAGCCCATCAACCCCGAGGCGTGGATGTGGTACCGCGAGGTCATCGGCGCAGGCAAGACGCCGATCGTCGACACCTGGTGGCAGACCGAGACCGGCGCCATGATGGTGTCGGCTCTCGCGGGTGTGACCGCCACCAAGCCGGGATCCGCTCAGGTCCCCCTTCCCGGAATCTCGATCGATGTGGTCGACGAGTCGGGTTCAGAGGTCGGCAACGGCAACGGCGGGCTGCTCGTGATCACCGAGCCGTGGCCCAGCATGCTCCGCGGCATCTGGGGAGACCCCGAGCGCTACAAGGAGACCTACTGGGAGAAGTTCGAGGACCAGGGCTACTACTTCGCCGGAGACGGCGCGCGACTCGACGACGACGGCGACCTGTGGCTGCTCGGACGTGTGGATGACGTCATGAACGTCTCAGGGCACCGGCTCTCGACCGCCGAGATCGAGTCATCGCTGGTCGCGCACGAGGCGACGGCAGAGGCCGCTGTGGTCGGGGCATCTGACGAGACCACCGGGCAGGCGGTCGTCGCCTTCGTCATCATCAAGGAGAGCTACCTCGCCGCGCACGACCCTGCGGGCCTCGCGCAGCAGCTGCGGCTATGGGTCGGTGAGCAGATCGGCGCGATCGCCCGCCCCCGCGACGTGTACGTGGTCGGCGAGCTGCCGAAGACGCGCTCGGGCAAGATCATGCGGCGCCTGCTGCGCGACGTCGCGGAGGGACGAGAGGTCGGCGACACCACGACGCTCGCCGACACCGCGGTGATGAGCATCATCTCGGCGCAGGTGAAGTAGCCGCCACCGCTCGACCACCGGTCGTCGAGCGAGCGAAGCGAGACGAAACGCCTCATGTTCCGTAGAACATGAGGCGTTTCGTCTGGATCTCGGATGCTGTCAGGCGAGGATGAAGGTGACCTCGACCTCGACCGGGCTGTCGAGCGGCAGCGCCGAGACCCCGACGGCCGCACGCGCGTGCCGACCGGCGTCGCCGAAGATCTCGCCGAGCACGGTGCTGGCGCCGTTGATGACGCCGGGCTGGCCGGTGAAGTCGGGAGTGGACGCCACGAAGCCGCCGACGCGCAGCACACCGGCGATGCGGTCGAGGCCTCCGGCGGCATCTGCGGCGGCGGCGAGGGCGTTCAGCGCACAGGTGCGAGCGTAGAGATTCGCGTCTTCTGCGGAGACTTCGGCGCCGACCTTGCCGGTGGTCGGCAATGATCCACCGGAGAAGGGCAGCTGCCCGGAGGTGTAGACGAGGTCGCCGTGGACGACCGCGGGAACGTAGGCGGCGACGGGCGCCGCGACAGCGGGCAGCTCGATGCCGAGCTCGGCGAGACGATCGGAGACGGTGGTCATGCCGCACCGCCTTCGAACTGACGAGCCGCCTCGGCGGCGGCCGCGAGCCCCGCGTTGGCCGAAGAATCCGCGACCACGGGGCGCTTGAAGTAGGCGACCAGTCCGCCTTCCGGTCCGGTCACGACCTGCACGAGCTCCCAGCCCTGCTTGCCCCAGTTGTTGAGGATCGCAGCCGTGTTGTGGATCAGCAGGGGCGTGGTGAGGTATTCCCACGTGGTCATGGCACTCCTATGCGCGGTCGGTCCGTCGAAAGCGGTTACTCAGGGAACTCCCTTACGATCAAGCGTATGCCCCAAAAGAATCGCACGGTGAAGAGCGTGCTCGGCGGCCTCGTCGGGCTCGTCGGCCTCAGCGTCGTCGCCGGACTCCTCGTCACGGCCAGCGTCACCCCCGTCCTCGCAATGACGGGCATCACCGGTTCGACCGCCTTCTCGCTCTTCGAGAAGCTGCCGGAGAACCTCAAGGTCAACGCTCCGATGGAGCAGTCCACGATCTACGCCACAGGGACCGACGGCAATCCCGTCGCACTGGCGTCGTTCTACGAGCAGAACCGCGTCCCGCTGAGCTTCGACCAGGTCGCTCCCGTGATGTTCGACGCGATTCTCTCCAGCGAGGACAAGAACTTCTACTCTCACGGCGGCGTGAACCTCGGCGCGACCATCAAGGCCGCGTTCGGCAACGTGGTCGGCTCCACCGACCGCGGCGCCTCGACGATCACGCAGCAGTACGTGAAGAACGTGCAGATCCAGGAGTGCGAGCAGAACGTCGACACCTCTTCTAAGAACGCCGAGAACTACGACGCGCAGGTCCGAAAGTGCTGGAGCGACTACGCCGTCGCCACCGGCAGCGAGGGCATCGAGCGCAAGCTGCGGGAGATGCGCTACGCGCTGCAGATCGAGAAGGACTACTCGAAGAACGACATCTTGCTCGGCTACCTGAACATCTCGAGCTTCGGCGGCCAGGTCTACGGCATCGAAGCCGCAGCCAACCGCTACTTCTCGACCACGGCTGCGAACCTCACCCTTGCGCAGGCGGCGACGATCGCCGGCATGGTCCAGGAGCCGAACACCCTCCGCATCGACCTGCCCGATGGGACCTGGACCGACAAGGACGGCGTTGCGCACAACAGCGCAGCCGACGGTTATGCCAAGACTCTCGAGCGCCGCAACTACGTGCTCGAGCGCATGCTTATCGACGGCAAGGTCACCCAGGCCCAGTACGACGAGGCCTACGCGACGCCCATCACACCGGCGATCAAGACGACGACGCAGGGCTGCACCACGGCCGGCGACAACGCGTACTTCTGCCAGTACGTGAAGTCGGTCATCGAGAACGACCCGGTGTTCGGTGACAGCGTCGAAGAGCGCCGCGCCAACCTCCGCCGCGGCGGCATGCAGATCTACACGACGCTCGACATGCGCGTGCAGCAGCCCGCGATCGACGCAGTGCACGCGCAGGTTCCTCAGTCGATCCCCGGCATCTACGTCGGCGGGACGGTGACGTCGGTGGAGACGACAACAGGGCGCATCCTCGCGATGGCACAGAACACCGCCTTCAATGAGACTCAGACCGCCAATCTCGCCGCCGGCGAGACCTCGCAGGTCTTCGCCGCCGACAAGGCTCACAACGGGACGACGTTCGGTGTGCAGACCGGATCGACGTACAAGCTGTTCACCCTGCTCGAGTGGCTGAAGACGGGGCACTCGGTGAACCAGGTCCTCGACGGCCGCTCCCGGCTGATCAGCCCCTTCACGGCGTGCGGTGACAAGGTCGTCGTCAAAAAGAAGATCGAGAACTTTGGCAACGGTGGCGGACGGATCGGTAGCGTGCGGGAGTTCACCGCCGCATCGCTGAACACCGGATTCCTGGCGATGGCGCAGCAGCTCGACCTCTGCGACATCAACGAAACCGCGAAGAGCCTGGGCGTGCACTACGGCAACGGTGACGACATCACCGTCGGCGGCCCTGACAGCCCCGACCCTAACGGCGTGTTCGGCAGCGTGCTCGGGTCGAAGGGCGTCGCCCCTCTGCAGATGGCCGGCGCCTATGCCACCGTCGCCAACGGCGGCACCGTCTGCGAACCGAAGGCTATCGACCGGGTCGTCGGCAGCGACGGGCAGGACCGCCGGATCCCCGAGACGAAGTGCACCCCCGGAGTCATCAGCCCCGAGGTGGCGGCGACCGCCGCGTACGCCCTGCGCGGAGTGATGGAGGGCGGCGGCACCGGCGCCAACGCCCATCCCAACGACAGGATCCCCGTCATCGGCAAGACGGGTACCGCCGAGAAGGAGCACACGATGCTCGTCGAGTCGAGCACGAACGTGGCCACCGCCGTCTGGGTCGGAAACATCACCGGCCTCGAGAACCTCAGCCGCTTCCGCAACAACGAGGGTACCCCGCTGAACAACATCCGCTACGGCCTCGCCAGGGCCGTGCAGACAGCTGCGAACGCGGTCTACGGCGGCAACGCGTTCCCGAAGCCCGACGACAAGCTCACCAAGACCGTGATGGCTGACGTGCCGGATGTCAGAGGGCAGACGATCGAGCAGGCGACCGCCACGCTCGAGGGCGCAGGCTTCACCGCCACGGTCGGCGCCCCGGTCGACAGCGACCAGCCGACGAACATCATCGTCGCGCAGGACCCGTCAGGCCAGGCAGCCACCGGGACGACCATCACGATCTCGCCGAGCAACGGCTCCGGCGCGACCATCCCGGCATCCGTCATCGGAGAATCGAAGGCAGCCGCGCAGAACACCCTGTTCGGGGCTGGCTTCACCTCGATAGCGTTCGACAACTCGTGCAACCCGCCGAACGCGAAGGTGGCGACGACCGATCCCGCCGCAGGCACCGCCGCGAACAAGAGCACGACGATCCAGATCACGTGCCAGTGACCTCGACCCGCTCGGCCCACCCGGCCCTCATCGCGCTCGGCGCGGTGGGGGCCGCTGGCGCTGCCGCTGCGGTCTGGGGCATCGGCATCGAGCGCTACCTGTTCACGGTGCGGGAGGCGACGGCATCCGCTCTGGCTCCCGGCTCGACGCCGATCAAGGTGCTGCACATCTCCGACGCACACATGGCGCCCTGGCAGCACCGCAAGCAGGATTGGCTGGCGTCGCTGGCGCAGCTGCAGCCGGATCTGATCGTCAACACCGGCGACAACCTCGGGCATCGTGACGGGCTCGAGGGAATCCGTCGGGCGTTCGAGCCCTTCGCCGGCATCCCCGGCGTGTTCGTGCACGGATCGAACGATGTCACCGAGCCGTCTCCCCGCAATCCCCTGCGGTACTTCTCGGGCCCCTCGAAGAAGCACCACAAGGCCCCCGAACTCGACACCGCCGCGATGGACGCGTTCTTCACCGACGAGCTCGGGTGGACCGGTCTGAACAACACGGCTGCCCGCCTACAGGTCGGCGGCAACACCGTCGACTTCTTCGGCGTCGACGACGCGCATCGTGACTGGGATCGCCTCGACGATCTTCCCGCCGCGATCGATGCTCTCGGCCCTCGTCCCGACGGCGCCTCGGTCATCGGCGTGACGCATGCGCCATACCAGCGGGTGCTGAACAGGTTCATCGATCTCGGTGCCGAGGCGATCTTCGGCGGCCACACGCACGGCGGCCAGGTGTGCCTCCCCGGTATCGGTGCCCTCGTCGCGAACTGCGACATCCCGCTGAAGCAGGCGAAGGGCCTCAGCACCTGGACCCACGAGCACCGCACCGTGCCGCTGAACGTCAGCGCCGGCTGCGGTCACTCGATCTACGCCCCCGTGCGCTTCGCATGCCGACCAGAAGCGACATTGCTGACACTGACCGACCGCTGAACCTTCGTGGCTTATCCCTGGCTGTTGTCTGCGCTTGCCCTGAGGCGCACAAGCATCCCGCGTCCTCAATCGATTGTCCCCCGAAGTACCTACAGACAGGGCCTATCCGCGCCGGTAGCTTTACGAACGGATTCGAAAACAACGCCGATTCGAACCGTGCGTAACCCTCGGAGGAGCAAAAATGAGTATTGCCCGTATCAGACGCAAGGTTGCCCTGCTGGTCGCAGGAGTTGCGCTGGCAAGCGCAGCATTAGCAGGCGGCGTCGCGGCGGAGCCTGCGCAGGCGGCTCCACAAGCCGCTTGCCGTCAGTACAACTACAGTCAGGGAGGCAACGGCGACTGTGTGAAGGCGATTCAGGCGCTGATCAGTACGTCTAATCACAGCGGGACTCCTGGCCGAATCGACATCGGAGCACCAATTACGCGGGATGGTTCCTTCGGACCCGCGACTCGTAACGCAGTCGTCCGATTCCAGTCGTACAACGGACTTACTGCCGACGGGATAGTCGGCGCCAACACATGGTACAAGCTCTGCAACGGTGGTGTCTACGCTCCGACGCAAAGCTTGATCAACGACTATAACTGGGCTTTCTCCTACGCCTGCTACTAACCTCGGCGGACGAGCTCCGACTCTCATCCTCTCCCCCGATTCGCCCTTTCGCCCTCCTCTCTTGTAGACTCGGAGGGTTGCAAAACGGGGTGTGGCGCAGCTTGGTAGCGCGCTTCGTTCGGGACGAAGAGGTCGCAGGTTCAAATCCTGTCACCCCGACCAGTAAGACCGGAAGGCCGCCCTCAGGGGCGGCCTTCTCTGTACCGGGATGTGTGAGAGGAGAACGTGGCGATGAGCTCACGACGACGCTTCGTCCGCATCGCGACGATCGCCATCGGCGTTCCGTTCCTCGCCGTGATCGCCTTCCTCGCCCTGACTCCACGGCGCATCGAGGAGCGCATCCCGAACGTGCTCGACCTGGTGCTCGCGACCGCGCATCGACTCGGCTGGACGTCTCTCGATTTCATGACCCTCGAGATCCTCGCGAACGTTCTCGTGTTCATCCCGGTCGGCATCATCGCCTACGTCTTCGCACCGCGCAGACTCCGGTGGCTGGCGCTGCTGGCGGGTCCTGCAGCATCCGTGTCCATCGAGCTCGTCCAGCTGCTCGCGCTGCCGAACCGCGTCCCTTCGATCGCCGACGTCGCCGAGAACGTGCTCGGGGCGACGATCGGCGTCGCCCTGTGCGCACTGGCGAGCAGAGTTCTCAACTCCCCCGCATCCGCATCTCCTACTCTGGAAGCATCATGACTACGCCTGCCCTCGTCGCCTTCGACCTCGATGACACGCTCGCTCTCTCGAAGAGTCCCATCAGCCCCCGCATTGCCGAATTGCTGCGTGCGCTGCTGCATCAGGTCGAAGTCGCGATCATCTCGGGCGGCAACGAGGCCCAGTTCCGCACACAGGTCATCGCTCAGCTCGGAGAGACGGATGCCGCGCGCCTCGGCCGCCTGCACCTGCTCCCCACCTGCGGCACACGCTATCTGCGCCACGACGGCACCTCGTTCGCACCGCTCTATGCGCACGATCTCACCGACGACGAGAAGACGAGAGCACTCACCGCACTGCGCGAGGAAGCCGATCGGCTGGGGTTGTGGGAGACGGAGCCCTGGGGCGAGATCCTCGAGGACCGCGGCTCACAGATCACGTTCTCGGCCCTCGGGCAGAAAGCCCCGGGCGACGCCAAGCACGCATGGGATCCCAGCGGCGCCAAGCGTCTGACTCTGCGCGACGCCGTCGCGGCCCGCGTACCCGACCTCGAGGTGCGCGCCGGCGGTTCGACGTCGATCGACATCACCCGCGCGGGCATCGACAAAGCCTACGGTATGACGCAGCTGGCCGAGTTCACCGGCATCCCCCTCTCCTCGATGCTGTTCTACGGCGACCGTCTCGATGAGGGCGGCAACGACTATCCGGTGCTCGCCCTCGGCGTGCCCTCGGTGGCGGTCGACGGCTGGGAAGACACGGCCGACAAGCTCGACGAGCTGCTGAAGGCCCTCTGAACTCGTAGGGGCCTCGACCTCTAGCATGGCGTCATGGATGCTCTGCTCATCGTCGTCATCACAGCCGCCGTCGCGAGCATCGCCTGCTGGGTGCTCTCTCTGATCACCCGAGACACCTCATGGGTCGATCGCGCATGGTCGATCGTTCCGGTCGTCTACGCCTGGATCTTCGTCGTCGGCGGGTTCTCCCGCGGTGACGGGTCGGCCCGCATCGTGGTCATGGCCGTGCTGATCACCGCCTGGGGCATCCGCCTCACCGCGAATTTCGCGCGCAAGGGCGGCTACACGGGCATGGAGGACTACCGCTGGGCGATCCTGCGCAAAAGGATGAGGCCTTGGCAGTTCCAGATCTTCAACCTGCTCTTCATCGTCGGGTACCAGATGACGCTCCTGGTGCTCATCACCCTGCCGGTCGATGTCGCCGCGCGGCACCCGAGCGCATTGACGATCTGGGATCTGCTGTTCGCCGCCGCGTTTATCTTGTTCCTCCTGGGCGAGACGGTGGCCGACCAGCAGCAATGGAGTTTCCATCAGCGCAAGAAGCAGGCGGGAGGCGTTCTCCCGCCCGGCTTCGCCACTCAGGGGCTGTTCCGCTACAGCCGCCACCCCAACTTCTTCTTCGAGCAAGCCCAGTGGTGGGCGCTGTACGCGATCGGTGCGACAGCGGCGGTCGTCTCCGGGGCCGGCGCCCTCGGCGTCGTGAACCCGACGATCGTCGGCCCCGCGCTGCTGTCAGTGCTCTTCATCGGCTCGACGATCTTCACCGAGTCGATCACGTCGTCGAAGTACCCCGACTACGCGTCCTACCGGCGCACCACATCGATGCTGGTGCCCTGGCTGCCACGCCGGGCTGCATCCCGAGACGCCTGACGGCTCTCCTGCCGGATCAGCGCGCCGCGATCTCCGACACCGAACGCGACACCGGCACCAGTCGGGTGAGCTGCGTGACGTGCGTGGGCTCGAGTTCTGCGAGGGACGAGACGCCGAGCAGGCGCATGGTGCGCTCGATTTCGCCGCGCAGGATCGCGATCGTCCGGTCGACTCCCTCGCGTCCGCCGGCCATCAGGCCGTACAGGTATGCCCGGCCGATGAGCGTGAAGTCCGCGCCCAGCGCGACCGAGGCGACGATGTCGGCGCCGTTCATGATTCCGGTGTCGATCATGACGGTGAAGTCGCCGCCGACCGCTTCGCGGACCTTCGGCAGGAGGTGGAACGGGATCGGCGCGCGATCGAGCTGCCGCCCGCCGTGGTTCGACAGCACGATGCCGTCGACACCGGCGTCTTTCAATCGCAGCGAGTCCTCGACGTTCTGTACGCCCTTGATCACGATCTTGCCGGGCCAAAGGTCGCGGATGACGGCGAGGTCGTCGTAGCTGATCGTGGGATCCATGGCGGCGTCGAGCAGTTCGCCGACGGTGCCGCCCGTGGTGCTGAGCGAGGCGAACTCCAGCTTCGGAGTGGTGAGGAAGTCGTACCACCACCACGGCCGCGGAATCGCGTTGACGATCGTGCCGAGGGTCAGCTGCGGCGGGATGCTGAACCCGTTGCGCTTGTCGCGCAGACGCGCACCGGCGACCGGAGTGTCGACCGTGAAGTGCAGGGTGTCGAAACCGGCTGCCGCAGCGCGCCGGGTGAGCTCGTAGGAGATCTCGCGATCGCGCATGACGTACAGCTGGAACCAGTTCCTTCCTGGAATGGGTCCCTGAGGCTCTCGAAGGGTGACGGCCTTGACGCCCTCGATAGACGTCGTGCCGAGCGTCGACAGGGTGAACGGGATGCCGGCAGCGGCCGCGGCTCCCGCGCCAGCCACCTCGCCCTCGGTCTGCATGAGGCGGGTGAAACCGGTCGGCGCGATGCCGAAGGGCAGCGCCGATGGTCCGCCGAGGATGTCGACGGAGGTGTCGACATGAGGCGCCGGTCGCAGGATGCCGGGGTGGAACTCCACGTCCTGGAAAGCCTGGCGGGCGCGTGACAGCGACAGCTCTCCCTCGGCCGCACCGTCGGTGTAATCGAAGGCGGCCTTGGGCGTGCGACGCTTGGCGATCGTGCGGAGGTCGGCGATCGTCAGGGCGGCGTCGAGACGGCGCTTCTTGCCGTTCAGCTCGGGCTTCTTGAACTTCATCAGTTCGAGCAGCTCAGCGGGATTGGGTACCTGGCGCTGGACCATGGCGCTCCTTCAGTGCGTGGTGGGGGTTTCTCGGGTCAGGCCCGTGGCGGTGTAATAGCCGGTGATGTGGCGTCGGACCAGAGTGCCGGCGACCTCGGCCTCGCCGGCGTCGACGGCCGAGACGATCGCGCGGTGCTCAGCCCGCAGGTGGGCGGCCATGGCCTCCCAGTCGACGACGGATGCCGCGCCCGCCTGCACGTAGGATTCGATCGCCGTGCGCAGCCCCGCCATCATCGCCGAGATCACAGAGTTGCCGCTGGCCTCGGCGAGGGTGAGGTGCAGCTGCGCATCGAGGGCGAGGAACTCCTCTGGCGCGAGACCCTCTGCATCCATCGCATCCAGCAGACGGTGGACGCTCGACGTGTCTCGATCGACGGACTGCGCCAGCGCGGTCACGACCGCGTCTTCGAGCACGAGTCGTGTCTGCACGACGTCGGTCAGCGGGAATCCCTGAGCGGCCATCTGGAGCCTCAGCAGGGCGGACATGCCACCGGAGGGTGTGGCGATGACGATCGCCCCGGACTGCGGTCCGGAACCGGTCGCCGTGCGGATGAGACCCATGACCTCGAGCACCCGCAGCGCCTCCCGGACGCTGGAGCGGCCGACGCCGAGATCGGCCGACAGATCGCGCTCGGAGGCGAGACGGTCGCCCGGTCCGAGCCGGCCGGCGAGAAGGTCGCGCTCGATGTGCTCAAGCACGATGCGCCATGCACGGGGCTGCTCCGGCATCCGCTCCCCCTCGACTCTGTGGTCTGACCACAGTAGCGTGTGTGGTCAGACCACGCAACAGTCTCTGGTCATTGAGCGAGCGCAGCGAGACGAAACGCGCGATCGACCGTACGACAGAAGTCGAGAGATCGGTTCCGCGTTTCGTCTCGTCGCTCCGCTCCTCGCTCAACGACCGGGCGCGGGACCGGCTACCGTACCCGTCGGCGCGGGTTGGCGGGCTCAGCCCAGACGGCCGCCGGATTCCTGCAGGTAGCACGAGCCGCAGAGCGACTCGTAGGTGGTGACCTCGGGGGCCGCCTCGCCCTCGGCACCCTCGTCGATCGCGACCTGATCGCCGTCGAAGACGAATCGCCCTCCGACCACGCGGCCGTTGAACACGGCCTTGCGGCCGCAGCGGCAGATCGTCTTCAGCTCCTCGAGCGAGTGGGCGATCGCGAGCAGCCGCGCCGAGCCGGGAAAGGCGTGCGTGAGGAAGTCGTTGCGGATGCCGTAGGCGATCACCGGGATGCCGTCCTCCACCGCGATGCGGAAGAGATCGTCGATCTGGGCGGGCGTGAGGAACTGCGCCTCGTCGATGAGCAGGCACGCGATGTCCTTGCCCTCGGCGTGTTCGGCGAAGAGCACTCTGGCGTCAGCATCCGCCTCGACCAGGAAGTCGACCTCTCGCGTCATGCCCAGACGGCTGGAGATCTCGGACGCGCCCTTGGTGTCGATCGCGGGCTTCGCGAGCAGCACGTGCTGGCCGCGCTCTTCGTAGTTGTACGCCGCCTGCAGCAACGACGTCGATTTGCCCGAGTTCATCGCTCCGTAGCGGAAATAGAGCTTGGCCACGATGCGGTCAGGCGTTGATGCCGAGGACCTCGGCGGTGGCCGCGGTCGAGGTCGCGGCTGCGGCAGCATCCGCATTCAGCTTCTTGCCGAAGGTCGGAATGAGAGAGCGCAACTCCGGTTCCCAGCTCGGGTACTCCTTCGGGAAGCACTTCTTCAGCAGATCGAGCATGATCGGCACTGCCGTCGACGCGCCCGGCGATGCGCCCAGAAGGCCTGCGATCGAGCCGTCGGCCGAAGAGACGACCTCGGTGCCGAACTGCAGGACGCCACCCTTCTTCGGGTCCTTCTTCATGACCTGCGCCCGCTGACCGGCGTCGATGAGGGTCCAGTCCTCGTCCTTCGCGGTCGGCATGAAGGTGCGAAGGCTATCGACCTTCTTGCGATGGTTCTTCAGCAGCTCGCTGACCAGGTACGTGATCAGGTCGGGGTTCGCGAACGCGACCCGCAGCATCGGCCACAGGTTGTGCGGGCGCACCTGGGTGACGATGTCGAGCATCGACCCCTTCTTCAGGAACTTCGGGCTGAACGTCGCGAACGGACCGAACATGAGCGACGATTCGCCGTCGACGACGCGCGTATCGAGGTGCGGCACCGACATGGGCGGAGCGCCGACCGACGCCTGCGAGTACACCTTGGCCTTGTGCTGCGCGACGACCTTCGGGTTCGTGGTCTTGAGGAACTGGCCGCCGATCGGGAAGACGCCATAGCCCTTGATCTCGGGGATGCCCGAGCGCTGCAGCAGCTTCAGCGCCCAGCCGCCCGCGCCGACGAAGACGAAGCGCGCCTTGATCTGGTTCGGGGTGTGACCGAGCGTGTTGCGGTAGCTGAGCAGCCAGCCGCCGTCCTTCTGCTTCTTGAGGTTCTTGACCTCGTGGTTCAGGCGCAGATCGACACCCGAGGCCGTGAGGTGGTCGAAGAGCTGGTGAGTGAGGGCTCCGAAGTCGACGTCGGTGCCCGCGGGCACGCGAGTGGCTGCGAACGGCTCGCCCTTGCGGCGCTTCTGCATGAGCAGCGGCGCCCACTTGTTGATGACGCGAGAGTCTTCGCTGTACTCGATGCCCTCGAACAGGGGCTGCTTCTTGAGCACCTCGTAGCGGTCCTTGAGGTACGCCACGTCCTTCTCACCACGCACGAACGTCATGTGCGGAGTCGCGTTGATGAACGTCTTGGGTTCGTCGAGCACGCCCTTCTCGACGAGGGACGACCAGAACTGACGGCTCTGCTGGAACTGCTCGTTGATGCTGACGGCCTTGGCCGGGTCGAGCGGCTCGCCCTTCACCTGCGGCATGTAGTTCAGCTCGCACAGGGCGGCGTGACCGGTGCCGGCGTTGTTCCACGGGTTGGACGACTCCTGCGCCACATCGGAGAGCCGCTCGAAGGCGACGATCTTCCAATCCGGCTGCAGAGCGTGCAGCAGCGTACCCAGGGTGGCGCTCATGATGCCACCGCCGATCAGGACGACATCGACGTTTTCAGTCACCGCACCATTCTAGTTCGAGGGCACGGCACGACTGACCACGCCCACAGGCGCCACCAGAGCGGATCCGCATCGGGCGGATGCGCTCCGGCTATGACGCTCAGACGGTGACGCTCAGGCGCTCCGCGAGGATCTCCGCGATCTGGACCGCGTTGAGCGCAGCGCCCTTGCGCAGGTTGTCGTTGCTGATGAACAGCACGAGACCCTTGCCCTCGGGTGCGGACTGGTCTGCACGGATGCGGCCGACGAAGCTCGGGTCCTTGCCTGCGGCGTACAGCGGCGTGGGGACTTCTTCGAGCTCGACTCCGGGAGCAGAGGCGAGGATCTCGGTCGCGCGAGCGGGCGTGATGTCGTTCGCGAACTCGGCGTGGATCGAGAGCGAGTGGCCCGTGAAGACCGGGACGCGCACGCAGGTGCCCGCCACGCGGAGGCCCGGCAGCTCGAGGATCTTGCGGCTCTCGTTACGGAGCTTCTTCTCCTCGTCGGTCTCGTTGTCGCCGTCGTCGACCAGGTTGCCCGCGAACGGGATCACGTCGAAGGCGATGGGAGCGACGTACTTCTCGGGCTGCGGGAAGTCGATGGAAGAGCCGTCGTGCACGAGACGGAGGGTGTCGCCCTGAGCGAGCACGCCCTCGACCTGGCCGAGGAGCTCCTGTGCGCCGGCGAGCCCTGAGCCGGAGACGGCCTGGTACGTCGACACGATGAGCCGCTCGAGGCCGGCCTCGGCATGCAGCGCCTTGAGCACCGGCATCGCGGCCATCGTGGTGCAGTTCGGGTTCGCGATGATGCCCTTGGGGCGATCGTCGATCGCGTGCGGGTTGACCTCGCTGACCACGAGCGGAACCTCGGGATCGTTGCGCCATGCGCTGGAGTTGTCGACCACGACGGCGCCGGCCTCGGCGAAGCGCGGGGCATACGCGCGGCTGGCTGTCGCACCGGCGGAGAAGAGGGCGATGTCGATGCCCGCGGCATCCGCCGTCTCGACGTCTTCGACGATGACGGTCGCTCCCCCGAACTCGATCGCCGTACCCGCCGAGCGCGACGACGAGAACAGCCGCAGCTCACGGATCGGGAACGACCGCTCGGCGAGAATCTCGCGCATCACGGTGCCCACCTGGCCGGTGGCGCCCACGATGGCGACGGAGAGTCCTGAGTCGTAGATGCGGGTCATGAGGTTTTTCCTTGGCGTCGAACGAATGCTGCGTTGCGAGACGCGAGGCGCGACGTCGGGGTGCGGATGCCGCGCCTGGCGCCGATGTCAGGGTTTCGGTGAGTCTACCGTGCCGCGAACGGCGCCTGGGTCGTGGTGACGACCCTCAGCGACCGGTGCCGGCGTGCACAGTCGCCTCGGCCTCGCCGTCGAGCCCGTACGCGGTGTGCACCGTGCGAGCGGCGTCAGCGAGGTCGGAATCGCGCAGCACGACGGAGATGCGGATCTCGGAGGTCGAGATCATCTCGATGTTGATTCCTGCATCCGACAGCGCTTCGAACAGCGTCGCGGAGACGCCGGAGTGGGTGCGCATTCCTGCACCGACCACCGAGAGCTTGCCGATCTGATCGTCGTGCACGAGGCTGGCGAAGCCGACCTCGGTCTGCTCACCCGCGAGAGCCTTCAGCGCCGCCGGAGCGTCAGCCTTCGGAACCGTGAACGAGATGTCGGTTCGCCCGGTCGCCGACACGTTCTGCACGATCATGTCGACGTTGGCGCCGGACTTCGCGACGATCTTGAAGATCTCTGCGGCCTTGCCCGGCACATCGGGGACTCCGGCGACGGTGATCTTCGCCTGGCCGAAATCGGTGGCGACGCCGGCGACGATCGGTTCTTCCATGGCTGCTCCCTTGGATTCGCGAGGGTTCTTCATGCCCTCACCCAGAACGTAGGTGCCCTCGGACGACGAGAACGTCGAACGGGCGTGGATCAGGACGCCGTGACGGCGTGCGTACTCGACGGCGCGGATGTAGAGCACCTTGGCGCCGTTCGCGGCGAGCTCGAGCATCTCTTCGCTCGAGACGTGATCGAGCTTCTGCGCCTTCGGGATCACGCGGGGGTCTGCGGTGAAGATCCCGTCGACGTCGCTGTAGATCTCGCAGACATCGGCGTCGAGGGCCGCCGCGAGCGCGACGGCGGTCGTGTCGGAACCGCCGCGGCCGAGGGTCGTGATGTCGCGGGTGTCGCGGTTGAAGCCCTGGAAACCGGCGACGATGACGATCGCCCCCTCGTCGAGAGCCTCGCGCAGGCGCACCGGGGTCACATCGACGATGCGCGCGGCGCCGTGCTGCGAGTCGGTGATCATTCCGGCCTGGCTGCCCGTGAAGGAGCGTGCTTCGAATCCCATCGAGTGGATCGCCATCGCGAGCAGCGCCATCGAGATGCGCTCACCGCTGGAGAGCAGCATGTCGAGCTCACGCGGGGCGGGGATCGGCGCGACCTCGTTCGCGAGGTCGAGCAGTTCGTCGGTGGTGTCGCCCATCGCGCTCACGGCGACGACGACGTCGTGACCGGCGCGACGCGTGTCGACGATGCGCTTGGCGACGCGCTTGATGCTCTCTGCGTCGGCGACGGAGGAGCCGCCGTACTTCTGCACGATGAGGGCCACGTTCACTCCCTGGGATGTCGGGCGGATCCGCCCACGCTCATTCTACGGAGGCCGCATATGCGTCGATGCGCATGTGACGGTGGGCAGGCATGACGGCGGGGGCTGCGGGCCCGAGGGCGAACGGGTGCGCGGCGTCGCGCGTCAGGGCGCGGGCGGCAGCGGTGCCGGAGCGGATGCTGTGGGGCGGAGCCGTCCGCCGGTGCCGGCGAACCAGCATCCGGCGATGATCAGCGGGAATCCGATCAGGAGGCCCGGTGTCAGCGGCTCGGCGAGCACGATCGCGCCGAGGATGATCGCGACGACCGGATTGACGTATGTGAACAGCGGGGCGCGCACCGGCCCCACCTCGCGGATCAGGGCGAAGAACACGAGGAACGCGACGGCCGTGCAGATCACCGCGAGCGTGAGCATCGCTCCGATCGACGGCAGAGTGGGCACCTGGTGCTGGGTGAGCAGGCCGATGGGCAGATACAGGATGCCGATCATCATCAGCGACAGCGTGATCGTGCCGAGCGAGGGCACGTCGCCGAGCTTGCGAGCGACGATGAACGGCGCGATCGCGTAGAGCACGGCGACGAGCAGGACTTCTCCGGCCGCGAGCAGGCTCACATCTCCGCCGAACAGTCCGGGGCCCGCGACGACGATCGCGACGCCGATGAAGCCGATCACCAGGCCGATCGCGCGAGCCGGGCGAAGCACTGCCCTGTCGCCGCCCCCGAGGGCGATCAGCGCCGCGAACAACGGCACGGTGGCGACGAGCAGTCCCGTCATACCCGAGGGCAGAGTCATCTCGGCGTGCCCGAGCAGCACGAAGGGTCCGGCCATCTCGACCAGTCCGAAGGCGAGCACCCAGGGCCACATCTTGAGAGCAGGCCGCAGCGCCCCGGAACGGATCGCGAAGGGCAGCAGCAGGAGGGCGGCGATGAGAGTACGGCCCGCGACGATGGCGGGCGGCGAGAACGACTCGACGGCCACACTGATGAACAGGTACGGAACGCCCCACAGCAGGCACATGGCCGCGAAGAGCAACCAGCCTCGGCGCGTGAAGCCGGACTGCGCGATCACAGGACGCGCCGGCCCTCGAAGGCACGGCCGAGGGTGACCTCGTCGGCGTATTCGAGATCGCCGCCGACGGGGAGTCCGGATGCCAGTCGGGAGACCGTGATCTGCATGGTGGTCAGCAGGCGGCTGAGGTAGCTCGCGGTCGCCTCGCCCTCGAGATTGGGGTTCGTCGCCAGGATGACCTCTTGCACCGTTCCGTCGGCCAGGCGCGTCATCAACTGGGCGATGCGCAGATCGTCGGGGCCCACGCCCGCGATCGGGCTGATCGCGCCGCCGAGCACGTGGTAGAGCCCGCGGAACTCGCGGGTCCGCTCGATCGCCGCGACGTCCTTCGCGTCCTCGACGACGCAGATCAGTGCGGGGTTGCGCCGAGGATCACGGCAGATCGCGCACCGGTCCTGCTCGGCGACGTTGCCGCACACCTCGCAGAACCGCACGCGCGTGCGGATGTCGGAGAGGAGCTCGGCGAGACGCGCGACATCGAACGTCGGAGTCTGCAGGATGTGGAACGTGATGCGCTGTGCCGACTTCGGTCCGATGCCGGGGAGCCGGCCGAACTCGTCGATCAGCTCTTGGACGATTCCGTCGTACATCAGGAGAACCTCGTCGGGGGCTCGTAGGGCTCTTCGCGCACGAAGGTCGCGCCGAGCACCTGGCGGATCACGGCCTCGCCGTAACGCTGCACTCCCCCTGCCGGGGTGCGCTCGGTCAGCACCGGAGCGGACTGCGGGCGGGCCGGCGCAGAAGGCGCAGGGGCGGATGCTGTCGCCGGAGCGGATGCTGGTGTCGAAGCCGCCGCCCGAACAGAGGCCGCCGGAGCGGATGGCACGGCAGCCGGCTCGTATGCGGGATCGTATGGCGGCTCGTCGTCGAAGTACGGCGGTTCATCGTCGAAGGGCGGCGCATCGTCGACGACGACGGAGGCAGGCTGCGCCGCGGCCTGTTCGCCACTCCGCGGGGCGGCCGGGGCGGAAGCATCCGACCGCACAGCGGTGCCCGACGGGAGCGAGGTCTCCGGCGCAGACGCGGACCCCGAACCCGCAGACGTGCTGACAGGCACGCCGGATTCCGCGCCTGCAATCGGTGCAGAGTCGGCGCTGGGCTCCGCCGACCGCCCGGAAGTCGCGGCAGTCGGCATGGCCGCCGGTATCGACGCGACCGCCCACTCCGTCACGGGCGCTGAAGACTCGGAACGGGACTGCGGGCGGGGAGACCGCGCTGACGCAGGCTCCGATGTGGAGGGCGCGTCACCTGTGGAGGGCGCGGACGCCGAGGGCTGGCGCGGTGCGCCCCCGGCCGGCATCGGGGCCGGACGGTACTTCACCTTGATGCCGAGCTCGTGCTCGATCGCGGTGCGCAGGTGATCGGATGGCCCGGAACCCGGGACCGTGCCCTTGAACTTCTGGACGTCGTGCTGGCTCGTGAATCCGAGCGTCAGCACCTCGCCTTCGGTGTCGTACGCGAGCGGCTGAACCGCGGTCGCCAGCAACCATGACGTGCGGCTGATGTCTTCGAGGCGCTTGAGGATGGCCGACCACGACGCCGAGATGCGGTCGAGCGTCACCGGGCCGGAGGGAGCCGGTGCCGGTGCAGGCGAAGCGGGTGAGGGCTCACCGGACGCGGATGCCGGAGCCGTCGACGAGGGAGTCGCGGCAGGAACGGCGCGTTCCGTATCGGTCGCTGCGCTCCCTCGCGGGGCGACCGGAGAGGCAGCAGGCGCGTCGACGGGAGAGGTGACCCCGGAAGAGGCGACAGCAGGCGCGGAGGAGGCATCTGCTCCCGAGGCGAGCACGCGCGCGACCAGCAGTTCCAGATGCAGGCGCGGCGACGTGGCCCCCGACATGTCGTCGAGCGCGGCGCTCACGATGTCGGCTGTGCGCGAGAGCCGCGCACCTCCGAAGACCGCCGCCTGCCCGCGCATGCGCTCGAGCTCGTCGGCGGCGACACCGCGCAGAACGGCGGCGGCGCCTGCCCCCACGGCGGCTATGACGATGAGGTCGCGCAGCCGTTCGAGCAGGTCGTCGACGAATCGCCGCGGGTCCTGACCGGTCTGCACGACCTTGTCGATCGCGGGGAACGCCGCGGCGGCATCGCCGGCAGCGAGCGCGTCGACGATCTCGTCGAGCACGGTCGCGTGGGTGTACCCCAGCAGAGAGACTGCGCGCTCGTACTTGACCTCGACGACGTCGGAACCTGCGGGCGAATCGGAACCTGCGATCAGCTGGTCGAGCAGAGACAGGGTGTCACGGGGAGAGCCACCACCGGCGCGCACGACGAGCGGCAGCACGCCCTGCTCGACGACCACGCCCTCTTCAGTGCACAGCTTCTCGACGTACTCGAGCATCGCTGCCGGCGGCACCAGCCGGAACGGATAATGGTGCGTGCGCGAGCGGATGGTGCCGAGCACCTTCTCGGGCTCGGTCGTCGCGAAGATGAACTTGACGTGTTCGGGCGGCTCTTCGACCAGCTTCAGCAGGGCGTTGAATCCCTGCGGCGTCACCATGTGAGCCTCGTCGAGGATGAAGATCTTGTAGCGATCACGGCTGGGGGCGAAGGTCGCCCGCTCGCGCAGGTCGCGGGCGTCGTCGACGCCGTTGTGGCTCGCGGCATCGATCTCGACCACGTCGAGCGATCCGCCACCGGCGCGTGAGAGCTCGACGCAGCTCGGGCAGGTGCCGCAGGGCACGTCGGTCGGACCTTCGGCGCAGTTCAAGCACCGCGCGAGGATGCGCGCCGAGGTCGTCTTGCCGCAGCCGCGAGGGCCCGAGAAGAGGTACGCATGACCGACCCTGTCTCCGCGCAGCGCGGTCATCAGCGGATCGGTCACCTGGGACTGCCCGATCATCTCGCCGAAGGACTCGGGCCGGTAGCGGCGGTAGAGGGCTGTAGTCACCATGACAGCCTACGGCGTGCCGCCGACGTTGCGGTCGGCCCGGGAGACGACAGTTCCCACCACCTCGCCGAAACCCCTGGTCGGCGCCGACACCCCGCCCTTGTGGCGTTGCTGAGACTGGGTCTCGGCCACAGGACGGGGTCTCGGCGACATGGCAGGTCAGTCGATCGGGTCAGCCCCGATGATCGGGATCGCGGTCGTGATGACGGGGACGGATGCCGACAGCGGCGTGCCGTCCTCGCGCAGCGCGTCCTCGAACTGGCGCAGCGTGGGACGGCCGGGGATGACCGGACCCTGGTCTGCGAGCGGGACGACCAGGGGGTCGCCCGCGACGGCGATGTAGGCGTCTCCGCGCACCGTGAACGGCACCGGTTCCCCCGAGCGCACCTCGACCGTCAGCGCGCCGCGGGTCACCGTGACCTGCACGGCCGAGCCCTGCCACTGCAGCGGGAAAGACAGCCTCGGCCAGTCGGCGGGAAGGCGCGGATCGAAGCTGAGCTCCCCCGCGTAATCGCGCATGCCGCCGAACCCGCTCACCAGCGCGGTCCACACGCCGCCGGCCGATGCCACGTGCACACCGTCTGCGGCGTTGTGGTGCAGGTCGTGCAGGTCGACGAAGATCGACTGGGCGAAGTACTCGAGGGCGAGATCCTGGTAGCCCACCTCCGCCGCGAGGATCGACTGGACGACAGCCGACAGGGTCGAGTCGCCCGTGGTCAGCGGGTCGTAGTAGTCGAAGTCGGCACGCTTCTCCTCAGCCGTGAAGTGGTTGCCCTGCAGGAAGAGCGCGAGCACGACGTCGGCCTGCTTGAGCACCTGGAAGCGATAGATCACGAGCGGGTGGAAGTGCAGCAGCAGCGGGCGCTGCGAGTCGGGCGTGTGGGCGAGATCCCACACCTCGCGCTCGAGGAACAGCGAGTCCTGCGGATGGATGCCGAGGGCTTCGCTGTACGGGATGAACATCGCCTCGGACGCCCGCTCCCACTCGTCGGCCTCCTCGGGGCGGAGCCCTGTGCGCTCCACGAGCCGGGCGAAGTCCTCCGGGTGCCTCTCCGCGATCTCGTGCACGACCTTGGCCGCGTAGCGGAGGTTGTAGCGCGCCATCACGTTCGTGTACAGGTTGTCGTTCACGACCGTCGTGTACTCGTCGGGGCCGGTCACGCCGTGGATGTGGAACGTCGAGATGCCGTCGACATCCGCTCGGTTCGTCACATCCCTCGAGGTGCGCCAGAATCCGAGGGTCGCCCACAGCCGGGCGGTCTCGATCGCGATCTCCGCACCCTCGCGGCGCAGGAACTCCTCGTCGCCGGTCGCCCGCACGTACTTGCCGAGCGCGAAGCTCACGTCGGCGTTGATGTGGTACTGAGCCGTGCCCGCCGCGTAGTACGCCGAGGCCTCTTCGCCGTTGATCGTGCGCCACGGGAACAGGGCCCCCGCCTCGTTCAGCTGCGCCGCACGTCGCCTGGCGGCCGGCAGCATCAGCACCCGGGCGCGGAGCGCGTTGCGCGCCCACTGCGGCGACGTGTAGGTGAGGAACGGGAGCACGTAGATCTCGGTGTCCCAGAAGTAGTGTCCGCTGTAGCCGGAACCCGTGACGCCCTTGGCCGCCACTCCGGTGCCGTCCGAGCGGGCGGAGGCCTGCGCGAGCTGCAACAGGCACCAGCGGGTCGCCTGCTGCAGATCGTCGTGGCCGTCGATCTGCACGTCGCTGCGCTCCCAGAACTCCGCGAGCCATTCGGCCTGGCGCTGGAACTGCACGTCGACGCTCTCGACCACGACCCTGTCGAGGGAGCGGCGGCAGCGGTCGACGAGCTCCCGCGGCGGCACACCGCGCGAGGTGTGATAGCTGACGAGCTTGGTGACCGTGATCGGCACGCCGGCCTTCGCCTGCACACGGAACACGTTCTTCGCGATGTCCGCCTCGATCAGGGTGCGGGCGCTGTACTCGTTCTCGGTCTCGATGACGTGATCGGCGACGACCGCCACCGTCATCCCCGATGCCGCGACCCGATACGACAGAGCCGAGCGGAGGCCGTCCTGCCAGTGCTCGGCGGGCTGGAGCACGCGGTCGGCGATCTTCTCTGCCTTCCGCGGGTCGAACCCGGCTCCCTGGGCCTCGACGGGCGTGCCGGCGTAGACGCCCGCGCCGTCCTGACGGTTCAGCAGCTGGCAGCTGATCGTCACAGGGGCGTCGGAGTTCTCGACCACGACCTCCAGCCTCAGGACGGCCAGATGCCGCTCGGCGAAGCTGACGATGCGTTCGTCGCGCATGCGCACGCGCTTGCCAGACGGCGTCTCCCACACGACGACGCGCTCGAGCACTCCCGTGCGCATGTCGAGGGTTCGGCGGTACTCGCGCACGTCCGCATCGTCGAACGAGATCGGCTCGTCGTCGACGTACACGCGCATGACCTTGGCGTCAGGGGCGTTGACGATCGTCTGCCCCACCTCGGCGAAGCCGTAGGCCTGCTCGGCGTGGCGGATGGGCCAGGTCTCGTGCAGGCCGTTGATGAAGGTGCCGTGCTCGTGCGCGCCGCGGCCCTCGATGTGGTTGCCGCGGAGCCCGAGGTAGCCGTTGCCGACGCCGAACAGCGTCTCGCCGACCCCGTCTTCGGTGTAGCGCGTCTCGATCAGGCGCCAGGGGTCGACGGGGAAGCGGTCGCGGTCGATCATGCGGTCTCCTCGGAGTCGGATGCGGAGTCGGATGCGGTCAGGAAGGCGTCGAGATCGTTCACGACCACGGTGGCGCCTGCGGCGCGCAGCGCATCGGCGCCGGTGCCGCGGTCGACGCCGACCACGGTGGCGAAGCCGGCGGCGGCCGCGGAGGCCGCTCCGGAGGTCGCGTCCTCGACAGCCGCGCTGAGCTCGGGGTCGACCTCGAGCGCGGCGGCGCCGGCGGCGAACATGTCGGGGGCGGGTTTCGATGCGAGCCCGTCGTTCTCGGCGACCACTCCGTCGACGACGACGGAGAAGAACGAACGGATGCCGGCAGCGGCCAGCACCTCCTCGGCGTTCTTGGAGCTGGAGACGACGCCGAGCGGCACCCCGGCCGAGCGCAGCTTCTCGAGGAGCGCGAGCGAACCGGGATAGGGGGCGATGCCCTGGCTGCGCAACGAGGCGGCGAAGGCGGCGTTCTTGCGATTGCCGATGCCGCAGATCGTCTGCGCCTCGGGCGGATCGTCGACGCTCCCCCACGGCACCTCGACGTTGCGGCTGTGCATCAGGCTCGCGACGCCGTCGTAGCGCTTCTTGCCGTCGACGTAGTCGTAGTAGTCGGCATCCGTGTAGGCGGGCTCGATCTGCCAGGCGGCGAAGACGTCGTCGAAGACGGCCTTCCACGCTCGCATGTGCACCTCGGCAGTGGGCGTGAGCACACCGTCGAGATCGAAGAGCACGCCCTCGGCGCCGAGCAGATCGGGAAGAGCGTCAGGCACAGGAACCTCCGGGAGAAGGACGAGGGGGGTTCGGCACCTCTCCGTGCCACGGTGCAAGCGTAGTCGCGCGGCGCGTGCGGAGGTAACCCCATGTGGTCACATGAACGGCGGCCCTACGCCCGGCATCCCCACCACTTTCGCGACCAGCCTCGCTGCGCGGTCACATGAGTGGCGACTTCGTACCCCGCATTCCACCACTTCTGTGACCGACCCGGCCGCGCGGTCGCGCCTCAGGCGAGCATCCGCGAGTCGACCCCGCCTCACGCGCAACCGCCCACCGAAGGCAGTCGCACCAGTGGCGGAGGCACCATGCCGCGCGATCAGAGCAGCGAAGCGGTCTGCCGGGCGATCTGCAGCTCTTCGTTGGTCGGCACGACGAGCACGGTCACGCGCGAGGCATCGGTCGAGATTCTGCGGATTCCGCGCTCTCGCGCCGTGTTGCGGTCGTGATCGATCTCCACGCCGGCGAAGCCCAGCGTCGCCATAGCCTCCGCACGCACGGCTGCCGCGTTCTCGCCGACCCCCGCCGTGAACGAGATGACGTCCACCCCGCCCAGCTGAGCGATGTACGCGCCGGCGTATGCGCGCAGCCGGTGGACGTAGACGTCGAAGGCCAGCGTCGCAGCGGCATCCCCCTGCTCTCGCCCGGCGAGGATGTCTCGCATGTCGCTGCGCCCGGCGAGGCCCTTGAGCCCGCTGCTCGTGTTCAGAAGCGCGTCGAGATCGTCGATCGAGAGGTCCGCACGGCGGGAGAGATGCACCAAGGCTGCGGGGTCGATGTCGCCCGACCGCGTGCCCATGACCAATCCCTCCAGCGGAGTGAGCCCCATCGAGGTCTCCACCGAGCGGCCGCCGTCGATCGCGGTGACCGAAGCGCCGTTACCGAGATGGAACACGAGCTGGCGCAGCTCGGAGAGATCGCGATCGAGGAACGCGGCGGCCGACTCGCTCACGTACTGATGGCTGGTGCCGTGGAACCCGTAGCGACGCACCCGGTGCTCGCGGGCGAGTTCGGCGTCGATCGCGTAGGTGTAGGCGGCGGGCGGCAGCGTCTGATGGAACGCCGTGTCGAACACGGCGACGTGGGGCACGTCGCCGAACACCGCTCGTGCCGCGACGATACCCGCGAGGTTGGCGGGGTTGTGCAGCGGGGCCAGCACCGAGAGCTCCGCGATCTGGCGCTCGACGTCGTCGTCGATGAGGGTGGGAGCGAAGAAGCGCGCCCCGCCGTGCACGACGCGATGCCCGACGGCCACGGGCGGATGCTCCTCGAGCGAGGGCCCGTGTTCTGCGAACTGCTCCAGCATCACCGCGAAGGCAGCATCGTGATCGGCGACCGCGCGCTCGGAGGGGTACGTCGCATCGAGCATCGTGACGACGGCATCCGCCCCCGCCTGTGGTCGCACCTTGTGCTCGACCGGGCTGAGGTCCTGGCCGATCCGCTCGATCAGACCGTTCGCGAGCTCGTGCTCGTGCGCGATGTCGATCAGGCTGTACTTCAACGAGGACGAACCGCTGTTGATGACGAGGATGGCGCTCACGATTCCTGCCCCTGTGCCTGGATGGCGGTGATGGCCACGGTGTTCACGATGTCGTCGACGAGAGCGCCGCGCGACAGGTCGTTGATCGGCTTGTTGAGTCCCTGCAGCACCGGCCCGATCGCGACGGCCCCGGCCGACCGCTGCACCGCCTTGTACGTGTTGTTGCCGGTGTTGAGATCGGGGAAGACGAACACGGTCGCGCGTCCGGCGACCTCGGATCCGGGGAGCTTCGCCTTGGCGACGGCCGCGTCTGCGGCGGCGTCGTACTGGATCGGCCCTTCGACCAGGAGCTCGGGCGCCCTCTCGTGCACGAGTGCGGTCGCCGCCCTGACCTTGTCGACGTCGGCTCCCGTTCCCGACTCCCCCGTCGAGTACGACAGCATCGCGACCCGTGGTTCGATGCCGAACTGCCGAGCGGTCGCCGCCGACGAGATCGCGATGTCGGCGAGCTGCTCACTGGTCGGGTCGGGGATGACCGCGCAGTCGCCGTACACGAGCACGCGGTCGGCGAGCGCCATCAGGAACACGCTCGACACGACGTTCACGCCCGGCTTCGTCTTGATGATCTCGAACGAGGGACGGATCGTGTGCGCGGTGGTGTGCGCGGCACCCGAGACCATGCCGTCGGCGAGCCCGAGGTGCACCATCATCGTGCCGAAGTACGAGACGTCGGTGACGGTGTCGGCGGCCTGAGCGAGAGTGATGCCCTTGTGCGCTCGCAGCCGCGCATACTCGGCGGCGAAGCGCTCGACCATGGCGGGGTCGTTGGGGCTCAGCACCTGCGCCGCGCTGATGTCGACCCCCAGCTCGACCGCCCTCGCGCGGATCGCCGCCTCGTCGCCGAGGATCGTCAGGTCGGCGACCTCTCGGGCGAGCAGCGTGGCCGCAGCCTGCAGGATGCGGTCGTCGTCGCCCTCGGGGAGCACGATCCGCCGTCGATCGGCGCGGGCGCGCTCGATCAGGCCGTACTCGAACATGAGCGGCGTCACGACGGTCGACTCGGCGAGGCCCAGCTGCGTGGTGAGATCGGTGATGTCGACGTGCGCCTGGAAGAGACCGAGCGCCCGGTCGTAGCGGGTGCGCGACTCGGGCGAGATGCGGCCACGGGCGTTCATGACGCGGACGGCGGTGTCGTAGGTGCCGAGATCGGTCGTGATGATCGGGGCGGTGGAGGCGAACCCGTCGAGGAGCTGCACGATGGGCTCCGGCAGCGGGAACGGACCGTTGAGGATGATGCCCGCGACGCGGGGGAAGGTGCCGGAGGCATCGGCGAGGAGCGTCGCCAGCAGCACCTCGGTGCGGTCGGCGGGGATCACGACGACAGCCTCCTCGGTGATGCGCGGCAGCACGTTCACCATCGACATGCCGGCGACCACGATCGTGAGAGCCTCGCGGTCGAGTCGGTCGGGATCGCCCTTCAGGAGCCGGCCGTCCACGGCCGCCAGGATGCCGCGGATCGAGGGCGCCACGAGCGTGCGGTCTTCGGGGATCGCCCACACCGACATGTCGCGGGCGGGACGCACGGACGCCACCGCGGCGGAGACCTCGGCGAGCGCATCAGGGGCCGCCCGATTCACGATGACCGCGAAGAGCTCGGCGCGCTCCGCTTCGAGCTCCGCGAGCGCGAGGGAGGCGATCTGGCCGACGGCGGATGCTGTGCGCGCCGTCGTGGTGCCGAGCTGCTCGGCCTGCCGCTGCTGGTCTCGGCCGGAGAGCACCAGCAGCACCGGGGCCCCGAGGTTCGCGGCGATGCGCGCGTTGAATCCGAGTTCGGCGGGGCTCGCGACATCGGTGTAGTCGCTGCCGACGATCACGACCGCATCGCACTGGGCTTCGACGGCCTTGAAACGAGCGACGATCGTCGACAACGCGCGGTCGGGGTCGTCTCTCACGTCGTCGTAGCTCACGCCGACGCAGTCGTCGTAGTCGAGCTGCACGCCGTCGTGGGCGAGCAGCAGCTCGAGGATCTCGTCGCGCTCCACCACCGACCGGGCGATCGGGCGGAACACGCCGACTCGCGGTGTCACCCGCATGAGCGCGTCGAGCACTCCGAGCGCGATCGTCGACTTGCCGGTGTGACCTTCGGCCGAGGTGATGTAGATGCTCCGCGCCATGGGTTCAGCCTAGGCGGCCCGGCCCTGCGACGCTCCCGTCGCACGTCGTGCCGCCGTCGCGGGATTCCTCAGCGTTCCGGTCGCAGTTCGCGCCGCCGATTGGCTGTGCGAGCGGCAGAAACTGCGCCCGGAAGGCCTGCGGGGGCTCAGCATCCGCTCGTCAGCGCGTCGACCACGGCCGCCGCGTCATCCTGGTACCGCGAGTAGTAGTCGGCATCGGTGTTCACCTGCACGCGGTGGATCGCGTGCGAAGGCGGCAGCTGCGGCCAGTCGGGCAGGGTCGAGAGCTTCCGGTAGAACAGGGTGGCCGCCGTCGCGGGGTCCATCCGCTCCTCGACGCTCCCCCACCAGTCCTGCTGCTGGAACAGGCCGATGCTCGTGGTCCGGGAGCCGTCGGGGTTCGTGAACCCTGTCGTCTCCCAGTCGCCGTAGTCGATGTTGCGCAGGCTGCTCTCGCCCATCGCGGTCATCACGCCGAGGATCTGTCCGTCCCTCCCGAAGCCCAGAGCGGATGCCGTCGTCATGATCGCTGCGGCGTTCTGCAGCTGCTCGCCGCCCCAGCCCTCGATGTCGGCGTCGGCGAGCTCGGCGGGGTCGGCGGCGCAATAGGTCGGCGCCGCCATCAGCTCCGGAGCCCAGGATGCCAGTCCCGGTGCCGCGAGCACCGCGACGCCCGCGACGACGGCGACCACGGCGGCGGACACGCCGATGCGACGCAGCATCCGGCGCCTCTGCATCCGCTTCCGCGCCCGCTGCCGGCTGCTCGGCCGCCTTCGCCTGCTCACGGCCCGGCGCCGACGCGCCGTCATTCCCGTCGTGGCGCGCGTCGAGCGGCGAAGGCGGCGAAACCGCCCCCGATCGCACCGAACAGGTGCCCCTGCCAGGAGACGCCTGCACCGGCCGCGAAGACCCCGGTGAGCATGGTGGCGCCGTAGACGCCGATGACCACGAGCGCGACGATCGCGTAGAGGACGCGGTGCGCGACCCGCCCCGGTGCGAAGACTCGTGCGACGAGATAGCCGAAGTAGCCGAACACGAGCCCGGAAGCCCCGACCGTCAGCGTCCCCGGGGCGTTGACCACCCAGGTGCCGACCCCGCCGATCACGACGATGATCCCCGTCACGGCCCAGAACCGACGTGCGCCCTCTGCCGCGACGAGACAGCCGAGCACGAGGAACGGCACGGAGTTGCCGATCAGGTGCGGCCAGCTCGCGTGCAGGAGCGGAGCGAACAGGATGCCGACCAGACCGGCCGGATCCCAGGAGCGTATCCCGAAGCCGGAGAAGGACCCGGGCAGGATGCTGTCAGCCAGTTGCACGGCCCACATCACCGCGAGCAGGGCGATCGGCGCACCGAATCTGCGGAGTGCGCTCGGCGTTGCCTGCTGCTCGGTGACGGTCACGGGTCGATTCTTCCAGGGGCGTCTGTGAGTCCCTCGACAGGCTCAGACGCCCACAGGCGACAGGCTCGGAAACCCGTGGGCAAAGAAAATGACCCTCCGCGCACCCAGCAGAGCCCGGTTACCCTTGCTGCGTTTCCGCCCTGGGGGAATTGGCCTGGATGCCGCCACGCGGAGAGCCGTCGACAAGTCTAGCCGATCCCGGGACCTGCTCTTTGACAGACTGGGGAAGCCATGGACCTGCCGACGACCTCCGCCCCGCTGCTCGGATGGACGTTCGACGGGACTCTGCGCACCTATCAGACCGAGGTGCTCGAGCGGATCCCCGTGGGCACGGTCGGTCCTCTGCATGTCGTCGCCCCTCCCGGCTCGGGGAAGACGCTGCTCGGTCTGCTCCTCGCGACGCGGGAGGGCGATCGCGCTCTCGTGCTCGCCCCCACCGTGACGATCCGTCAACAGTGGGTGCGCACGGCGGAGTCCTTGGCCCCGACGCCGGCGAGCGTGTCCGACGACCCGGAGCGGATCTCGGACCTCACCGTGATGACGTACCAATTGCTCAGTGTGACGGGAGACGGCTCGCCCTTCGACGATCTGGCGAGGGCCGTCTGGGCCGAGGAGCTCATCGCGACCGGCCGCACCGAAGCGGATGCCGCGACCTGGCTCGCCGAACTCGCCGTCGACAGTCCCGCCGCCTACCGTTCGGGCATCCGCAGCCGGGTCCGCCGGCTGCGCAGGCGATTCGCCCGACGCAACCCCGACGAACTCGCCCGCGTGCTGCACCCGAATGCCGTCGCACTCATCGACCGGCTCGTCGACGCCGGCGTCCGCACCGTGATCCTCGATGAGTGCCACCATCTGCTCGATCACTGGGCTCTCGTCGTCGCCTATCTGGCCGGACGGATCCGCGAGCGAGGCGGATCGCCGCGATTGATCGGGCTCACGGCGACGCTGCCCTCGCCCGACGACGAGGCGGAGTACGAGAACTACACCCAGCTCCTCGGCGAGGTCGACTATGAGGTACCGACTCCGGCCGTCGTGAAGGAGGGCCATCTCGCCCCTTACCGCGACCACGTGATGGTGATCGAGCCGACGCCGGCCGAGATCTCGTTCATCCGTCACCACGAGGAACGACTGCACGACCTCGTCATGCAGCTGCTCACCACCCCCGACGCCGTGTCGTACCTCGAGAGGCAGTTGCAACCCGAAGACGAAGACGAGGACGAGCAGGGTGCAGGCGCGGAGGCCCTGCTCGAGCGCGCCTTCGCGAACGACTTCCCGCTGACGCGCTCGTGCGCGGTGGTGCTCCGTGTCGTGCAGCCGCAGCATCCGCTGCTCGCCGTGATTCCGCCTCTGCTGCTGGACCGCTGCACGAGCGAAGACCTGCTCACCGTGCTCACCCGTTTCGCGCAGACCCGACTGCTCGGGGATCCGGATGCGCATCGCCAGTGGGACTACGTGCGCCGCGCCCTCGCCGACTTCGGATACATGCTCACCGACCGGGGGCTGCGCCGCGGACGCGATCCCCTCGACACGACGCTCGCCTACTCGGCCGCGAAGGATCATGCCGCCGTGGAGATCCTCCGCCTCGAGCTCGAGTCCGAGGACGCCGACCGCGTCCGCGCGGTCGTGGTCACCGACTTCGTCGAGCACGGCAACAGCCGCGGGATGATCGGGGATGCTGCGGCAGGCGCATTGCGCGCATTCGAACTCCTCGCCGCCGACCCCGTGACGGTGAGGCTGAACCCGGTGCTCGTCACCGCGCAGCATTTGCGCGCCTCGGCAGGTGATGCCGCGGATCTCGCCGCAGAGCTCACCGACCTGCTCGCCGAACCCGTCCTGGTGCGGGAGGGCTCGGGCCCGACGCGCGAACTGCGCGGCCCCGGCATCGGGAGCGGACGGATGGTCGCCGCGCTCTCCGAGTTGATCCGACGAGGCCGGATCAGGCTCCTGGTCGGCACCCGCGGGCTGCTCGGCGAGGGCTGGGACTGCCCGGCGGTGAACACCCTCATCGACCTCACGGCCGTCGCGACCTCGTCGGCCACTCAGCAGCTGCGCGGACGCACGCTGCGTCTCGATCCGGAGTGGCCGGACAAGGTCGCTCACAACTGGTCCGTCGCATGCCTCATTCCCTCGCAGGTCGACCTGGACGACACGACAGAGCCGCGACGGCTCCGTCGCAAGCACTCCCATCTGTGGGGGCCGAGCGCCGACGGGGACGGCAGCATCGTCAGCGGTCTCGGACACGCGCTCCCGCCGTCCGCCATGCAGGCGTTCGACCGCGTCCTCGACAAGGACCCGGCCGCGTCCGTCGCCGACGTCGAGGCGTTCCTCGCCGAGAGCCGGCCGACGCGCACGCAGACGCGGCGGCAATGGCGCATCGGCGAGCCGTACCTCTCTCACGAGCGCGAAAGCGTGAGGATTCAGCGCGTCCCGCACGCGCCGCTGCTGCACACCGCTCGGGCGGCCGGCGCCGGCTCCATCGGCGCCTTCATCACGGGCACGGCGATCGCCGGAGGGCTCGTCGCGCTGGTGGACGTTCTCGGCGCCCTGAGCATCCCGCTCGTCGGCGGCCTCGCACTCGCGCTCCTCTGCGGTGTCGGGGCGGCCGTGGCCGCCGCGGTGCCGGTGCTCGGTCGGGCGTTGCGCGATCGTCGCAGACCGGCCGAGGTGTACCGGAACGCGGCGGTCGCGATCGCGCGCACCCTGCATGAAGCCGGCCGGATCAGTCCGATCGACGAGTCAACGATCCGTGCCCTCCGCCAGGACGGTGATCGTGTACGCATCGAAGTGGGCGGAGAGCAACGGGATCGGGCGATGGTCGCCGGCGCCGTCGAGGAGCTGTTCGGACCGGTGCGCACACCCCGGTTCCTGCTGCAGACCGGACGCGCGGAATCCGGCAGGATGCGCCTGTCCGAGCGCATCGCCGACCGTCTCTCCCCCGGGCGGACGCTGCTCCCCATCCCCCGCGCGATCGCCCGACGTCGAGCGGACGCCGAACTCCTGCACCGGCACTGGCAGCGCCTGATCGGCCCGTGCGCGCTGCACGAACTCCAGGGCGCAGCGGGACTCGCGCTCCTGCGCGTCGCACGCAGCAGCGAGGGCCGCCTCGACGGGACCGAATCCCGCACCCGAATCTGGGGGTGACACGCACCCGATCGGGTTACGATCGGTTCACGCGCGCACCGCTGCGCCCACGCGAGAGGCAACGCATGTCAGAGATCTCCCACTCGTCTCCGATGACGGCCGATCAGTTCGCCGCGCGGACCGACGCGATCGCCGCCTCGATCAGCCAGGTCATCGACGGCAAACCCGAAGCCGTGCGCAGCGCCCTCATCTGCCTGCTCGCCGAAGGGCATCTGCTCATCGAAGACGTGCCGGGCGTCGGCAAGACCATGCTCGCCCGTGCCCTCGCGGCGAGCATCGACGCGACGGTCCGCCGCATCCAGTTCACCCCTGATCTGCTGCCGGGAGACGTGACAGGGGTGAGCGTCTACAACCCCGTCGACCAGGAGTTCGTGTTCAAGCCGGGTGCCGTGTTCGCGCACATCGTGATCGCCGACGAGATCAACCGTTCCTCCCCCAAGACCCAGTCGGCGCTTCTCGAGGCGATGGAAGAGGCCCAGGTCACGGTCGACGGCGCGACCCACATGCTGCCCGAGCCGTTCCTCGTGGTGGCGACTCAGAACCCGCTCGAGATGGAGGGCACCTACGCGCTGCCCGAAGCACAGCGCGACCGTTTCATGATGCGGATCTCGATGGGATACCCGGATGCCGCTGCCGAGGCCCTCATGATCCGGCAGCGCGACACCGTGAATCCGCTCGCCGGCGTCGCGGCCGTCACCGACGCGGCGTCGGTCTCGGAGCTCATCGCCTTCGCCCGCTCCGTGCACGTCGCCCCGGCGATCGAGGAGTACACGGTCGCTCTCTCGCAGGCGACCAGGGCCGACCCCAGTCTGCACCTCGGCGCGAGCCCCCGAGCCACCCTGCAGTTGATCCGTGCCGCCAAGGTGCGGGCCGCGCTCGACGGCCGCGACTTCGTGATCCCCGACGATGTCTCCTCGCTGCTGATCCCCGTCTTCGCGCACCGTCTGCTTCCGGCGCGGGGTGCACACCGAGCTGGAGCCCAGCCCGTCGAGGCCGCGCTGCGGCAGATCGCGGTGCGCGTGCGAGTCCCGGTCGCCGCACGCGTCTGAAGCGGTCATCTCATGCGACGTCGACGTGCCCTCACCTTCCGAGGCACCGGTGCGCTGCTCGCGGGCATCGGCTGCCTGATCGCGGCCAACCTCATCGGCGCGCCGATCCTCGTCTACGTGGGCATCCTGCTCGTCGCGGTCACGCTGATCGCGTTGCTCGTCGTGCGGCTTCCCCGTCGCAGCGGCAGCGTCGCGCGTCAGATCTCCACCGACCTGCTCACGGTGTCCGAGACCTCGCTGGTGACGGTGCGATTCGACCTGCGAGCGCTGCGGGTCCCCCACGGTCTCTGGCGCGATGTGCTGCCGGACGCTGTGTCGGGTGATGCGGCGGGCGAGTACCCGGGCGAGGACGGGCGGCTCAGCTATCCGATCACGGGCGTTCGGCGCGGGGTCTGGGCGATCGGCCCTCTGATGCTGCGGACGGTCGATCCTTTCGGCCTCGCGCAGCGCGAGCAGAGTTTCGGCGAGACGCGCACGATCACCGTCGTGCCTGAGGTCTTCGCCCTCGCCCCGCTGGCCGTCAAGGTGGGCGCCTCGGGCGGCACGGCGCACACGTCGTCGAGCCGACTCGGGCAGGGCAGCGACAACCTCTCCCCGCGTCGCTACGTCTCGGGGGACTCGATGCGCCGCATCCACTGGCGGGCCACTGCGCACCGCGGACAGCTTATGGTCCGGCAGGAGGAAGAGGAGTCCAGCCCCGACGCTCTCGTCATCCTGGATCGGAGCTCCCCTCGTTGGGAGAATCCCGGCGACGACGCGGATCCCGCGTTCGAGGCGGCGGTGTCGCTGTGTGCCTCCGTCGCCGTGCACCTGGTGCAGGAGGGCTACGGCGTCGACGTGATCGACAGCGCGGGCAACGCGCTGGGCACCCTGCGTGGACACGAAGACGACCGCGAAGGGCTGCTCGTGGCGCTCGCGATGGTGTCTCCCCGAGGCGGTGCACGAGACATCACCACGCTCGTCGGCGGCACGCCACCCGGCCCCCTCGTCTACATCACGGGAGCCCTCGATGAAGACGGCGCCGAGACCCTGCGTCCGGCCGGCGCCGCGGCCGCCATGCTGTTCGCCACGGGGCTCGGCGACGGCGCCGCACAGGCCGCCGCCCGCCGTGGGTGGCGCGTCGCCACACTCGGCGCCGACGTCGCCGACGCCTGGGCCGAAGCCTCTCCCGAGGGGATCGGAGTCGGCGATGTCCCGCACTGACACGATCGCCGAGCCGGCTGCAGAGGCCGCACAGACCCTCGATGCGCTGGTCGCACTGGGCTCGAGCGGACCGCGACGGCGCCGACGGCCGCCCACCCTGAGCTGGCACGGTGATGACGAGCGCCACGAGGCGTTCTTCGCCCCGGCTGTGCTCGCGACGGCATCCGCTCTCGTTGCGCTGTGGCCCTACACCTCGGTGATCTCGCCCGGGACATGGTCGTTCACCGTCCTCTCTGTCGTGCTCACGGTCGCGCTCGTGGGTTTCGGAATGCGCATAGCGCTGCGCTACCGACCCATGTGGGTCCGCGAGCTCTCGGCCCTCGTCGCACAGGTGCTCGCCTCGATCGGCGTGGTGACGCTGCTGGTCGCCGGCGACACCGCCGTGTTCGGACTCGTGCCCACGCCCACCTCCCTGAGGATGTTCGAATCGCTCACCGCGACGGCCTGGGAGCAGGTGCTCTTCGGATCGGCGCCCCTCGACAGCACTCCGGGGCTCCGCCTCCTGATGGGTGCCGGATTCGCGATCCTGACGATCCTGCTCGATCAGCTCATCGCGACACGCGGAGCCGTGCTCGCGAGTCTGCTCGTCGCGGTGGTGGGCGCGGTCCCGATGATCGTGACGCTCGGCGAAGCCAACATCGTCTGGTTCGTGCTGCTGGCGATCGTCGTGCTCCTCCTGTTCCGCAGCACGGCCCGCCGTCACCCCGATGCACCGCGCCGAGACTCGTCCTTCACCGCCATCGCAGCGGGAGCCGCGGCCGTCGTGGCCGCTCTCGTCGTCGCCCCCGCCGTCCCGGTGTCGGCGACACTGGCTGGCAGCGGCATCGGCGTCACGGTCGACGCCTCGTTGCGCCTGGGTGAAGACCTGCGCCAGCCGAACCCGGTCGAGGTGCTCACGCTCGCGACGAGCGGCAAGACCGCCCCCTACCTGCGCCTGACGACGCTGTCGGACTTCAACGGCCGCACCTGGGTACCCGATCGCGGTGAGCTGCAGTCGACCAGCACCGGCTTCGGTCCTGCGGAATGGGGCGAGGACGTCTCGGTCGCCGAGCAGACCACGTCGATCAGGGTGCTGCGCATGTCGAGCTCGTGGCTGCCGGTGCCGTATCCGGCCACGAGCGTGCAGGGCGTGGGGGCCGCGTGGATGGTGATGCCCGAGAACCGCACGCTCGTCTCGCGCAACGCGGATGCCGTCGGCAACGACTACACGGTCGCGTCCTCGAGCATCACCCCGTCGCTCGAGCAGATCCGGGCGCTGTCGGCAGCGGAGACGTCCGCCGCCGACGACGAGGTCGAGCTGCCCGAGATCATCCCGCAGACCGCTGCGGAGGTCACGGCCACGGCGACGACGGACTACGACCGGCTGATCGCCATGCAGAGCTGGTTCCGCACGCAGTTCATCTACTCGCTCGACACTCCGGTCGAGGAGGACTTCGACGGCACCGGGGCGCAGGCCGTGGCGAAGTTCCTCGAGGTGCGTTCGGGCTACTGCGTCCACTTCGCCGGAGCGTTCGCGCTCATGGCGCAGAGCCTGGGCATGGAGACCCGCATCGTCGTCGGCTATCTGCCCGGCACACGCACGCAGGAGAAGCGCGGAGACGAGGCCGTCTACTCGGTCTCCAGCGATCAGCTGCACTCCTGGCCCGAGGTGCTGTTCCCCGGCATCGGGTGGGTGCCGTTCGAGCCGACCGCGACCCTGGGCACGCCGACGGCCTTCTCTTCCGCCGCGACCTCCGGAGGAACAGGAGGCTCGGCGACGCCCGCGCCGACCACACGACCCGACGACGAGGAGACCCCGGCTCCCGAGGTCGATCGGAACGACGCCGGCGGCGGCGCGACGGGTGCCGACGGACTGCGGCGTCTGGACCCGACGCCCGTGGTCCTCGGCGGCTTCGGTGTGCTGCTGATCGTCCTGCTGCCGATGCTCATCCGCCTCGCGGTCCGTGCGATGCGGCTCGGACGAGCGCGCCGTGGAGACGCGGGAGCGGCTTGGACCGAGCTGCGTGCGACCTTGATCGACTTGCAGATCGCGGTCTCGGATGCCGATTCGCCGCGTCGACGAGCCCGCGGGCTCGTGACGGAGAACGGCGTTGACGGGCAGGCGATGAAGACGCTGACGGATGCCGTCGAGCGGGCGAGCTACGCGAGATCGGCCGAGCCGGCCGATCTGGCGCCGGCGCTCGGAGACGTGCTGCATCGTCTGCGCGCGAGCGTCGACCGGCCCGCGCGAGTCAGAGCGCTGCTGATGCCGAGGTCACTCGTCGCCGGACGCGCCGGTGACGCTCCTCTGCTGGCCTGACTCCTGTCGCTGTGGTCAGGCCGGCGTGCCCGGTGGTCAGGCAGCGTGTGCGTTGCAGCGCACGGCCTCGCAGGACTCGCATACGACGGCCTGAGTCTGGCACGAAGGATCGGGGCAGTTGGCCGTGCGGTTCGTCGCCGCGCCGCATCCCGCGCACACCCCGATGACGGCGGCGTGGTCGGAGAAGTCCATCGAGCGGCGCTTGTCGAAGACGTACAGCGATCCCTCCCACAGGCCGTCGTCGCCGTACTGCTCTCCGTAGCGGACGATGCCGCCCTCGAGCTGGTACACCTCGCCGAACCCCCGGGAGGTCATCAGGCTCGACAGCACCTCGCAGCGGATCCCTCCGGTGCAGTAGGTCACGACGGGCTTGCCTTTGAGGTCGTCGTAGGCCCCGGAATCGAGCAGCGACACGAAGTCGCGCGTGGTCTCGGTATCGGGCACCACCGCGTTGCGGAACCGGCCGATCTGCGCCTCGAGCGCGTTGCGGCCGTCGAAGAAGACCACCTCGTCGCCCCGCTCGTCGATCAGCTCGTGCAGAGCCTCCGGGGTCAGCCGGGTGCCCCCGCCGACGACGCCGTTCTCGTCGACCTGCAGCTCACCCGGTGCGCCGAACGACACGATCTCGTCGCGCACTTTGACGCTGAGCTTGGGGAAGTCGAGGCTGCGGCCCTCGGCATCCACTCCGGTGCCCTCGCTCCACTTGATGTCGGCGTCTTTGAAGGGCGCGTATCCGCGGAACTTGCGCACCCACTTCTTCAGCGTGATCACATCGCCGCCGAGCGTGCCGTTGATCCCGTCCTTCGAGATGAGCAGACGCCCGCGGAGCCCGAGCGATTCGCCGAGGTCGCGCTGCCACAGCCGGATCGCCTCGGGATCGGCGAGCGGGGTGAAGACGTAGAAGAGGATGATCTTGGGTGTTGCCACCCAAGGATTTTACGCGGTGCGCAGTTGTGAGATGAGCGGGTTGCGGTCTTCGCGATCGGTGATGATGCCGGAGACCTCGTCGAGGGAGAGCACGGGGAAGCGCGAGACCGCACCGATCTTCTCCGCGCTGCCGAGCACGTAGGTGTCGGCGCTGCGCGCGGCGAGCGCACGCTTGGTGACCGCATCATCGAGCTCTCCTGTGGTGAGTCCGTGCTCGGGGTGGATGCCGGTGACGCCGAGGAAGAGGACGTCAGCGGCGAGCCGGGCTATCGATTCCTGCGCGAAGGCTCCTCCGACGACCGCCGAGTGCCGGCTGAGCTCGCCGCCGATCATGATCACTCGGGCTCTCGAGCTCTCCATCGCGGCGAGCGCGACAGCAGGGCTCGGCGTGAGGACGGTGACGTCGTCTGGGAGCATCCGCGCCATGGTGAGCGTCGTCGTTCCCGCATCCAGGATGATCGTGGATGCCGGCCCGATCAGCGCGACCGCCGCTCGGGCCACACGGTCCTTGCTGTCGGTGGCGATGCCCAGTCGCTGGGCGACGGGCGCGTCTGCCGCGGGCACCGGCAGGGCGCCGCCGTACACGCGGATGCATCGGCCCTCATCGGCCAGTTCGCGCAGATCCCGGCGTATCGAGTCCTCCGAGATGCCGAGGTCGGCGGCGACGGCCTTGGCCACGACTCTGCCGTCGGCGGCGAGCAGAGCCATGAGGTGTTCTTTGCGTTGCGCGCTCAGCATCTCGTTTCTTCCTGTTCTTTCATGTTGTTGCACGGTTAACGCTACAGTGTCCGACATGAACAATCCACTTCTCATTCTCATCGCCGGCCCCTATCGCTCCGGCACCGGCGGAGACCCCGCCGCGATCGCGCGCAACCTCGAGCGCCTCGAAGAAGCGGCGGCGCCTCTGCACCGCCTCGGCCATGTCCCGATGATCGGCGAGTGGGTCGCGTTGCCGACTCTGCGCGGCCTGACACCGGGCGAGACCGGGCAGTCGGACGTCATGTACGACGTCGCGGCCCGACTGCTGCAGCACTGCGACGCGGTGCTCAGACTTCCCGGCGCCTCCTCGGGTGCCGACAACGACGTGAAGATCGCCCGCGAGCGCGGCCTGCCCGTGTACTTCTCGCTGGATGAGGTCCCCGCGGCCTAGGCCCATGTCAAAGGACGCCCGGGCGATCGGATAGACTGTTCAGGTTGTTCCTTGGTGACGTGTCCGAGCGGCCGAAGGAGCACGCTTGGAAAGCGTGTGTTGTGCAAGCAACCGCGGGTTCGAATCCCGCCGTCACCGCCAAACGTCAAACGGCCCTCGCGAAGCGGGGGCCGTTTGACGTTTATCTGATGCTGGGGGATTCGGGGAGCCCTGAGCGCAGCGAAGAGCGGAGTCCCGCCGTCACCACTGCACAGCCGAAGGGCCCCGCGCGGACGGAGGCCCTTCGGCTGTGTCAGACCCGCGGCAGTCGCAGCGTCACGAGCTGGAACGGACGCAGCGCCAGCCGGATGCCATCGGCATCCTGACTCGTCAGGGCGGCCCGTTCGATCTCGCGCTCGAGCAGGTCCACCTCGCTGGCGTCACCGCTCGGGAAGCCCACGGTGACGGTCGCCTCGGCACGACGCCCGAGGGCCTCGTACAGTCGGACGACGACGTCGCCGCTGCCGTCCTCGGCGAGCTTGACCGCCTCGATCACCACGCCCGGGTGGTCGATCGAGACGAGAGGCTGCACATCGTCGGCGCCCTCGATGCGGCGCTCCGCGAGGTTCGTGCGGTATCCCTCGGCGATCGCGTCGACGAGCTCGCCGCCGATGACGATGCCCACCTCCAGATGGTGCCGGCCCTGGTCCTGCTGCGGATCGGGGAACAGCGCCGCCCTGACGAGCGAGAGCCGCACGGTCGAGTACGTGCCGCCCGTCTCACGCGGGTGCCGGGTGATGTCGTGGCCGTAGGTGGAGTCGTTGGTGACCGCGACGCCGAAGTCGCTCTCCCCCACTCTGACCCACCGATGCGCCACGGTCTCGAAGCGCGCAGCATCCCACGAGGTGTTCGTGTGGGTCGGACGCACGATGTGCCCGAACTGGATCTCGGAGGCGGCGTGATCGGTGTGCACGTCGACGGGCACACTGAGCTTGAGCAGCTTCTGCCGCTCGTGCCAGTCGATGTCGACGGCGAGCTTCAAGGTCCGCGACCCCTCATCGAGGCGGATGCTGTGCACCAGCGTCGATGCTCCGAATGAGCGCGAGATCACCACGGCGCCGTCGACGACCTCCATGACGTCCACGTCGAGGAGATCGGTGACGTTGCGGCGGTAGTGCTCGTCGATGTCCCAGGCGTCCCACTGCGTCGGGGTGTCCCGGTGCAGTTGGAAGACCCCGGCGCTCTGCCCTGCGGGCACGACCTCGCGGCCGCTCGCCAGGTCGACGATCGACGTCAGCGCACCCCGCGCGTCGATCGTCACGCGCACGAGCCCGTTGTCGAGCACGAACCCGCCGTCCACGGCGACCGGTTCGACGGGAGCGACGGCATCCGCCTCGCCGATCGCCAAGGCGCCGACCGCGGCATGCCGGTGCGGGGCCGCGTTGGCCACGAGGCTGCGCGTGCCCTCGCCGACCAGCGCGCGCAGCGAGTCGGTGATGATCTGCTCGAGCTCTACGGCGATCGCCGCGTAGTTGCGTTCGGCATCCTGATGGACCCAGGCGATCGACGACCCCGGCAGGATGTCGTGGAACTGCTGGAGGAGCACGAGCTGCCAGAGGCGCTTGAGATGCTCGGCCGGGTAGGCGCGTCCGGTTCGGACCGACGCCGTGGCGGCCCAGAGCTCGGCCTCGCGGAGCAGATGCTCGCTGCGACGGTTGCCCTGCTTGGTGCCCAGCTGGCTCGTGTAGGTGCCGCGGTGGAACTCGAGGTACAGCTCACCGCTCCACACCTCGGGCGACGGGTACTCGGTCTCGGCCTGCTCGAAGAACGCCCGCGGCGTGGAGTGCCGGGCGATCGGCGATCCTTCCAGCGACGCCGCGCGCTCGACCTGCGCAGCCATCTCTCGGGTCGGCCCGCCCCCGCCGTCGCCGTAGCCGTACGGCAGCAGCGAGACCCGGGCACGTCCCTTGTCCTGGAAGTTCCGTTGCGCGTGCGCGAGATCGGCCTGCGACGCATCGGAGTTGTACTTGTCCACCGGAGGGAAGTGCGTGAACACGCGCGTGCCGTCGAGTCCCTCCCAGAGGAACGTGTGGTGCGGCATCCGGTTCGTCTCGTTCCAGGAGATCTTCTGGGTGAGGAACCACTTCGATCCTGAGGCCTTGATGATCTGCGGAAGAGCACCGCTGTACCCGAAGGAGTCGGGCAGCCAGACCTCGGGGGTGTCGATCCCGAACTCTCGGAGGAAGAACCCCTTCCCTTCGACGAGCTGACGAGCGAGGGCTTCGGAGCCCACCATGTTCGTGTCCGACTCGACCCACATGCCGCCGACCGGAACGAAGCGTCCTTCGCGCACGCGCTCGACCAGACGCTCCCAGATCTCCGGGTAGCGCTCCTTGATCCAGGCGAACTGCTGCGCTGACGAACTGGCGAACACGACGTCGGGGTTCTCGTCCATCAGCGAGAGCACGTTCGAGAAGGTCCGCGACACCTTGCGGGCCGTCTCGCGCACAGGCCACAGCCAGGCCGAGTCGATGTGCGCGTGACCGACGGCATGCAGCACATGTGCGCTCGCATGTGCGGGGCTCGCCAGCACCGCCCGCAGCGCCTCGCGACCCTCTGCCGCCGTGCCCGCGACGTCATGCGGGTCGACGAGGTCGATCATCCGATCCAGCGCCTGCACGATCTCCGCGCGTCGTGGAGACGAGGCATCCAGCTCGGCCACGAGTCCGCGCAGGATCACGGTGTCGTCGAGCAGGGACTCGACGGTCAGGTCGCGCAGGGCCACATCGACGACGCGGAGCACGTAGACCGGATCGACACCGGCGGTCTCGGGGTCGCCGAGGTCGGTGGGGTCGAACGTGAAGATGCTGCCCACGTCGGGGTTGGAGGCCGCCTCGAGCAGCACGTCGATGCGGCCGTCCGGCTGGACCGCCGCGGCCACCGTGTTGTTGAACGGCGAGATGCCCTTGATCGGATTCCCGTCGAGACCCCAGACGAGAGCCTCGGCCTGAAAGCCGCTCTGTCCGGCCGTGAAGCCGAGGTCCACGACGAGCTCTGCCCGGGTGCCGTCGGGAAGATCGCCGGATGCCGTGCGCCACTCGGTCGGGATCTCCCCGCTGACACGGAACCAGGTCGTACCCCAGGGGCGCCCCCACGGGGCTCCGACTGCGGTGGGCGCGTAGTCAGCCCGGAGTGCATCGGCGAAGGGCACCGGCTCCCCCGGCACCTCCCAGGCGCGAACCTCGAGCGGGTGGCTCAGCCGGTGACGCGCCGGACGGAGGCGCTCGCGGATGAATCGGTCGATGCGCATCTCGATGAGCGCGGTGCGGTCGTGCATGTGTGGTGCTTTCTGGATCGTGGGGTTGTGCGCGGAGGTGAGGATCAGCCCTTGACGCCGCCGGCCAGCGCGAAGCTGCTGCCGGAGAGGCGCTGCACGAGCAGGTACAGGACGAGGATCGGCACGGAGTACAAGGTGGCGAACGCGGCGAGCTGCCCGTAGGCGACGGCGCCGTGGTTGCCGAAGAACGTGAAGATCGCGACGGCCGCCGGCATCTTCTCCGAGCTGAACAGCAGGACGAACGGGACGAAGAAGTTCCCCCACGCCTGTGTGAACACGAAGATGAAGACGACGCTGATGCCGGGGCGCATGAGCGGCAGGACGATGGTCCACAGCGCCCGCATGGCGGAGGCTCCGTCGACCCATGCGGCCTCCTCGAGCGAGACCGGCACCGAGTCCATGAAGTTCTTCAGCATCCAGATCGCCATGGGCAACGACGTCGCGGCCATGAAGAGGATCACGCTGACCTGCGAGTCGAGCATCTTCAACTGCACGAAGAGTGCGTACACCGGCACCATCATGGCCGTGATCGGCAGGCACGAGCCGAACAGGACCGAGTACATGAAGCCGCGCTGGAAGCGCGAGTTGTGCCGCGAGAGCGGATACGCGGCGAGCACGCCGACGACGACGGTGATGAGGGCCGTGCCGAACGAGATCAGCGCCGAGTTCCACAGCGGCAGCAGCGTCATGGACCAGTCGAACACCGAGACGAAGTTGTCGAAGGTGAGGCTCTCCGGCACCGAGATCGACACCGTGGCCGACGGGGACACCGCAGAGAACACGATCCACGCGATCGGCACGAGGAACACGATCCCGATCACGATCAGGACGGTGTTGGCGAGCCACGTCGAGCGGCGCTTCGCGGGAGAGGCGACGGAGATCCGCGGGCCGCGCCCGACGACGGGGCGGACGAGTGCTTCAGTGGCGGTCATCAGTCGACCTCCGGCTTGAGGATGCGGATGTAGAAGATCGCGAAGATCGCGCCGAGCACGAGAGTCACCGCGGCGATCGCCGTGCCGTAGCCGATCTGGGAGTACTGGAACGCCTCCTGATAGGCGAGGACGGGAAGGGTCGAACTCGATACGCCCGGCCCTCCCTTGGTCATCACCCAGATGAGACCGAAGGTCCCGAGCGTCTGCAAGGTGGTGAGCATCAGGTTCGTCGAGATCGAGCGGCGGATCATCGGGATGGTGATGAGGAAGAAGCGCTGGGCGGCGTTCGCGCCGTCGATCTGCGCGGCCTCCATCACCTCGGGCGGCACCTCGTTGAGAGCGGCTCCGTAGACGAGCATCGAGAAGGCTGTGCCCCGCCAGACGTTGGCGAGGATGACGGCGAACATCGGGTACTCGATGAGCCAGCTCACCGCAGGGATACCGACGGCCTCCAGCAGCGCGTTGAGCGTCCCGTCCTTCGAGAAGTAGGCGTAGAGGGCGAAAGCGGCGACGATCTCGGGCATCACCCAGGCGACGACGACGAGCGCGCCGACGACGCTGTTGACCGACTTCGAGCCGATGCGCATGAGCGCGGCGACGCCGAGGCCCAGCACGTTCTGACCGATGATCGCGGAGAACAGCACGAAGACGACCGTGAGAACCAGCGCCGTCCAGAAATTCGGGTCGGTGAACAGCGAGAAGTAGTTCTCGAGTCCGACGAACTCGGGCTTCGCCGCCCGATAGCCCGTGAGGGCTCGGTTGGTCAGCGAGCCCCAGATCGCATAGATGATCGGCCCGAGCAGGAACACGACCAGCAGCACCACGGCGGGCAGCAGCGGGACGGAGCGCATCAGGTCGCGGAAGCGGGCGCGCCGCCCGGGCCCGGTATGCACCGGGACCGGGCTGCGCGTTGCGGAGGCGGAGGTCACTGCGGGTTTCCTACTCGACCTTGTCCGTGCCGACGATCTGGGTGAGCGCATCGTCGTAGGTCTTCGCCGCGTCCTCGGGTGTGGCTTCTCCGGTGATCACCGATTCGGTCGCCTGCTGAAGCGCGCTGGTGATCTGCGAGTAGTCCGGTGTGGTCGGACGGAAATGCGTGTACTTCACGAGGTCGGAGAAGAACGCGAACGTCGGGTTGTACGAGAGGTACGCGTCGTCGGTCGCGACGTCCTCCCGGACGGCGATCTGGCTGTTCTCCGTGTCGTACTTGAGGGAGTTCTCCTGGTTCAGCGCCATCGCGATGAAGTCGAAGGACGTCTGCGGATGCTTCGTCTGAGAGCCGACCGCGAGAGTCCAGCCCCCGGACATCGACGTGTAGCCGGGGTCGCCGCCGTCCTGCGTCGGCATCTTGGCGAGACCGATCTTGTCCTCCCAGCCGTCCCAGGCGCCGTCGCCGCTGATCCAGCCGCCGGGCAGCCACGATCCGTCGATCGCCATGGCGAGCTTCCCCTCGGGCAGCAGCTCGGTGGAGACGCGACTGCCGATGGTCGCATCGAGGGCGAGATCGAGCGGAGTCGCCAGATCGTTCTTGTAGAGCGTGTCGTAGAAGCCGAAAGCGTCGGTGAGGCCCTTGGAGCCCACGGCCCACTTGTCGGAGTCGGCGTCGTACAGGGTGGACTCGGTGCCGTAGAGCAGCATCTCGAGCCCCTGCATCGACGTCTGCTCACCGGCGCTCTTGCTGCCGTAGATGTTCAGCGGGATCAGGTCGGCGTTGTACGCCTTCACCGCTTCGGCGGCGTCGAGGATGTCCTGCCACGAGGTGGGCTGCCAGTCTGCGGGGAGTCCTGCCGCGGCGAAGATCTCCTTGTTGTAGTAGATCGCGCGGGTGTCGGTGCCCATCGAGACGCCGTAGGTGCTGCCGTCTCCACCGAGCCCCGCCTCCTTGGCGGCGTCGTAGAACTGGTCCCAGTCGTCCCAGTCGGCGAGGTAGTCGTCGATCGGGAGCAGATAGCCGGCGGCGGCGTCGGAGCGCAGCTGGAACGTGTCCTCGTAGATCACGTCGGGTGCGGTGTCGGGCGAACCGTTCATCAGGGCGAGCTTCGTGAAGTACTCGTCCTCGGACTCGATCGGCTGGAGCTTCACCGTCACACCGGGGTTGGCGGCCTCGAACTCGGGTTTGACCTTCTGGAAGAGGTCGTCGAGCTGGTGGAACGCGGACGTCATCTGATAGGCGACCGTGATGGTGCGGTCTCCGCTGTCGGACGTCTCCGCGTCCCCGGACGCGCTGCATCCCGAGAGGACGACCGCGCCGACGGCGATCGCGCCGATGGCGGCGAGGGGCTTCGTTCGCATCTGCTTTGCTCCTTTGCATGCGGACCTCGCTGTTGAGGCCCTCAGACGGATAATCCTATCAAATGGGATAAATAGGTCGATACGACCCTATAACAGTTCCGTCACAGAACGCTATGCCGTTCGGCGATGACGGCAGACCGCCGTCAGTGGCTGATCATGAGCCGCGACGCCCGCGCGGTGAGCGCGTCATCGAGTACGAGGCAGGCGGCCCCCACAGCGGCGGAGTCCGCGCCGATCTGCGAAGGGCGCAGAAGCACGGGCTCCGTGGAGGTGCTCACCGCAGTGGTGTGCACCCAGTGGTCCAGCACCGGGAGAAGCCGCTCACCGAGCCTCGACCACGCGGGACCCCCCAGGACGACGATGCCGAGATCGAGGAGGTTGTTCACCTCGACGATCGCCGTCGCGAGATGCCTCCCTGCGCGCTCCAAGGCCGCAAGCACTCCCCCGTCGCCGGCGGCGGCCAAGGACGACAGCAGCTCGAGCTGCCTCCGCGCATCTCCCATGTCGCTCGGCGGAGTCGCCCGCTCCGCCTGGGCAAGGAGCATCCGCGGTTCCATGATCACTCCGATGCAGCCGCGCGATCCGCAGGTGCAGACCGGCCCCTCGGGGTCGACGACGATGTGCGCGATATTGCCGGCGTTGCCAGTCCTGCCGTGCACCGGCGCCCCCGAGACGGAGAGCCCGAGCCCGAGTCCGGCGCCGTAGTAGAGGAACATCGCGTCGGCGAGCTCTTGCCCTGCATCGAACCACTGCTCCCCGACGACGGTCGCCACGACGTCTTTCTCGAGCAGGGTCGGCAGCCCGCTGACCCTTTCCAGCTCCTTGCGCACCGACACGTTGTGCCAGGCGGGCAGGAGCGGCGGATTCAGCAGGCGACCCGCGTCACGGTCGAACGGCCCCGGTGCCGCCACACCGATCCCGAGCACGCGCTCGGCCGGAAGGCGCGCCTCGACGATGAGCTGTCGGACGCTGTCCCCCAGACGAGCCACCAGTTCATCTGGCGACGCATCGGCGCCCCCGGGGGTCTGCTCGGTCCGAGCGACGACAGCGCCGGCGGCATCCACCACCACCACGGTGTCGACGGCCGGGTCGAGATGCACGCCGACCGCGTAGCGCGAATCCGACCGCAGCGCGAGGAGCGTCCGGGGCTTTCCGGGCCCGGAGATGACCTTGCCGGTCTCCTCGATCAGTCCCTCGTTGGCGAGTCGGCGCGTGACATTGCTGAGCGTCTGCGTCGACAGGCCCGTGCGTTCGGCGAGTTCGCTGCGGCTGAGCCCTTCCTCGGACCGGCGAATGAGGTCGAAGACGAGCGCCTGGTTGTAGACGCCGACAGCAGGGAGGTTCGACCCACGCTGCATATCCCGCTCCTCACCCGTGCGCCTCCATCGGCGCGTTGATGTTCATGATCGCCGCGCAGCACGGCAACGGTCAAACCCGGCCCGCGAGTTCGGGTCCGCAATGGACGCCGGCAGATCAGCCGAACGCGACACCGTAGCTCTTTCCGCCCGGTGCCGTTGGCAGCTCCACCATTCCCAACCGCTCGTAGAAGGCCGCGGCTCCCGTGTTGTCGGGATCCATGCCGAGGTGCAGCCCTGGCACTCCCCGTCGCTCGAGCTCGGCGAACAACGTCTCGATCAGCCGGCGCCCGAGCCCCTGACCCTGCGTCTCCGGGAGCAGATCGATATGCAGGTGCGCCGGATAGGCCGCCGTGTTCTGATCCGCTCCGGGACCGCGGGTGTAGCCGTACTCGATCATGCGCTCCTCGCGCGTGCCGGCCTCGGCCGGCCGTGGATATCGCGCGTGGAATCCAGGCCACCACTCGTCGCGGAACCACGTGTAGAACGCGTCGGTGTCCTCCGTCGCGACGATGTAGCCGATCGCCCGTCCGTCGTCGGCCTCGACGATCCACGCGAGATCGGGGTGGCGTTCGACGTACGGCACCGCGAAGAGATCCCCCCACAAGGAGTCGTCGGAGAGGATGCCGGTGGCATCTTTCCCGGCATCGGCCGTCTTGAGACAGATCTCGTACATGGCGGCTCTATCACTCGGGCGATAGGGACGGATGATCGGCATCTCAAGCTCCTCGGGGGTGTGACGAAGTACGGATGCCGCGCACCCACGGCAGCATGCCGGCGGCCAGGAGCAGCACCACGGCCGAGCCGACGAGTGCACCCCCGAGAGTGTCTGTGGCCCAGTGCACCGACAAGAACGTGCGCGACAGGGCCATCGCGATGATCCACACGGCACCGGCGACGGCCGTCCACACCCGGGGGAACAGGACCCAGACGACGAGGGCGATCGTCGCAGCGTTCGCTGTATGTCCCGAGGGGAATGATCCGAAATCGCTCACCACGATCATGTCGTCAGGACGCGCGCGGCCGAACAGGTGCTTGAGGATCTGCACGGCCCCTGCACTGGCCGCGAAGCAGATCGCCGCGAACACGGCCGCGCGCCAGCGCCCGGCGAGGAGCAGAATCGTGATGGCGAGCAGAGGAACCCCGAGGATTGCGATCCATCCGCCTCCGATCGCATTGAGCACCAGGGCGAAGTGCACCATGGCGTCAGCGCGATGGGCGGACACGAACTCGTTCCACCATGCGTCGAAGGCGGGCGGCTCGGAGAAGCCGAACACGATCAACGCGCCCAGCACCACCGAGGCGGTGAGCAGACCGGCCCCCCAGCCCCACAGCATCCGTCGTCTCATCGCTCCATTCTCCCTATTTCAGGGTGCGAGCATGCCGACCGTGCGCGGACGCACGATCAGCCACAGGGACAGCAGGCCGATCACAGCACAGCCCACCATGACCGAGGCCATGGTGGTCGCGGTGATACCGGCGCCCTTCGAGATCCATCCGACCACGGGCGATATGAGGCCGGCGACGCCGAAGTTCGTCGCTCCGATGACGGAGGCCGCGGTGCCCGCCGCCTTGCCGTGGCGGTCGAGGGCGAGCACCTGCACGTTGGGGAACGTGAAGCCGCACGCCGTCATGAACACGAACAGCGGGATGACGGTGCCCCACAGTCCGAGGCCCAGCTGATCGGTGACGATGATGGCGACGCCCGCGAGCAGCAGGACGGCGGTCGAGTAGGCCATGACCCATTGCGGGCCGAAGCGCGCCGCGAGCCGCGAGGCGAACTGCACGCCGGTGACGACGCCGAGGGAGTTCACGGCGAACAGCAGGCCGTATTGCTGGGCGTCGAGTCCGTGCGTCTGCTGGAACAGGAACGGCGAGGCTGACAAGTACGAGAACAGTCCGGAGAAGGTCATGCCGCCGATGATCAGCACGCCGATGAAGACGCGATCTGAGAACACCGAGCGGTACCGCTGCAGGACAGTCGCCCCGCCCTTGTCCTGCCGTCGAGCGGCGGGGAGGGTCTCGGGGATGAACACGATCGTCGAGATCAGCATGATCACGCCGTAGACGGCGAGGAACACGAAGATCCCTCGCCACGGCATGAGCGTCAGCAGCCACGAGCCGATCAGCGGCGCCGCCACCGGCGCGACGCCGGAGACCAGGGCGAGGCGCGAGAGCATCACGACCAGCCGGCGGCCGCCGAAGAGATCGCGGACGACGGCCATCGCCACGACACCGCCGGCTGCGGCGCCGACGCCCATGAGCACGCGGGCTCCGCTGAGCAGCGGCAGCGTCGGCGCGAGGGCGGCGGCAACGCTCGCCAGGACGTGCAGGGCCGTCACGACGATGAGCGGAATGCGCCGCCCGACCTTGTCGCTCAAGGGGCCCACGACGAGCTGGCCGAGGGCGAAGCCGATCATGGTTCCGGTCAGGGTCAGCTGGATCGCCGCCGCCGAGGTGTCGAAGTCCTTCTCGAGCACCGGGAATGCCGGAAGGTAGAGGTCGATCGTGAACGGGCCGAGAGCTGTGAGCGCGCCCAGCAGCACGATGTAGAGGATGCGACGCCCGTTCGAGATCGAGTCGCCGGGGTGCAGCATGATCGGCGCGGTCGCCGGGTTCGAGCCGAGGGTGCGGATCGCGCCTGTCGCCGAGGGCACGCGGATGCTGCCGGTGGCGGTGCGTTCGGGAACGGTCAGGAGGGGATCGGTCGTGGGCGCGTCAGACACAAAGAGCTTTCAGAAGAGGAGCGGATGCCGTCGAATCGATTCGACTGAAGCATCCATGTTACCGCGATCGCACGACCTCACATGCGCCGGTCTGACAGATGTCGGCTCAGAAGACAGATGTCGGCCGAGATGACGGATGCCGACCGACATCCGTATTCTCGGCCGACATCCGTATCGGCGCAGCTCAGCGCGTGATCTTCGCGAGTCCCTGCTCGAGGTCGGCGATCAGATCGTCGACGTCTTCGATGCCGACCGAGAGGCGCACGACGTTCTCGGGTACGGCGAGCTCGGTGCCCCGCACCGAGGCATGCGTCATGTCAGAGGGGTAGCCGATGAGCGACTCCACTCCCCCGAGCGACTCGGCGAGCTGGAACAGCTCGGTCGACTCCGCGAAGCCGCGCGCGGCATCCGCTCCTCCGGCCAGAGCGAGCGAGAGCATCCCGCCGAATCCGCTCATCTGGCGGGCGGCGATCTCGTGACCGGGGTGCGAGGCGAGCCCCGGATAGTAGACGCGCTCGAACTCCGGGCGCCCCTCGGCCCACTCGGCGATCGCCTGTGCGTTCGCGGAGTGCTGGCGCACCCGCACCGCGAGAGTCTTGATGCCTCGGGTCGTGAGCCATGCGTCCATGGGCGCCGACACGGCGCCCACCGCGAACTGCTGGAACTTGACCTGCTCGTACAGACTGTCGTCGCCGAACACCACGGCGCCGCCGAGCACGTCGGAGTGTCCGCCGAGGTACTTCGTCGTCGAGTGCACGATGAGATCGGCGCCCAGCGCGAGCGGCTGCTGCAGAGCCGGCGAGGCGAAGGTGTTGTCGACCACGAGCACGGCCCCGGCGGCCTGGACGATCTCGGCGATGGCCGCGATGTCGACGATCTTCAGAAGCGGGTTGCTCGGGGTCTCGACCCAGACGATCTTCGTCTCGGGCCGGATCGCTGCGCGCAGCGCGTCGGCATCCGACATCTCCACGGTCGTCGTCGCGACTCCCCACGGTGCGAACACCCGGGTGAGGAGACGGTAGGTGCCGCCATAGGCGTCGTTGCCGATCACGACATGGTCGCCGGGCTTCAGGATGCCGCGCAGCAGCGCGTCTTCGGCCGCGAGCCCCGAGGCGAACGACAGTGCGTTCTCGGCGCCTTCGAGGGCCGCGAGCTGCGTCTCGAGCGACGACCGCGTCGGGTTGCCCCCGCGGTTGTACTCGAAGCCGTTGCGGAACCCGCCGATGCCGTCCTGCACATGCGTGGAGGCCTGGTGGATCGGCGGAATGATCGAACCCGTCGTGGGGTCTGGCGCCTGCCCGGCGTGGATGGCTCGGGTGGCGAATGCGTGATCGGACATGTCTTTCAGACTAGGTCCGCGCTCGCCACCCGAGATCCAGGGTTACGCCGGTGGTCAGCCCTTCGTCGATCCCGCGAGCAGGCCGCGCACGAAATACCGCTGCAGCGAGAAGAACACGATCAGCGGAATGATGATCGACACGAAGGCGCCGGCGGTGAGCAGGTACCAGCCCTCACCACGGCCCGTGATCTCCGCGAGCACCTTCGTGATCGGCGAGGCGGCGCCGTCTGCGAACACCAGCGCCACGATCAGGTCGTTCCAGACCCAGAGGAACTGGAAGATCGCCACCGATGCGATCGCCGGCATCGTGAGCGGCAACACCACGCGGAAGAAGATCTGTCCGCGGGAAGCACCGTCGACGCGCGCGGCTTCGATGATCTCGCCCGGAATCTCGGACATGAAGTTGTGCAGCAGATAGATCGCAAGAGGCAGCGCGAACATCGTGTGGGCGATCCAGACCTGCGCGTAGCCGCCTGCGACGTCGAGGCCCAGCGTCACCTGAACGCCGAACAGGTTGATTCCTCGAGAGAACGACGACAGCAGAGGAACCAGCGCCATCTGGATCGGCACGATCTGAAGCGCGAACACGAAGATGAACAACGCGTTGCGCCCCTTGAACTCGATCCACGAGAACGCATACGCCGCCATGGCCGCGATCATCAACGGGATGATCGTGGCGGGGATCGTGATCACGATCGAGTTGAAGAAGGACTCCAGGATCGTCAGCTGAGTGGTGCCGGACTGCAGCACAGCAGCGTAGTTGTCGATCGTCAACTGCGGATCGGTGAAAACCGTCCACCAGCCTGTGGTCTCGATCGCGTCCCGGTTGCGGAACGACGAGATGAACAGCCCGACCGTCGGAATGGTCCACACCACGGCGATGACGATCGATGCGACGGTGGCCCAAGGCCGGCTGAGGCGCTTGCGCGCACGTCCGGCCGATGCTTCGAACCGGCCGCCTGTCGTGATCGCTCGCGTGCTGCTGCCGGCGTCTGACTTCATGGTGTCGGTCATCGGATCTCCCGCTGCTTCTTGATCTGGCGCGCGTTGTAGATGACGATCGGCAGCACCAGGATGAACAGGATGACGGAGAGCGCGGCGCTGCGTCCCGCCTCGAACTTCGAGAACTGGGTGTACATCTCGTTCGCCAGCACCGACGTCCCGTAGTTTCCGCCGGTCATCGTGCGGACGATGTCGAAGACCTTCAGCGAGGCGATCGAGATCGTCGTCAGCACGACGATGAGCGCGGGCCGGATCGACGGGACGGTCACCGACCGGAAGCGCTCCCAGGCGTTCGCACCGTCGAGTTCCGCTGCTTCGAGAAGCTCAGCGGGAACGCCCTTGATGGATGCCGAGAGCACCACCATCGCGAAACCGGTCTGCACCCAGATCAGCACCACGATGAGGGCGAGGTTGTTCCACGGGCCGTTCAGCAGGAACTGCTGCGGCTGACCGCCGAACCAGACCAAGATCTGGTTGAGCAGGCCGATCTGCTCGAACTCGGGACCGCGGTACGCGTACACGAAGCGCCAGATGATGCTGGCGCCCACGAACGAGATCGCCATGGGCATGAAGACCAGGAGCTTGTAGACCTTCTCGCCGCGGGTCTTGTCGATGAAGACCGCGTACGCGAGGCCGATCAGCGTGGAGAGCGTCGGGACGAGCAGCACCCACACGATCGTGTTCACGACCGAGCTGACGCCGTCGGACTGCGTGAAGATCCAGAGGTAATTGGAGAAGCCGACGAATTCCTGGCCCGTCGAGTTCCAGAACGATGCGTACACGGTCTGGATCGACGGCAGGATCAGACCGGCCAGGAGCAGGAGCATCGCCGGAGCCATGAAAGCGACCAGCTGGATCAGATATCCCGCGCCATCGCGGGATCGGTAGTCCAGGAAGAAGAACAGAGCGCCGACGGCGACCGCCACTCCCATCGCCCAGTAGTAGGAGTTGAAGAACCACATCACCGCGAACGGGATGAGCAGGCACATCGCCAGGCGGATGCCGGTGTAGAGAGCGCCCTTTCGCGGCGCGATGTCGACGAAAAACAGGATGACCACCACGACCACCGCGAATGCGATGACCACGGCGACGGCCTGGAGGATCGGGGGGAGCGCCCCGATCCATTGGAAGAACACAGTCGCGTTCACGGATTCCCCTTCATGAGACGGAGCCAATCAGCAGTCCGGGCGACGAGGCGCGGACCGGGTGTGAGAAAGGAGGGCCGCCCGTCGGGCGGCCCTCCTCATCCGATCAGCTGGATGGCCAGCCGGTCTGGATCTGCGTGAGGACCTCATCCGTGGAGGTCCCGTTGATCCAGGCGACCATGCCCTTCCAGAAGGTGCCGGAGCCGACCGCACCCGGCATCTGGTCCGAGCCGTCGAAGCGGAACGTCACCGAATCGTCCTGAAGCAGCTTGATCGACTCCTGCAGGATCGGGTTCTCGACGGCGTCGATGTTGACGCCCTTGTTCGCAGAGGTCACGCCGCCGAGTGCCAGGCGGCTGTCAGCCCACTCAGGGCTCGACAGGTACTCGAGCACCTTCTGCGTCGCCTCGGAGTCGCTGAACGCGCCGACGATCTCGCCGCCACCCGTGATGAACGTCTCGTCCGGGCTCTTGCTCGGAAGGAGGAACGCCCAGACGTCGCCGTCCTCGGCGATGTTCGTCTCCTTCGGGAAGAAGCCCGAGAGGAAGGATGCCTGGTGGGTCAGCGCGCACTCACCGCTGGCCACCTTGGGCGCCACATCGCCGAACGCGGTCGAGTTGATCGAGCGCACATCGCCGAAGCCGCCGTTGACGTACTCGGGGTTCAGCAGCAGCTTGCCGGTCTCGTCGAAGGCCGCCTTGATCTGCGGGTCGGTGAACGGGATCTCGTTCTTGACCCACTGGTCATAGACGTCAGCCCCGGCATTGCGGAGCACGAGGTCCTCGATCCAGTCGGTGCCGGGCCAGCCCGTCGCGACGCCCGACTCGAAGCCGGCACACCACGGCGCCGCGCCGCTCTTCTCCTTGATGGTCTGAGTGAGCGTCAGCAGCTCTTCCCAGCTCGTCGGCTCCTCGACGCCCCACTCGGCGAACTTCTTCGGCGAGTACCAGACCCAGCCCTTGACGCTGGCCATGAGCGGCGCGCCGTAGAAGGTGCCGTCGTACGTGCCGAAGTCGACCCAGCCCTGCGTCCAGCCCTCTTCCGCGTTCTTCTTGACCGCATCCGGAGCCGGCTTCAGCAGGTCGCGAGAGGCGTAGTCGGCGAACAATCCCGGCTGCGGGAAGATCGCGATGTCGGGCGGGTTCCCGCCCTGAGCACGGGTTCCGAGCTGGGTCTCGAAGTCCTGGCTGCCCTCGTACTTGATCGTGATGTCGTTCTCCTTCTCGAAGTCCGCCCAGGACTCCGCGAGGAGCTTCGCCTCGTCATCGACGATCGTGCCGTAGATGGTGACGGTCTTGGAGTCGCTCGACCCTCCACCGCCTCCGCTCGCTCCACCCGGTGCTCCACATCCGGCCAGCGCGATACCCGCGACCCCCAGGAATGCGAGCGGCACCAGCCGCCGTGAACGCTGTGACAGACCCATGTGGTTCCTCCTCTTCGAGTAACTGTCCCCAAGTCTCGGCGCCCCTCAGCGACGCGATCGGGAACCGATTCCAGGCCAACCTACCGGCGGCCCCACCCCCGGCACAATGCCTCAGGGTCACAAGTTCGCATCCTCTTCCACGATCGGGCACGTTCTTATGGGAGCGCTCCCTCGGCTTTAGTGTGGAACCGGTTCCCTTCTGCGCCCGCGCACACTACGATGTCCAACGGCATACGTCGCAGAAGGTCGAGGAGGACCGGATGAGCACGATCGCGGACGTCGCGGCACGCGCAGGCGTGTCGAAGGCGACTGCGAGCCGCGCTCTCAGCGGTAACGGATACGTCTCGGAGGCGACCCGGAAGAGGGTGACGGATGCCGCGACGGAGCTGCTGTACGTCGCGCACTCCTCGGCGACCAGCCTCGCCACCGGGCGCACGCAGACCGTGGGCGTGATCATGCCGGCGGTCGACCGCTGGTTCTTCTCCGAACTGCTCGCGGGCATCCAGGAGGCGCTGTTCGACCTCGACTACGAACTCGCGCTGTACGGCATCCGCGAGGGCACGACGACCAGGGATCGGCTCTTCGACACCGTCCTCCCCCGTCGGCGCTTCGACGGGATCATCGCGGTCGGCATCCAACCCAGCGCTCACGAGCTCGAGCGCCTGCAGCGATCGGAGCGCCCGCTCGTGAGCGTGGGTCCGTACAGCGAGGGGTCGAGCGCCGTCTCGATAGACGACGCGGCCGCGGCCCGCATCGCCACGGAGCATCTCATCGACCTCGGCCACACCGATATCGCGTTCATCGGCGGAGCGCCGGATGCGGCGTCGCTGAGCTTCGGCGATGCGCGGCGCGCCGACGGTTATCTCGAAGCGCTGCGCGCGGCGGGCCTGGCCGACGCCGCACGGCTGATCGACGCCGGCCCGACCATGCCCGGAGGATACGACGCGGCTGTGGAGCTGCTCGGAGACCGACGCCGGCGCCCGACGGCGATCGTGGGGGTGTGCGATGAGGCGGCGATCGGCGCCACCATCGCCGCACGCCGGCTGGGCATCTCCGTTCCGGCCGAGCTCAGCGTCGTCGGCATCGACGACCACCAGCATGCGGCGATGTTCAGCCTCACGACGATCAGGCAGTCGCCCCGCGAACAGGGGCATGAAGCGGTGAGACTTCTGCAGGAGCAGATCGAGAGGCCGGATGCCGGCATCGAGCGGGTGGTGACGGCATCCGCTCTCGTGGTGCGCAACTCGACATCCGCACCTCGTCCCTGACCCTGCCGGAACGCACGAAGGCCCCGGGAGAACCCGGGGCCTTCGCAGAAGCGTCAGACGAGATTACTTGAGGGTAACCGTCGCGCCGGCCTCTTCGAGAGCAGCCTTGGCCTTCTCGGCGGTCTCCTTGTTGGCGCCCTCCAGGACAGCCTTGGGAGCGCCGTCGACGACACCCTTGGCCTCGCCCAGGCCGAGCGAGGTGAGCTCGCGGACGACCTTGATGACCTGGATCTTCTTCTCGCCAGCAGCCTCGAGAACGACGTCGAACGAGTCCTTCTCCTCCTCGGCCTCGGCAGCGCCTGCGCCACCAGCGGCACCGGCGACGGCGACGGGGGCAGCAGCGGTGACCTCGAACTTCTCCTCGAACGCCTTCACGAAGTCGTTGAGCTCGATGAGGGTCAGACCAGCGAACTGCTCGAGCAGCTCTTCGGTGGTGAGCTTCGCCATGATTTATCTCCTAGATAGATGGTTTTTGTAGAACGAGAACGCTGGTCGCTTACGCGGCCTCTGCGGTCTCCAGCTTTTCGCGAAGAGCGTCGATGGTGGCGGCAGCCTTGCCCATCGTCGCCTTCATCATGCCCGCAGCCTTCGCCAGCAGAACCTCACGGCTCTCGAGCGCGGCGTACTTGTTGACCTCGTCGGCAGAGAGGGCGTTGCCCTCGAAGATGCCGGACTTGATCACGAGAAGCGGGTTGGCCTTGGCGAAGTCACGAAGAGCCTTGGCAGTGGCGACGAAGTCACCGTGCACGAACGCGACGGCCGACGGACCCTTGAGGTCGTCGTCCAGCGCGGTGATGCCTGCCTTGTTGGCGGCGATCTTGGTCAGCGTGTTCTTCACCACGGCGTACTCAGCGTCCTGACGGATGCTGTTGCGCAGCTCCTTGAGCTGGGCAACCGTCAGACCGCGGTACTCGGTCAGCAGAACGGCGGACGAGTTCTCGAATGACTTCGTGAGCTCGGCAACCGATGCATCCTTCTGCGCCATGGTCACTCCTTGGTGTGTACGAGGCGCCTCACGGAGGTGAGACGCCGCCTCGACCACTCGCTCTGAAAATGAAAAGAGCTCCGGCGCAAGCGCACGGAGCTCTGAAAGTTCGTGACACCTGCGCGGGCCCCTGCATTGCAGAGCTTCGATCACCATGTGCTTGCGCACACGACGACGACCAGCGGTCTTCGGTTGCATCCACTGTACCTCACGGCCTCCCCGTCCCCAAATCCGGGCTGCCGCCC